>JAJFGQ010000079.1 GCA_021776075.1 Alphaproteobacteria bacterium | reverse complement strand
ATGTGGACTGCGAATATAATAGAATGTGGAATAAAGATAAGGGTGGTCATATAAAAAAAGAGATTCAAGCAGAAAATATACAGTCAGACGACGATAAGGGAACAACTGTTTTTCCGGACATTGTTATCCATAACCGAGAGGGCAATGAAAGAAATCTACTTGTTATTGAGGTCAAGAAAAACGGGAATGCCACTGACTCTAATACAAAAAAAGATAAGAAAAAAATAGAAAAATACTGCACAGGTGACCTTAGGTATGAATGTGGTCTTTTTCTGTTAATTGCCGAACAACCAAGATTTGAGTGGTTTAAAGAGAACGTATGGGAAAAACCATACACAATTGTCATTCCGGCGGAAGCCGGGATCGGGTAGGGTAATGAGGCGATGTCAAAAGCTTACTATGTCTATATTTTAACGACCCGAAAAAACACGGCGCTTTATATTGGTGTTACATCCCATTTGCAACAAAGAATTTGGCAGCATAAACAAGGTCTTGTTGAGGGGTTTACCAAAAGGTACAGTACGACTAAGCTTGTTTACGCAGAGGAGTTTACCGATGTAAACGAAGCAATATATCGGGAAAAATGTATGAAGGAATGGAGACGAGATTGGAAACTGGAATTGATAGAAAAAGCCAATCCGGAATGGAATGACTTATACGAGGCCGCCTGATAACCGGATCCCGTTTTTCAACGGGATGACACAAGTAGATTACGGGATGACACAACTAGATTACGGAATAACATCGTTAAGGTAACAAAATGCCAAAATTAACAATTGATGGAATGGAAATCGAAGTCGAGCCGGGGACCAGCATTTTGCAGGCGGCGGAGCAATTGGGGGTTGAAGTCCCGCGTTTTTGCTACCATGACAAACTAACGGTTCCGGCGAATTGCCGCATGTGCCTTGTGGAGGTTGAGGGCGGACCACCGAAACCGCAGGCCTCCTGTGCTTTGGCCTGTGCTGACAACATGGTGGTGCATACAAATTCACCGATGGTGAAAAAGGCGCGTACCGGTGTGCTGGAAATGCAGTTGATCAATCATCCGCTTGATTGCCCGATTTGTGATCAGGGCGGAGAGTGCGATTTGCAGGATCAGGCTTATGCCTACGGTTTTGATCGTTCGCGCTACCATGAAAGCAAGAGCGCTATGCCGGATAAAGAACTGGGACCGCTCATCAAAACGGTGATGACTCGCTGCATTAACTGTACGCGCTGCGTTCGTTTCGCTGATGAAATTGCCGGAACGCCGATGTTGGGGCAGCTTAACCGCGGCGAAGACAGTGAAATCGGGACTTTTATCGAACAGGCTGTTGATACGGAGCTGTCCGGTAATTTAATTGATGTTTGCCCGGTCGGCGCACTGACCTCTAAACCCTATGCTTTTACGGCGCGTTCGTGGGAGCTTCAAAAAACAGAGACGATCGACGTTCATGATGCGGTCGGCTCTAACATCCGTGTTGATTCACGCGGAAACGAAGTAATGCGCATTCTGCCGCGCTTGCATGAAGATGTGAATGAGGAATGGATCAATGACAAAACTCGTTTTTCTTACGACGGCTTGAAAAAGAAACGACTGGACCGCCCGTGGGTGCGGGGAGACGACGGCAAGTTGCATGAGGCTTCATGGGATGACGCCCTGACCGCTGTCGCAGCTCAATTGAAAAAGACGAAACCGGAGAAAACAGCGGCGCTGGCTGGTGATCTTTGCGACCTTGAATCGATGGTGGCGTTGAAAGACTTACTGGGAAGCAGCCATTTTGAATGCCGGACGGATAGAACGTTTTTTGACGTTTCTGAACGCTGCGGCTATCTTTTCAACACAACGATTGCCGGGATCGAAAAAGCCGACGCCATTTTGCTAATCGGTACAAATCCACGCCATGAGGCGACTCTGATTAATGCCCGCATCCGTAAAACATGGCTGGAGAAACAGATCAAAATCGCGATGATTGGTGAAGAAACTGATTTAACTTATCCTTACGAACATCTAGGGACGGGACCGCAGAATCTTGAAAAACTTATCAAAGCAAAATCCGGCTTTGCAGAGACTTTGAAAAAAGCAGAAAACCCCATGTTGATCGTGGGCATGGGCGCTTTACAACGGGAAGATGGTGATGCCGTTCAGAATCTGGCGCGTGAGGCGGCTGAGACATTCGGCATGGTTACCAAAGACTGGAACGGTTTTAACGTTTTGCACCATGCGGCCTCCCGCGTTGGCGCACTGGATATTGGTTTTTACGCGAAAGACGGCTTTAATCTGGCCGATATGAGCCTTGTATATTTACTGGGTGCTGATGATTTTGATATGAGTGCCATATCTAAAAAAGCTTTCGTTGTTTATCAGGGACACCATGGTGATGCGGGCGCTGCGCGGGCAGATGTTATTCTGCCCGGTGCGGCTTATACGGAGAAGGATGGCCTGTATGTAAATACAGAAGGGCGCGTACAGATGGCAAAACGGGCCGTTAATCCGCCGGGTGATGCACGGGAAGACTGGACGGTTTTACGGGCTTTGTCGGGGCACATGGGTAAGGCATTGCCCTATGATAACCATGTGCAATTACGGGACCGTATTGTAAAAGAATGGCCGCACATGGGTGATATCGATTCTACTGCACCCGCCGAATGGAAAAAATTTGGTATTAAAAGCAATGTGTTAAAGAACAATTTCAAACCATTATCTCAAGATTTCTATCTTACAAATGCGATCTGCCGGGCCTCTGCGACCATGAATGAATGCACCACAGAATTTCATACGGAATCACAGAAAGCCGCTCATATGCAGGCGGCCGAATAGCGGTTATGGTAAGTTTGGCAATTGTCATTGCTCTATTGGGGGTTACTGCGGTCTTATTTATGTTTTTTGGCAAACGCACCCAAAACAAGAAGTTTGCTCTCAATGCCGTTGCTGAAGAATTAGGTTTAAGAGTTCAGGAAGAAACACGTGAAGTGCCTGTTTGGCTTATTTCTTCCCCTAGAAGAGGCTACACTAGACACTATGGTGAACACGAGCTTCCAAGCGGTCGTTCCAGATATATTCTTAAATCATTACCTTGCACAAAATACAGCTTAGATTGCGCAAGTAAGAATGTCTTGAAATGCTCTGTGCTTTGGAGACCTGAGAAACATTCAGATGGTTTTTCCAAAGACTGGCTGTTTGATGTTCGTGAAGGGGAGGCCAGCTTTCAACTAAAGAAAGCCTTGATAGACATAGCAAAAAACCATAACAACGAGTTTTTTGAATGGGACTACAATGGGGTAGAGCTTGCGCTATACTGGGTGCCACATGGAACAAGAGAGATGACAGAATCTCTGCATAAAGAAATTATGGATTTGCAATGTGTTATCCGTGGAGGGTACTAAAAAACTCTTTTCGTAGACAAAAGGTCAGCACTACCGTTCACCGTCTTCTCCTTCACCAAAACCGGCATAACTAAAAAAAACTGTAAAAGAGTTTTTGCAGCACCGCGCTTCTTTGCTAGAATGACCCTCGTGTTTATAGCGGGAGGAGTGTTCTATGACCCATACCATCAAAGGCGTAAAAGAATTTCACGAAACTTATGGCCTGCCGGTTCATGAATCACCGACCGTAGCTGATGAGAAAACGCAGCTCCTGCGGATCAATTTGTTACAGGAAGAGCTTGATGAACTGAAGGAGGCTCTGGCGGCGGGTGATATTGTCGAGACGCTGGATGCTTTGACGGATTTGCAATATGTGCTGGACGGCGCTTATTTATCCTTTGGATTGCATAGCTTTAAACGCGCGGCGTTTGACGAGGTGCATTCTTCCAATATGAGCAAACTGGGTAAAGACGGCAAACCCATCCGCCGTGAAAGCGACGGTAAAGTTCTAAAAGGCCCTCATTATTTCAGACCGGATTTGAAAACCATTCTTGATAATACCAATAAAAAAGAGGCGGCATGACTGAGCTTTGGACGACATACGGTATTCCTTTGGCGTGGATGGTCCTGTATATCGGGATTATTATCGGTGCTGTCATGTTTTTTGTGGCTTACCTGACATATGCGGAGCGTAAAGTTCTGGGAGCTATGCAACGGCGGCAGGGACCAATGACCGTCGGGCCTCTCGGCTTATTGCAACCCATTGCCGACGGCATCAAGCTGTTTTCCAAGGAAACGATTATCCCCTCGCAGGCTAACAAGGCCGTCTTTCTATTGGCGCCGGTGATGCTGTTTGCTCTGGCACTTGTATCATGGGCGGTGATTCCCTTTGATCTAGGTATGGTGTTGGCTGATATCAATGTCGGTATTTTGTATCTGTTCGCAATTTCATCCATGGGTGTGTATGGCGTGTTGATGGCCGGATGGGCATCCAATTCTCGCTATGCGTTTCTGGGCGGCTTGCGCTCAGCCTCACAAATGGTGTCCTACGAAGTGTCCATGGGATTGGTAATTGTCACCGTTCTTCTGTGTGCCGGTTCATTGAATCTGACAGAAATCGTTATGGCACCGCGCCCTTTCTGGATGCAGCTCTTGCTCTTTCCCATGCTGATCGTATTTCTGATTTCTATTTTGGCCGAAACGAATCGTGCCCCGTTTGACTTACCGGAAGGGGAGTCGGAGCTCTCCGGCGGGTTTATGGTGGAATATTCGGCGATGACCTACGCGCTGTTCTTCCTCGGTGAATACGCAAATATGATTTTAATGAGTGCGATGGCCACGGTGTTGTTTTTGGGCGGATGGTTGCCGCCTTTTGGCATGGACTTTTTGGGATTTGTGCCCGGCATTATCTGGTTTGGTTTAAAAACCGCATCGGTCCTGTTTTTCTTTATCTGGACGCGGGCGACGTTCCCGCGCTATCGCTACGACCAGCTTATGCGGCTGGGCTGGAAAGTCTTTCTGCCCTTCACATTAGGGTGGGTTCTGGTAGTGTCAGGAATTCTGGTTATGTTTGATGCGTTACCAAAAGGATAAAAAATATGACGGTTAAATTTGGAGTCTCATTTCAGGCGCAAAACCGGATGAAGACATTGTGTCTGATTTCTCTCTCGGATGCATGGCGCCGGGGCGCGGAATTTGATGATCCATCGCTCGCAAAGAAATTTAATGCCTCTGCTAGAATATTATGTGCGGCGGCCCAATATTTTGATCTTGATAGTCTTGACGGACGTAGTTTGGGTGAATCGTGGCCACGCGAGAAAGCGCAGGCCGCGCTGCAAAACATATTAGAATTTTCCCGGGGGGGCGGTGTCGAGCGTATTATTTTGCCGGTCTATGAAGAATCCCCGATTGGGGCGTGGATAAAAGAAAGGGTTATAAAGGAAGTTGATACATCAGATGTTGATGTTGAATTGCAGGAGCATCCTTATATGAGCCGTTTGCACCATATTGGAAATATAGATCGTCGTAAAAAAACAGCCTTAAATTATGGATTAGCCTATGTCGTTGAATAGTTTTGCACGCAGCTTTCTACTGTCTGAAATCGTCAAGGGCATGGCCCTGACATTTAGTTATATGTTCAAACCGCGTGTGACAATTAATTACCCCTATGAAAAAGCTCCGATCAGCCCACGTTTCAGAGGGGAACACGCCTTGCGCCGTTATCCGAACGGGGAAGAGCGCTGTATTGCCTGCAAATTGTGTGAAGCTGTTTGTCCGGCACAGGCCATTACGATTGAGGCCGAACCGCGTGATGACGGCAGCCGCCGGACAACGCGTTATGATATCGACATGACAAAATGTATTTATTGCGGCCTGTGTCAGGAAGCTTGCCCGGTTGATGCGATTGTCGAAGGCCCCAATTTCGAATATGCGACCGAAACGCATGAAGAGCTTCTCTATAACAAAGAGAAGCTCCTTGAGAATGGCGACCGTTGGGAAGCACAAATTGCGGCTAATCTGCTTAAGGATGAACCGTATCGCTAGAGCTTATCCATAAAACGATTGACAGATTCTGGAATGTAACTAGAATAGCACTCCACGGTTAACCTAGGATGGGAGTGCGTATAGTGCCTCTTACAGTAACGTTTCAGAATGTAGACAATTCCCGGCGGAGTCTTTCGGATTTGCAACTGTTTCTTGTTTTTTGCCATTTGTCAGCGCAAAGCGGTCGCGTACAAAGCCAAACGGCTTATAAACGCATGATCGAATATATGGACAAATATGTCGGCGGTGCCGGGAAAATGCCTTTTGAGATCATAAAAAAGATTATTGATGACGGTAAGCTTGGCCATTTCGTAACCAAAGGTGTGAAGTGTGGTGCGCCGGAGCTCAATAAGAAATTTTTTAAATCCATTATCAATAATACGGAGCTGGATTTACGGCATGTCGGTCGTGATGAACTGGCAAAAAAAATAAACGGTTTGAGTTTAACAAGAGCCAGCATGTTCTTGTTATTCAGGGATAATAAATGGACCGGCGCAATGCTGGACCGGCGTGTTAAAAACTGGATGAAAGATCAATTTAATGAACAGGGCCATCCGGATAAGGCGGCTTCCATACCGGAAAACCCCATTCGCTCTAAAGCACAATACGAAAAAACGGAGCGTGATTTTTTAGCCTTGGCTAAAAAGCAGGGCATGACCCCGAAGGATCTTAACCTCTCTATTCTCCGTCAAAGCAAGCGGACAAAATATGACAGAGCGGATGAAGACCGTGTTATCCATGGTGGAAAACCATATACCAGCCATTGGGCCAGCCGCATGAGTCGCGAGGACATTTCGTTAGAAGTGTAAGTCGTGAGATAAAGGGCTTATTTTGCGCCAAATATCTTGCTGACCGGAACGTGGTAATAGATACCCAGAATTTCTGTTCCGGGATTATGCTCCCCCAGACTGGCATTTGAGATATGGCTAAGCCCAAGTGATAGACGGCGCCCGCTTTCAAATTCATAGCCAATTTCTATTTGCGAACGAAATTCAAGGAAGTAACCCAGATTTAAATCGCTGCCACCTTCTTCGTAAATACCAACGGCAAAGCTTGGTGTAACAAAAACCTCATCGGAGATAAAGAAATCTTTATACAGGCCGGTATTGCCATAGAGAGAGCCGTCTGTCGTCACCTCTACACCGGCAAAAGGCTTAAGTTCCCAGAACAGGTCATAGTCCCATCTATATTCCAGCCGCCAGTCTGCGGCGCTCTCATCATCAAAAACATCGTAGTAACCGACACCAAAGCTAACAATATCTTCCGAAGCTTTGGCAGGAGAAGCACTATACAGCACAAGAAGAAAACCAGCTAGAAAAATGAATATGCGACTCACAAACACCACCCTTATTTTGAAGAAGAACGAAGGACCATAGACTCCGACCCATACTTCCCTGCTTTGCGTAAAAAATCAATAGAAAGCTTTGGAGAAAGATTTGCGTGGATTGTTCTTACGCCAGCGCTTGATAAAGGGTTGTTAAAAGGCTAAAAAGCAGGAGGTCTATTGAGTAATCCACCAGAGTTTACTGTCTATGATAATCCAAGCTTTTGCCTTTTATCTATTTGCCGCCATTCTGATTTCCAGCTCTTTGATGGTTATCACGGCACGCAATCCCGTTCATTCCGTTCTGTTTCTTATTCTGGCCTTTTTTAATGCAGCCGGTCTTTTTGTCCTGCTGGGAGCAGAGTTTATCGCTTTCATTTTGCTGATTGTCTACGTTGGGGCTGTGGCTGTTTTATTCCTGTTTGTCGTCATGATGCTGGATATTAATTTTACGGACTTGCGAAAAGGGGCCATGCAATACGTTCCCGTCGGCGTTTTGGCGGGTGGTGTTTTGCTCGCCGAGTTAACTATATTGTACGGAGCGTGGAATACAGGCGCTATCCAGGTGACGGCGGCGTTATCCGCTCCTATTCCGGATATAGGAGCAATAACCAATACGGAGGCTCTGGGGCGCTTGCTTTATACTGACTATATATATGCTTTTCAGGCGTCTGGTCTGATTTTGCTGGTTGCTATGATAGGCGCTATCATTTTAACACACAGGAACAGGTCGGGCGTAAAACGCCAGAAAATTGCTGAACAAATTGCACAAAAAGCAGAAGATGTACTGGAAATCAAAAAAGTGACATCGGGAACGGGGGGATAGAAGGATGCTGATTGGATTAACTCATTATCTCGTACTGGCTGCGATCTTGTTTACAATAGGTATATTTGGGATTTTTCTAAACCGAAGAAACGTGATTATTATCCTGATGTCGATCGAGCTGATGCTGTTGGCTGTTAACATCAATTTTGTAGCCTTTTCCTGGGCTCTAGGTGATCTCGCAGGGCAGGTCTTCGCTATGTTTGTATTGACAGTAGCGGCCGCGGAAGCTGCAATCGGGCTGGCTATTCTGGTTGTCTTTTTTCGTAACAGGGGATCTATCGCTGTCGATGATATTTCCATGATGAAAGGGTAGGGGAGAGAATGGCAACTTTAATCGAGGCCTATGATTCTTTTGACGCGATCACAAGCTATCTGGAGACTTATTTTAACGGAGCGGCTTTAGCTGTCTCTGTGGAACAGGAGAAGGATACGGAAGAATATCATTACGAAGTTTTTCTGGCCAAGCATTGCTCGGAGGAAGAAATAGAAACTTTCCCCAAGGCATATGAGAGAGTGCCCGTAACGTATAAATATATACCAGCCGGGGAGTTGTAGGTTAATCATGGAGATTCTTGCCGTTTTCCCACCGCTTGTTGCTTTTTTGGTTGCCGGATTATTCGGGAAACAGATAGGGGATAAAGGCGCGCAATTCGTGACCTGTGCCAGTGTTATTTTAGCTGCAATTTCCTCTTGTGTTTTATTTGGAACCATTGCCTTGCAGGGCGAACCCCGGATTGTTGTTTTAGCAAACTGGATCAGTTCAGGTGATTTTATCGTGAACTGGTCCTTATACGTCGATCAACTGGCCGTTGTCATGATGTGCGTGATTAATATCGTGTCAGCCTGCGTCCATGTTTATTCCATCGGTTATATGAGCAACGATCCATCCAAGGCTCGTTTCATGGCCTATCTTTCCTTATTTACCTTTGCCATGTTGATGTTGGTCACGTCTGATAATCTGTTACAGCTTTTCTTCGGCTGGGAAGGTGTGGGGCTGGCGTCTTATTTATTAATCGGATTCTGGAACCAAAAACCAAGCGCCAATGCCGCGGCTGTGAAAGCTTTTGTTGTGAATCGTGTGGGTGATTTTGGTCTGGCACTCGGTATTATGGCGATCTTCGTTGTGTTCGGCAGCATTGAGTATGATGTCATTTTTAGTGCTGCCGCAGGCAAGGCAGAAGACAGCTTTAATTTTCTGGGTCATGAACTTCACGCCATGACGGTCATTTGCCTGCTTCTTTTTATGGGCGCCGTAGGCAAGTCGGCGCAATTGGGTCTTCATACATGGCTTCCTGATGCGATGGAAGGACCGACACCGGTATCGGCTCTTATTCATGCTGCCACGATGGTTACAGCCGGCGTTTTTCTGATTGCACGTTTTTCTCCCTTGTTTGAATATGCGCCTTTGGCTTTGCAGGTCGTCTGTATTGTAGGCGCTTTAACTGCTTTCGTAGCCGCCACAATTGCCACGACACAGTTTGATATTAAGCGTGTCATTGCTTATTCAACGATGAGCCAACTCGGCTATATGTTTTTTGCCCTAGGTGTATCAGCCTATCCTGCGGCGATGTTTCATCTGGTTACCCATGCTTTTTTCAAAGCTTTGTTATTTTTGGGAGCCGGCTCCGTTATTCATGCGATGTCTGATGAACAAGATATGCGTAAAATGGGCGGCATATGGAAGGCTATTCCCTCCACCTACATGCTGATGTGGATTGGCGGGCTGTCTTTGGCCGGCATGCCTTTTTTCGCCGGTTTTTACTCCAAGGACATGATTTTGGAAGCCGCCTGGGCCGATCACACATGGTTCGGAAATTTTGCTTTCTGGATGGGGATTGCCGCGGCGGCCATGACTGCTTTTTATACCTGGCGCATGATTTTTCTAACCTTCCATGGCAAACCACGCGCTGATGAAAAAGTGATGGCGAATATACATGAGTCACCGCGTGTGATGATGATTCCGTTGCTTGTACTGGCAACGGGCGCCATTGTTGCGGGTTCTCTTTTCTATGGTGGATTTGTTGGTTCGGCGCATGAAACGGGTCATGTTTACGATTCAGGCCACAAAGAAAACTATGTGAACCTGTGGGACAAAGAGCATTTCTGGGGCGATAGCCTATTTGTTCTGCCTCAAAACGACACAGTAGAAGCGGCGCATCATGTCCCTGAATGGGTCAAACATCTGCCTGTTATCGTAGGTTTGCTTGGTATTGCTCTGGCCTATTTTGTTTATATACGGCGTCAGGGCTTTGCAGACAGAGTCGTCAGGCTTATTAAGCCGCTTTATCTTCTGTTTTTCAATAAATGGTACTTTGACGAAATTTATGAGCGTGTTTTTGTACGCAATATCTGGCGCATAGGGCGCGTCTTCTGGAAGACGGGTGACAAGCGTTTGATTGATGGCCTGGGCCCGGACGGGTTTGCCTCCCTGTCACAAAGTGTAGCAAGACGTTTCAGTAAAATGCAGACAGGATATTTATATCACTATGCTTTTGTAACGGTACTCGGTTTGCTCGCTCTGGTTTCATGGTTCATGTACAAAGCGGTATTGCAGGGGTTGATATGATTGATTTTCCGATACTCACTCTGATGACCGTATTACCCTTGATCGGTGTATTATTTATATTTCTTATTCGGGGCGATGAGGAGCTTGTAGCGCATAACGCCCGGTTTGCCGCCCTCTATACCTCTCTTTTTACTTTTGCCCTTTCTGTCTACATGCTGGGGCATTTTGACGGCTCTTCAGCAGATTTTCAGTTTGTTGAAAAAAAGGAATGGCTTCCGTCACTTGGCATTTTTTATCATATGGGTGTTGACGGTATTTCCGTCTTTTTTGTTGCGCTATCGGCATTCTTAACACCGCTTTGCATATTGGCTAGCTGGGATTCAATCAAGACACGCGTCAAGGAATATATGATTGCCTTTTTGGTTCTTGAAACCTTTATGATCGGTACATTTTGTGCACTGGACACCATATTATTCTATGTCTTTTTTGAGGCTGTCCTCATTCCTATGTTTCTTATCATCGGTGTCTGGGGTGGCGAACGCCGTGTTTATTCGGCATTCAAGTTTTTTCTCTATACCTTACTCGGGTCTGTTTTGATGCTGCTGGCATTACTTACGCTTTATTTTCAGACAGGGACAACTGATATACCGACATTACTGGAGTCTCCCGTTGCCCGTGACATGCAGATGTGGCTGTGGCTCGCTTTCTTTGCCAGTTTTGCTGTCAAAATGCCGATGTGGCCGTTTCACACCTGGTTGCCGGACGCACATGTGGAGGCTCCCACCGCCGGGTCTGTCATTTTGGCCGGTGTTTTGTTGAAAATGGGTGGTTACGGGTTTTTACGTTTTTCTATTCCCATGTTTCCGGAGGCGAGCGCTTACTACGCTGATTTTGTGTATTGGCTAAGTGTTATTGCGATCATCTACACCTCGCTTGTTGCTCTTGTTCAGGAGGATATGAAGAAATTAATTGCTTACTCTTCTGTGGCACATATGGGTTTTGTAACACTCGGTATTTTTACAGGAACGATACAGGGCATTGAAGGCGGAATATTCCAGATGATTAGTCACGGCCTTATTTCGGCCGCCCTGTTTTTATGTGTAGGTATAATTTACGATCGCATGCATAGCCGTGAAATCAATCGTTATGGGGGGCTTGTCAAAAACATGCCGAAATATGCAACGCTGTTCATGATTCTGATGTTGGCTTCGGTCGGTCTTCCGGGAACATCCGGATTTGTGGGCGAATTTCTATCACTTGTCGGCGCTTTTACGGTCAATACAACAGCGGCTTTGTTTGCAACAACAGGTGTTGTGCTGGGTGCCATATACATGCTGACTCTATATCGCCGTGTTGTATTTGGACCGCAGGAACATGAAGATGCGGCAAACATGCCGGATTTGAATTGGCGGGAATATTCTATTCTTGTTCCCCTTGTCACACTGGTGCTTTTGCTCGGTATTTTCCCAAACTTTGTTATAAGCCGAGTTGCCCCTTCAGCAGACCGACTGGTAAGCTTGTACCAGAGCGGCTTACAGGGCGCTGTTATACAACAGATTGAGCCGGCTGCCGGTTTTGTTGCTGATCTATTACCAATGCCGGAGGTTATCGTTAATGAATGAGTTTGTATGGTCATCTCTGACACCTCTTCTGCCGGAGCTTTTTCTTGCTGTAGCGGGAATGATTTTGCTCGTGGCGGGTGTTTTTCGCGGCAATGACGGTACGATGATGCTCTGTTGGACTGTTATGGGCACGTTTATCCTGACTGCGCTTTTTCTCATGGGGCTTGACTGGGACCGCACGACAACATTAAACGACATGTTTGTTCTTGACCAGTTTGCCGGCTTTATGAAGCTTTTGGTCCTGACCGGTTTAACGGCATCTGTGGGCCTTTCCATCCGTTACCCTTATCAGGAGCAGATGGCGCGCTTTGAATATCCTGTGCTGGTCTTGTTTGGCGGGTTGGGGATGCTCATGATGATTTCAGCTCATAATTTGCTGGCGATGTATGTGGGTTTGGAATTGCAGGCTCTGAGCCTCTACGTCCTGGCCGCTATTCGCCGTGACCATACAAAGTCTGCCGAAGCCGGGGTTAAGTACTTTGTGCTGGGTGCGCTTTCTTCCGGTATCTTGCTGTTTGGTGTTTCTCTGATCTATGGCTTTACGGGCGCGCTCGATTTTCACGTGATCGCAACAACACTTTCGGCAACAGAAGCTCCTGTTACCGGTGCTGTGATAGGGCTGGTTTTTATTTTGGCGGGATTGGCCTTTAAGCTTTCTGCTGTGCCGTTCCATATGTGGACACCTGATGTTTATGAAGGTGCACCAACTCCTGTTACGGCTTTGTTTGCCATTGTACCAAAAATAGCCGCCATGGCCCTGTTGATGCGCCTTTTGTTCGAACCTTTTGAGTCTCTGATGCCTGAATGGCAACAGATTATCTGGTTTTTGGCAGCCGCTTCTATGATTGTGAGTGCCTTTGCTGCCTTGGCTCAAACTAATATCAAGCGGCTCATGGCTTATAGTTCGATAGGGAATATGGGCTATGCTCTGATTGGTGTTGCGACAGGGACACCAGAAGGGGCAGGGGCGGTGATTGTCTATATGACGATTTACATGATTATGACGGCTGGTGTATTTGGTGTGATCCTGACCATGCGCCGGAATGACATGGCTGTTGAAAATATTGATGATCTCGCCGGTTTATCGCAGAACAGCCCTTTTCTCGCTTATTCTATGGCCTTTTTCATGTTTTCGATGAGTGCTATTCCACCAATGGCCGGATTTTTGGGGAAACTATTTATTTTTAAGGCTGCTATCGCATCGGGATTTTATATTCTGGCTGTTCTTGGTGTTTTATCCTCCGTTGTTGCGGCCTATTATTATTTGCGGGTGATTAAAGTTATGTTCTTCGATAAACTGGTAGACTCGTTTGACAGAGACACGGAATTTACAAAACGGGCCGTTATCCTGCTCAGCGTTATTTTTGTCCTGTTTTTCATTTTCTCACCAGACCTGTTGATTAATATGGGACGTGAAGCCGCCTCCGTTTTGTTCGTTGGGTGAATGCCGGATGAGTATTGACTGGCAAGTTCATACATACGCCTCTCTGGAATCGACCCAAGACTACGTCAAAGAGTTGGCCGCAGAGGATTTTCCTGAAGGGACCGTCATCCAATGTCTGATGCAGACAAAAGGACGGGGACGGCATGGTAATGACTGGCACTCTCCCATTGGCAATCTCTATATGTCGGCTTTGTTGCGGCCTGATTGCACGGCGAATGAAGCCGGGCAGCTTTCTTTTGTTGTGGCCGTGGCGTTGTCAGCAGCTATAGATGACTATCTGGAAGACAGCCATGTAAAAACCCTGAAATGGCCGAATGATATTCTGATTGACGGCAAAAAATGTGCCGGGATTTTGTTGGAGAGCGAACTCACCGCGGACGGGCAAGTGAAGTGGCTCGTATTTGGTGTCGGCGTTAATATTATGGCACCGCCGAAAGGCGCTGTAGGTTTACAAGAAGTCAGCTGGGAGATACAGGTTCCCATCCATCCGTTTCGTGATGTCTTCATTGAAAAATTTAAAATATTTTATAAGCAATGGAGAAAAGAAGGGTTTGCACCGATCCGTGAAGTTTGGCTATCTCAAGCTCATGGTAAGGGTGAGGCTATCAAGGTCCGTCTGCCGGATAGGGAGTTAACCGGGATATTCACCGATCTGGACGAAAACGGTGCATTGCTTTTGCGCATGAATGATGGAAAAGAAAAAACAATTCATGCCGGTGAAGTTTTTTTCGGGAGTTCCTGATGATTCTTGTCATTGATGCCGGTAATACAAATATTGTTTTCGCTGTTTATGAGGGCGAAGAACAGATGGAAATCTGGCGTTGTCCGACCCATGATAACTTTCCGGCAATTGAATATGAAATAGAGTCTGTTATCGTTGGTTCCGTTGTTCCGGCGCTCGATCAAAAAATCCGGACATTTTCTCAGGAGAAATTTTCATGTGGCCCTGTTTTTGTAACGCATGATAATGCAGGTGTTTCAACCAATCTGGATAGGCCGGACGAAGCGGGGGCCGACCGTTTGATAAATGCCGTGGCGGCGGTGCATTATTATCGTAGTCCGGCCATTATTGTGGATTTCGGTACAGCCACGACTTTTGACGTTGTGAATGGTGACGGCATCTATTGTGGCGGCGCTATTGCACCGGGGCCTAAACTTTCGATGGAAGCTCTCCATAGGGCAGCGGCCAAATTACCGAAAATTGAAATAGAAAGACCGGCTTCCGTTATAGGAACAAATACGGTTGCCGCTATGCAGTCCGGCCTTTATTGGGGCTATGTGGGGTTAATCGAGGGCATATTATCCCGGATTGAACAGGAAATGACTGAAAAACCACTTATCATTGCGACAGGCGGATTGGCGCATCTATTTACTGATGCGATTCCTGCTATAGAAACAGTTGATGACGAATTGACTCTCAAGGGACTGCTGCAAATACACCACCAGCATAGATAAACTGTTTGAAAATAAAAGAATTTCCTGTATGACCTACCCATGACAGAAGAATTAAACTTGGACCCAAAGCAGCTTCACTTTATCCCTCTGGGTGGTAGTGAACAGTTTGGCGTTAATTTCAACACCTACGCCTATGACGGCAAATGGCTGGCCATTGATTGCGGCATTGGCTTTGCGGGGGCTTATTTTCCCGGCATTGATATATTCCTACCCGATCCGTCTTTTTTAGAAGAGCGGCGGGATGATCTGGTCGGCCTGATTGTAACGCATGCGCATGAAGATCACATCGGCGCGGTGCCTCATTTGTGGCCGCGCTTGCGTTGCCCGATTTACTGTACGGCCTTTACGGCGGCTGTCATGCGCCGCAAGTTTGAAGAAGCACCTGATTGCAAGAAGGCAGAAATCAATATCGTTAAAGCAGGCGACGTAATTGATCTGGCGCCGTTCAAAGCACAGTTCGTTCATATGGCCCATTCTATTCCCGACAATTGTTCTTTAATCCTCGAAACACCGGCGGGTCGTGTTGTGCATAGCGGCGACTGGAATCTTGATCCAACCCCTGTTATTGGGGCCCCCACCGATTTCAAAACTTTGCAGGAGGCCGGTAAAAAAGGAGTCATGGCCTATATCGGCGACTCAACAAACTCGGAAGTAATAGGGCGCGCCGGTTCGGAAAAGGATGTTGAAAAGGGACTGGAATCTGTTTTCAGGGCTTGTAAGGGACGTATTGCCGTCACTCTTTTTGCCTCGAATATTGGGCGGATGCGTTCTATTGCCAAGGCTGCGGAATCTTGCGGGCGTAGTGTCGCCGTCGTTGGCCGTTCTCTGCACACCATGTCCCGCGCGGGTCGTGAATGTGGCTTTCTGGAAGACGTGGCCAGCTTTTTATCAGAAGAAGAGATTAATACTTTGCCGAATGAGCAGCAGATTATCATGCTCACAGGATCACAGGGGGAGGCACGGGCTGCTTTAGCTAAAGTTGCGCGGGGAGATCACCCGTCGATTACTCTGAACAAAGGCGACACGGTTGTTTTTTCCTCACGTGCTATCCCCGGCAATGAAGTTGAGATTAACTACGTTAAAAATAACCTGAGCGCAGGCGGTGTAAATATTATAACACCGCGCGATACAGAACATTGCATTCATGTGTCTGGTCACCCCTGCAAAGACGAAGTGGCTGATATGTATCAATGGACCAAGCCAAAGCTCGTGGTGCCGGTTCACGGGGAGCGCACACATCTGGAAGCACAGGCTGTGATTGCCCGCGCCTGTCAGATTGAACATGTTCTTGTGCCGAGCAATGGTTCTGTTATACGGCTGGGGCCGGATACGCCGGAGATTATCGACCATGTTGAGACAGGACTTCTGGCTGTAGATCCGAAGCGCATTTTGTCCTCTCATCACAAATCAATAGCAGAGCGGCGTAAACTTCAATTTACAGGCGTTATTCACATTACATTGGCTCTGGATGACCGGGGCGACCTTCTCAGTGATCCGCAGATAAGTATCATAGGACTTCTTGATCCTGATAACCCGGGCGAAGAGAGAATAGAGAAGAATTGCCTGAATGAGATAGAGGACATTCTGGCTGATATAGAACGCGGCGATCTTTCTAATGATCACATGATACAGGAAGAAATACGAATTGGCGTCCGGCGCTTTATGTATGCTTTGCTGGGTATAAAACCCAAAACAACAGTTCATGTGATGCGAGTATAGGATACTGCTATGACTTGGTTTACGGCTATTGTTACGTATCTTTTGCTTTGGTGGTTAACACTTTTTACTGTTTTGCCGTGGGGCAATAAGATGCCAGAAGAGCCGGAACAGGGACATGCCACAAGTGCACCGGTTCATCCTAACCTGAAACTAAAATTCCTTGTCACAAGCTGTATATCTGCCATTCTTCTTCTGCTTGTATATATACTCATAGAAATAAAAATTATCGACTTTAGGGCCATAGCGATAGCCATGATGGAAGAGGGTAATGTAAAATGATAAAATTTCTTTGTATCTGTTTGTTATTGATTGTTTTTTCTATTCCAGCCTATGCGCAAAATCAAGCTGCTTTTTGTAAGTTATGGTTTACGCATAAGGCAGCACAATCTGTTGCCTATCAGCCCGGTGTGGACGTTCACGGCAATCCTGTTGTTCCGGCTGATCTGGGCGCAACAATAGCCGCGCCGATTCTGGACAAGATCACATTGCCCGTTACGATTGATCTGGCGCAGCAACTTAACCAGCCTTTACCTGCCGGTGCGGAGCTTGATGCGCCCGTGGGGATAATTGATATTTATACCAACGGCAAAGTCGTTTATAATGGTCAGGACTTAACCGATGAAACCTATAGCGTCTGTACGGGACTGCCGGTTCAGCGGGAAGCGGCCACAGAAATAGCAAGGACAACGGAACCGGCAGCAGGTAAGGCGCCGGAGCAAAAAAAACTGGAAGATGCAAAAAAAGAGCCAAAGGAAACAATCATCTGGGGTGAAGGGTACTAATCTGATGACAGCACAAGCCCAAAAAGCGAGCGGCAAAAAACCAAAGACAGCGATTACACCAACGCGGGAGGAAGACTTTCCGGAGTGGTATCAGCAAGTCATTAAGGCTGCGGATCTGGCAGAAAATTCGCCTGTGCGGGGCTGTATGATTATCAAGCCCTATGGCTATGCCATTTGGGAAAACATGCAGCGTATTTTTGACGACATGATCAAAGATATGGGCGTTCAAAATGCCTATTTTCCATTATTGATTCCCCTGAGCTTTATGACGCGTGAGGCTGAACATGTCGAAGGTTTTGCCAAAGAATGTGCTGTTGTAACCCATCATCGGCTGGAAGAAGGTCCGGATGGTGATTTGATTCCCGCAGGAAAACTTGATGAACCTTTTGTTATTCGCCCCACATCGGAAATGATTATCGGGGATGCTATGTCGCGCTGGGTTCAGTCTTACCGGGATTTGCCGATGAAACTCAATCAGTGGTGCAATGTGATGCGGTGGGAGATGAGAACCCGTATGTTTTTGCGCACATCTGAGTTTTTATGGCAAGAAGGCCACAATGCTTTTGAAACAGAAGATGAAGCACGCGAAGACTCGATGAAGATGCTAAGAACCTACGTTGATTTTGCTAAAAACGATCTTGCCATTCCAACAATTCCCGGTGAAAAAACAGCAGATGAGCGTTTCCCCGGGGCCGTAGCCACTTATACATTTGAGGCTATGATGCAAGATGGAAAAGCCCTTCAATCCGGAACATCGCATTTTATGGGGCAGAATTTTTCTAAATCCTGCGGTATAGATTTTCAAGGCCGTGATGGTCAGGAACATCATGCCTACACAACATCGTGGGGTATCTCAACACGTCTTATTGGCTCTCTGATTATGACTCATGCCGACGATGACGGAATGATTATGCCGCCGCGTGTTGCACCCTATCATGTGGCAATTATCCCGGTTGTGCGTGATGAGAGCACGACGGCAGTCATGGCCTATTGCGAAAAACTGGCGAGCCGGTTGAAAGAGCAGGGGATTCGGGTTCATCTGGATACAAGCGACGAACGCACGCCGAACAAAATGTGGGGTGCAATCAAAAAGGGTATTCCTGTTCGCGTTGAAATAGGGCAGCGTGAAATGGATGAAAACAGCCTGACTCACGTCCGCCGTGATCTGGGCCGGGACTCTAAAACAACCTGTAGCGTTGATGATTTTGTGAATACAGTGGCAGGCTTGCTCGATCAGGTGCAGGATAATTTGCTGGCGCGCGCGCAGACCTTTCTTGACTCTCATATTTTTGATATTAAATCTCTGGATGAAATGAAGGATTTTTATGCCGCTAACAGCCTAGGGTTTGTTAGAATTGACACGCAGCTGCTAGAAGATTCGCAATTTGAACAAATTAAGAAAGATTTTGCCCTGACACCGCGCTGCATACCTTTTGCCGATGAAGGTCAGAAAGTGATCGTTGGAAAATCGTACTAGAAAATATGAGGAGACCATAATGGACATTAATGAATATACGAACAATAAAGTCGAAGAAATTATCCAGCTTCTGATGCATCAGAACGAAATTCTGGAGAAGCAAACGCAGGTTTTGGAGCAATTAGCCACCAAAGGCGATGATCTCTGCTCCAACAAATAACCCCTTCAGCGGATATTGATTGTTCCGCCCTGTTTTTTTTAGTACTCCTTGTTCTGTTATGTTTTCACCTTTTGAACGACTGGTTGCCTGGCGGTATTTACGGGCACGCAAAGCGGAAGGTTTCGTATCCGTAATTGCAACATTTTCCTTTCTTGGCATCATGCTGGGCGTGGCAACGCTGATTATTGTCATGTCTGTTATGAACGGGTTCCGGGAGGAACTTGTTACGCGCATTCTCGGGCTGAACGGCCACGTCAGTGTTTACAGCCAAAATGGTCCCATGGTTGATTATAAAGTAATGTCCCTCAAATTGCTGGATGTGGATGGCGTGACCTCTGTTATCCCTTTGATTGAGGGGCAGGCCTTGCTTTCTGTAGAGGGACGGTCGAGCGGTGTTCTTGTCCGGGGACTGAGCCAGTCGGACTTTGCCCGTAAACCTATTTTATCTCAGGCTATCATAGAAGGAGAACAAACGAACTTCACCGGAACCAAACTGGCTATCGGCACCAAAATGGCAGAGCGTCTCCATTTGCTGCCGGGGGATAGCGTTACCCTGATTGCGCCTAAAGGAAAGGCCAGCCCGTTTGGTACGATTCCGCGTTCGCGCCGCTATGAAGTAGGACTGATCTTTGATGTCGGAATGTATGAATATAATAACGGCTTCGTCTTTATGCCCTTGCCCACCGCACAGAATTTTTTCCAGCTTTCGGGCGCTGTAACGGCATTGGAGGTGATGGCAGAAAGCCCTATGCAGGTTGATCATGTTCGTAAAGGTATCGAACTGGTAACGGAAGAGCAGTTCAGTGTCTATGATTGGCGGGATACAAACAGCAGCTTCCTGAATGCATTGCAGGTGGAACGCAATGTTATGTTCCTTATTCTAACGCTCATTATCCTTGTGGCGGCCTTCAATATCATTTCCAGCATGATTATGCTGGTGAAAGATAAAGCGCATGATATCGCGATTATGCGCACGATGGGGGCGACCCGTAAAAATATGTTGAAAATATTTATGCTGGCCGGCGCGAGCATAGGTTTGATGGGAACTTTTGTCGGTGCCGCTTTGGGAATTTCTTTTGCGACCAATATAGAAACGATCCGTCAATGGCTGGAGGGTTTAACCGGTGTTGAGTTGTTTGCTGCCGAAATCTATTTCTTGTCCCAACTTCCGGCTGTCGTAAACTGGGATGAAGTCATCACCGTTGTGCTTATGGCTTTTGGCTTGTCTATTTTGGCGACCCTGTACCCGGCATGGCGGGCTGCGCGTCTCGACCCCGTGGAGGCACTGCGTTATGAATGAGCCTTCTGAAAAAGTTGTCAATCTGGAACAAAAGAAACCCAGACCGATCCGTACCAAAAAACTGCTCAGGGTTGACGGTCTGGAGAAAACATTCAAACAGGGCGCGCAAAGCCTTACGATACTACAAAATTTGAGCCTTTCGCTCGATAAGGGTGAAATGGTCGCTCTGGTGGGGCCGAGCGGAGCCGGGAAATCAACCCTTCTCCAAATGATCGGCTTACTGGATCAACCGACTGGCGGACGCATCGTTATTGCTGGCAAAAATACAGCGAACATGACGGAAGCAGAACGGACGATAATGCGCCGGGACCGTATAGGGTTTATTTATCAGTTTCATTATCTGCAACCGGAGTTTTCGGCTCTTGAAAACGTCATTTTACCGCAAATGATCGCGGGAAAAAAGAAAAAGGAAGCCCGGCAAAAAGCCGAGAAATTGCTGATGGCTCTGGGTTTATCGCACCGCTTAACTCACAGGCCGGCCCGCCTGTCCGGGGGCGAGCAACAGCGCGTTGCCATTGCCCGCGCGCTGGCCAATAATCCGCGTTTGCTTCTGGCTGATGAACCGACCGGAAATCTTGACCCGGAGACAGCCGCCGATGTGTTTGAAATTTTGATCGAATTGGTACGATCGGCTGGAATTGGCGCTTTGATTGCCACCCATAACATGGACCTTGCCGATCAAATGGACCGCGTTCTGGAGCTTAAAAACGGCCGTTTGTTATCATTTTAAAATGAACAGAAATCCCTCATATAACTGGAGCAAGACACAAGCCGCAAAAATCATCCTGAAAACGGTGTATGGGGATATGATCGGCTTTGCAACAGCCCGCAAAAAAATACTTGCGACCTTATCAATTACACAAAAAAACCATGATACTGGCGGACGGCAAATCACCTATCTGGAAGGAGCCGAAACCAAAGATATGCAACCGGTTATCATGCTCCATGGTACGCCCGGCAATGCTTTGGATTGGCGCTGGTTTCTAAAAAAAGCGGCCGGACAATACCAGATCACCGCCATAGACCGGCCCGGATTTGGTCCCGTTGATAAAAAGCTACCTCATTTACAAAATGATATGCCGGTTTTACGCGATTTACTTTTACATTGCGCTAATGGCTCTCAAAAACCTTTGTTGGTCGGACATTCACTAGGCGGAGGAGTTGCGGCCCGGCTGGCCGCTGATTGTTCGGGAGATATCTCTGGATTAATTCTGGTGGGTGCGTCTCTTGATCCGGCTTTGGAGAAAGTTTTCCCCGTGCAGAAATACTTTTCCAAACCGCCTTTATCGTGGCTGTTGACACGGTCTGTACGAAACAGCAACGCAGAGCTATTGCAATATATGGCTTTTTTAGAGGAGCTACAGCCGCTTCTGTCTGAAATAAAATGCCCTGTCACAGTGCTGCACGCACATAATGACAGGCTTGTGCCCTATGCGAATGTGGATTACGTCCAAAAGCACTGTACGAATGCGGCGGCAATGAATATCATAGCACTTAATTCCGGAGGACACTTTCTAAACAAGACACGCCCTAAAGACGTGTTAAAGGCATTGGCGTCATTTGATGAGCACTGATAACAGTTTCATACACCTTCATTTGCACTCTGCTTATTCACTGGCGGAAGGGGCAATCAAGATCAAAGACCTGATGGCTTTGTGCCAACAGGATAATATGCCTGCCGTCGCCGTAACAGATACAAATAACCTTTTTGGCGCTCTGGAATTTGCGATGGCGGGCAAAAAGAGCGGCGTGCAGCCCATCATCGGGTGTCAAATTCAACTAGGGCTGGAAAGCCATCAGCTTGTCCTTTTGGTACAGAATGAAGAGGGGTACCGTAATCTTTGCAAGCTCGTCAGCGATGCCCATTTAGAAGGCGAAGCAACAGAAGAACCCCATATAAGCTGGGCAGAACTGGAAGGGCACACGACGGGCCTGATTTGTTTAACGGGTGGAGTCAAAGGCCCGGTATCCCAATATTTGCTACATAACCAAAAAAAGCAGGGGGAAGAGGCCTTAAAAAAGCTAAAAGGGCTCTTTAAAAACCGTCTCTATATCGAACTGCAACGCCATGGAATATACGAAGAAAAGGCAATAGAAGAGCCTCTGATTGAGCTTGCCTATAAACACAATATTCCTCTGGTCGCGACGAATGATTGTTATTTTCCAACGCGCAAGATGCACGAAGCGCATGACGCCCTGCTTTGTATCGCCGCAGGCCGCTATGTTACCGAAGAGGACCGCCGCAAAGCAACGCCGGACCATTATTTCAAGACGGCGCGGGAAATGCGGGACCTGTTTTCCGACATTCCGGAAGCGATTGATAATACGCTGGTCGTGGCACAGCGCTGCTCCTTTCTGCTGAAACCGATTGACCCGATTCTGCCTCCTTTTGAAACAGAAGGAGGGCGCTCGGAAATAGAAGAGCTAAAGCTGCAATCCGCCAATGGCCTTGAGTGGCGGCTGGAAAATTTCGTTTTTACGGCGGATATGGATGATAAAGCAAAAGAAGAAACAGCTAAACCCTATCGTGAACGGCTTGCGTTTGAGCTGAATACAATTATCCAGATGGGCTTTCCCGGTTACTTTCTGATTTGCTCCGATTTCATAAAATGGGCCAAGAACCACAATATTCCGGTGGGGCCCGGACGGGGCTCCGGTGGCGGGTCTATTGTTGCCTGGGCTCTAAAAATTACCGACCTTGACCCTCTGGCCTTTGATCTTCTTTTCGAACGCTTTCTAAATCCGGAACGGGTTTCCATGCCGGATTTTGATATTGATTTCTGTCAGGAACGGCGGGATGAAGTCATCCGGTATGTGCAAGGACGCTATGGCTCTGATCGTGTGGCGCAGATTATTACTTTCGGTAAATTACAGGCGCGGGCTGTGATACGGGATGTTGGTCGTGTGTTGCAAATGCCGTACGGACAGGTGGACCGCATTGCCAAAATGATACCGGCCAACCCTGCTAATCCGGTTTCTCTAGAAGAGGCTCTTGTACAGGAAGGCGATCTCCGTGCGGAACGCAGGAAAGATGAAACAACTGATAAGCTCATTACGATTGCTTTGCAATTGGAAGGCCTATACCGCCATGCATCGACCCATGCGGCGGGGCTTGTCATCGGAGACCGGCCTTTGCATGAACTTGTCCCACTTTACCGTGATCCGCGTTCGGATATGCCAGTTACCCAATTTAACATGAAATATGTAGAGCAGGCAGGCCTTGTAAAATTTGATTTTCTGGGACTGAAAAACATGACGGTTATTCAGAAGGCCGTCGAATTCATCAAAGAAAGTCAGGACAAGGATATTGATATCCTTAAAACACCCTTTGATGATGAAAAAACCTATCAAATGCTGGCCCGCGGTGAAAATACGGGCGTTTTTCAGTTGGAAAGTTCCGGTATGCGTGATCTGGGAAAACAGATCAAGATCTCTAATTTTGAGCATATTGTCGCTGTTGTCGCCCTGTACCGTCCAGGGCCGATGGAAAATATCCCGGTTTATCTGGCGAATTTAAAAGACGCCGAAGGCATTGATTATATGCACCCCAAACTGGAACCAATGCTCAAAGACACGTACGGGGTCATGATCTATCAGGAACAGGTGATGAAGGCTGCACAGCTATTAGCTGGTTATACGTTGGGCGGTGCTGATCTACTCCGCCGGGCAATGGGCAAGAAAATAAAAGAAGAAATGGATGCCCAGCGTGAATTATTCGTAACAGGCGCCAAAGAACATAATAACGTTCCAGAGGAGCAGGCAAATCATATCTTTGACCAAATTGCTAAATTTGCAGGATATGGCTTTAACAAGGCTCATTCGGTTGGCTACGGCCTGGTCGCCTATTGGACAGCGTGGCTAAAAGCTAATTACCCCGTAGAGTTTATGGCAGCCTCTATGACGCTCGATATGGGAAACACAGAGAAGCTTGCCATCTTCAAGCAAGAACTGGATCGGATGGGTATTGATTTGTTGCTGCCGGATGTCAACAAATCCTACGCGACCTTCAAGGTTGAAAATGGTTCCATTCGTTATGCTCTGGCGGCCCTGAAAGGTGCCGGTGAAGCGGCCATGGATAAACTGGTTGAAGAGCGTGAGGCAAACGGCCCTTATGAGAGCCTGCAAAACATGGCTGAACGGATCAACGCCGGTACGCTCAATAAACGCCAATTTGAAAAACTAGCCTGTGCCGGAGCGTTTGAAAGCTTAGAGCCTAACCGTGCAAAAGTTTTTTCCGCATCCGAGATTCTTTTACGTCATGCTCAGGCGCAGGAAGCGGAAAGAGAGAGCGGGCAGGTTAATCTGTTTGGCGGTGATAATGCCGCCGGAATAGGAATGCTGGAGATTTCGGATGTTGAAGAATGGGATCAACTAGACCAATTACGCCATGAATTTGACGCCGTTGGCTTTTACCTTTCTGCTCATCCTTTGGATTCAAAGCGGGAACAGCTTGAGAGGCTAGGCATTGTTTCCATGGCAAATGTCGAGAAAAAACTAGCCAGCCGCAATAGTGCCCTGATCGATATGGCAGGGGTGCTGATTAAAAAACAGATCAAGATTTCTTCCAAAACAGGCAACAAATATGCGTTTTTACAACTCTCGGATTCAACGGGAATCTATGAAGTTATGCTGTTTTCCGAGGCTTTAGCCAAAACAAAGGATATCCTTGAAACGGGAGAGACTTTACTGATCAAAACGATTGCCGAACAAAAAGAAGATCAAATACGCTACACCGTGCAAAATATAGAACCGTTAGAAGATGCTCTTTCGGGTAAAATACGAGAGGTGCAGATTAACATAGAAAATTCCAGCTCTATCAACAATTTAAAAGAAATACTTAACAATAAAGGTAAAGGACAAGCTAATATAATGCTGTTTTTAAACATAGAAGATGGTTTTGTCGTGCAACTAAAGCTGCCCGGGCGATGGTCTTTTTCTGCTCAGTCCCGTCAAGCCTTGCAGCGGCTTGACGGTATTGGCGATATTCAGGAGCTCTGACTTTTTAGAAACCGTCTAAAAAGCTTGCTTGCCTTAGGAAAAGCATATATACCAGCGACACGTAAATTACACATGCGGGGGCTGGCTCTTTATTATGCCGTCCGGTGTTGTGGCAGGTGCTGCAATCACACGCCCCGCAGAGGAAGAACCGGAAAAGGACTAAAAATATGACTATGCCTGAATTCACTATGCGTCAGCTTTTGGAAGCCGGTGTTCACTTTGGACACCATACCCGTCGTTGGAACCCGAAAATGAGA
Source organism: Alphaproteobacteria bacterium (assembly GCA_021776075.1). Taxonomy (GTDB): domain Bacteria; phylum Pseudomonadota; class Alphaproteobacteria; order Micavibrionales; family Micavibrionaceae; genus JAJFGQ01. The sequence goes on along the minus strand of JAJFGQ010000079.1, from coordinate 50,706 downwards.
ACTTATATTTTCGGTGTACGGAACGGGGTACATATTATTGATCTACAACAAACTGTGCCGTTAATGACGGAATCTCTCAAGTCTATCAGAGAGATTGTTTCCGGCGGCGGTCGCCTTTTGTTTGTCGGCACGAAAAGACCGGCACAAACCCCCATTAAAGACGCGGCAAAGCGTTGTGGCCAGTACTATGTTAATCACCGCTGGTTGGGCGGTATGATGACGAATTGGCAAACGATTTCAAAATCGATCAACAGACTGCGGGAACTGGACGGGCTTTTATCTGAAGATGTAGACAATCGTACCAAGAAAGAAATCCTGATGATGACCCGTGAACGGGATAAACTGGAACTTTCCATTGGTGGTATCAAAGAAATGGGTGGCATACCGAGCGCTATTTTTGTCATTGATACAAACAAGGAAGAGATTGCTATAAAAGAAGCAAACAAGCTGGGCATTCCTGTTTTTGCAGTGATTGATACGAACTCAGATCCGGATGGTATCAATTACCCAATTCCGGGCAATGATGATGCTTCACGGGCTATTGACCTGTATTGCAATCTTGTTGCCGGTGCTGTTTTAGACGGATTACAGGCTGAGTTGCTAGCCAGTGGTGCGGATACAGGCGCAGCAGAGAAGCTTCCTCCTGCAAAAAAAGATAAAAAAGGTGGCGCTACGAAAGCTAAACCTGATGAGAAAGCGGTTAAAGCTGAAGCGAAAACTGATGGGAAAGATACAAAAGAACCTGTTGAGCCAACACCTGAAACCGGTTCTGGTATTGAAGAAAATCCAAAGAAGCAGGCTTTAGCCTAGGTTTTTGTAACAATAACAAACAAGAAGAGCGAGGATACCAAGATGGCTGATATTACGGCAGCAATGGTGAAGGAATTGCGCGAGAAAACAGGCGCAGGAATGATGGATGCTAAAAAAGCGCTGGTTGAAAATAGTGGCGATATGGATGCTTCCATTGATTTTCTACGTACAAAAGGATTGGCTAAGGCTGAAAAGAAAGCCAATCGTACAGCGGCAGAAGGACTTGTCGCCATAACCATCGATGGGCCTTGTGGCGCTTTGGTTGAGATCAATGCTGAAACTGACTTCGTAGCACGCAACGAACAGTTTCAGGAATTTGTTGGTAAAGTTTCTAATATTGCCTTGAAACAGGCCGATACAATTGAATCATTAGCTTCCTCAGACTATGAGGCTGGTAAAAATGTACAAAATGCCCTGACCGATTTAATTTCTACGATTGGCGAAAACATGTCTTTACGCCGCATGACAAAACTTCAAGTCGAAAAAGGCGTTGTTTCTTCTTATATGCATGGCGCTCTGGTTCCCAATATGGGAAAAATCGGCGTTTTGGTGGCTCTGGAATCAGACGGTGATACTGAGAAACTAACAGCATTGGGCAAGCAACTTGCTATGCATATCGCGGCTGCTTTTCCGCAATGCCTTGATAAAGAGTCTATTGATCAGGACATCCTGAACCGGGAAAGAGATGTTTTAAAAGAGCAAGCCAAAGCAGAAGGAAAGCCGGAAGAAATTGCTGTGAAAATGGTAGAAGGCCGCCTGCGTAAATATTATGAGGAAGTCTGCCTGATGGAACAAATTTTTGTTGTGGATGGCGAAACCAAAATTTCAAAACTTCTTGAAAATGCAGCGGCAGATGTCGGAGCGCCAATACAATTAAAAGCCTATGCCCGCTTTCAATTGGGTGAAGGCATTGAAAAAGAAGAAGGGGATTTTGCTGCTGAAGTTGCAGCGGCTGTAAACGGCTAACAGCTATTACGCCCTTTAATCTACAGCCGCGTTGCTTTGCTGCGCGGCTGTTACTATATTGGATATCAGTCAAGAAGGAATAAAAAGGCATGAAAGCAGAAAAAATCAGAGAAGAAGTGGCATCTATGACTGAACAAGCACCAAAGTTTAAACGCGTCCTTTTGAAAATGTCAGGCGAAGTTCTGATGGGAGATCGGGAGTATGGCATTGACCCGGCAACCATAGACCGTATTGCACAAGATATTAAAGAAGCTGTCGATATAGGCGTTGAAGTGTGCGTCGTTGTCGGTGCCGGAAACATCTTTCGCGGTACAGCCGGGGCAGCAAACGGCATGGAGCGTGTGACGGCTGATTATATCGGAATGTTGGGAACGATTATGAATGCCTTGGCCTTACAGTCTGCTCTGGAACAAGTTAATGTTGAGACCCGTGTGCAGTCTGCCATTCCTATGCAGGCCGTATGTGAACCCTTTATTCGCCGCCGGGCCTTGCGCCACTTGGAAAAAGGCCGCGTTGTAATTTTTGCTGCCGGCAGCGGTGACCCCTTTTTCACAACAGATACACCGGCCGCTTTACGGGCAACGGAAATGGGATGCGACGCTCTGATCAAAGGTACAAAAGTCGATGGTGTTTATACGGAAGACCCTGAGAAAAACCCACAAGCCGAACGCTATGACAGGCTGTCTTATCTGGACATCCTAACCAAAGATTTAAAAGTCATGGATGCAACGGCTGTTTCTTTAGCACGGGAAAATCATATTCCCATCCTTGTTTTTTCTATTAAGGAAGAAGGTAACTTTGTCCGAATTCTGCAAGGAACAGGAAAATGTACAATTGTAACCGACACAAAAGAGGTTTGAGGCATGGCGGATTTTGATATAGCTGATTTACGACGTCGGATGGATGGCGCTCTGGATGTACTAAAAAACGAGTTTTCCGGTCTACGTACGGGCAGAGCTTCAAGTAGTATGTTGGAACCCGTGCAGGTAGAAGCTTACGGATCAAAAATGCCTTTGAATCAGGTGGCGACTGTTAATGTGCCGGAGCCCCGGCTTTTAACCGTTCAGATTTGGGATGCCGGCATGGTGAAAGCTGTTGAAAAAGCTATTCGGGAGGCTGGTCTGGGTTTGAACCCACAATTGGAGGGTTCTTTGATTCGTGTTCCGGTTCCTGAACTGAATGAGGAACGCCGGACGGAATTAACGAAGGTCGCCGGTAAATACGCAGAACAAGGCCGTATATCCGTACGGAATGTTCGTCGGGATGGTATGGATACGTTGAAAAAAATGGAGAAAGATAACAATATTTCAGAGGATGAGCATAAACGTATGGCCGATGAAGTTCAAAAGTTAACAGATGAACTCATCGGAAAAATTGATGGGCAACTTTCTGATAAAGAAAAAGACATTATGACAATATAATTCTTCTTTAGGCGCACTTAACGATGATAAAGCAAACAAACAATGAAGCCGTTCAGCAACCACCCCGGCATGTAGCCATTATAATGGATGGAAACGGACGATGGGCCAAAGCCAGAAAATTACCACGATCACTGGGGCATAAGCAGGGTGTCGAAGCTACGAAAAAAGCTGTGCGGGCTGCCGCAGAGCTAGGGGTGAAGTATCTAACGCTTTTTGGTTTTTCATCAGAGAACTGGAATCGCCCGGCAGAGGAAATTAGCGATCTGATGCGCCTTTTGCGTATGTATCTACGGGCTGAAACAGCAGAACTTCATCGTAACAATATCAAACTTCAGGTGATTGGTAACCGTCAACAGCTGGAATTGGACATTGTCGAGCTTATCGAGAATGCAGAATCGCTGACGGCTGAAAATGACAAGATCACGGTAACGATTGCCCTGAATTACGGTGGTCGGAACGATATTTTACAGGCGGCAAGCCAATGGGCACAAATGTGTCAGGCCCACGATATAACACCGGACTTTACAGCAGCGGAAGAACATTTTTCCGGCTTTTTGTCTACGCATGGTATGCCCGATCCCGATATTCTTATTCGGACAAGTGGGGAGCAAAGAATTAGCAACTTCCTACTATGGCAATGCGCCTACGCAGAGCTTGTTTTTCTTCCTGTACTTTGGCCCGATTTTTCAAAAGCGGATATGGAGTTTTCCATTCAGGAATATATGACCCGCGATCGTCGTTTTGGATCTCTGGAGACAGCAAGGGGCTAGACGTTGGATAAAAATCAAAAAACCTCTAGCCTAAAAAAACGCATTCTATCTGCTGTTATTTTGGCACCGCTGGTTCTTGTCGCCCTTCTTGCAAATGACTGGTCTTTTATTCTGGTTATTGTGATGGCTGCCGCCATTTCTTTCTATGAATGGTATGGACTGGTCAACAATGACCAGCATTATATTTACAAAATGGGGCTCGGTGGCCTCTATATGATGATCTGTTTTTCTTCCTATGTTTTTCTTCGTTTTGGACTGGAGCAGGGGGGTTGGCTGGCTTTGAGCGTTATTTTATGTGTGTGGGCCAGTGATATCGGAGCTTACATTACCGGCAAGATCATCGGTGGCGCAAAGCTTGCGCCTGCTCTCAGCCCTAAAAAAACATGGGCAGGGTTAGCGGGGGCTATGTTTTTCTGCGGCCTTACCCTTGTTCTTTTGTCTTCCGCCGCGCCCTACATAGCGTCTTACACACCCACAGATATAGGGCTCTCTTCTCGGCATTGGGGCGGTATTTTTCTGGTCGGTTGTCTTCTGGGGATTATCGGACAAACAGGCGATTTATTTATCTCCAGTTTCAAACGAAAGGCCGGCACCAAAGACACAGGAAACCTCATTCCCGGCCATGGCGGCCTTCTTGATCGTATTGATGCGCTCTTGCTTGTTTCTCCGGCCTTTCTCATGATTGTTATGTTATGGCTGAGCTAGGAAGAAAAATCAGCATTCTGGGCGCGACCGGCTCTGTAGGAAAAAGTACGGTGGATGTTATATTATCATCTCCTGATACTTTTGATGTGCAGGTTGTAACGGCCAATAACAATGTTGCCGCATTGGCCGAAACGGCAAAGGCACTCCACGCCAGACAAGCTGTTATTGCTAATGCAAACCTTCATCAGGAATTAAAAGACGCCTTGTCGGGAACAAATATCGGTGTCGCCGCAGGACGGGAAGCCTTGCTGGATGCGGCCAGTATGCCGGCGGACTGGGTTATGGCGTCGATTGTCGGTATGGCAGGTCTGTTGCCTGTTATGAAAGCTGTAGAACAGGGAACCTGTGTGGCCATTGCCAACAAGGAACCACTTGTTGCTGCCGGAACTCTGATTGTAGAAACGGCCCGCAAAGCCGGAACAACGCTTTTGCCGGTGGATAGCGAGCATAATGCTATTTTTCAGGTCTTTGATGGCCAAAATCAGAATGCTATCGAAAAAATCATTCTGACGGCCTCCGGTGGACCTTTTAGAACATGGACTCTGGAAGACATGGATAAAGCGACCCCGGAACAGGCGATTGCACATCCCAACTGGGATATGGGGGCCAAAATATCAGTAGATAGCGCCACCATGATGAATAAAGCGCTTGAAGTGATCGAGGCGCGCTATTTGTTTGATATGCCACTGGAAAAAATTGAAGTTCTTGTTCATCCCCAATCTGTTATTCATTCAATGGTCGAATATGTTGATGGGTCGGTTTTGGCACAATTAGGGGCTTCTGATATGCGCACACCGATCGCACACACATTGGCCTGGCCCGGACGAATGAAAACACCGGGAAACCGGCTGGACTTGAAAAAGCTGTCCCAACTTGACTTTGAAACACTTAATACACAGAAGTTTCCTTCTGTTGCATTGGCTTATGAGTCTCTGCGTATGGGGCAGAGCACTTGCGTAGCCTTTAATGCAGCAAACGAAATCGCCGTTGATTCCTTTCTCCAGAAAAAAATCGGATTTTTGGATATTGTTAAGACTGTCCAGACAGTATTGAATGGTTCTCCTTTCGAATCTCTCTCGGGTTTGGATGACATTATAGAATTTGACAAAATGATACGGGAACAGACAAAATCCCTTATAGTGTAATAATTGTTAACTGACAGACGTGGAGTATATTAATGGGCGGTTCCTCGATTTTTGAATGGGTTAATCTGATAGCGCAAAATGCATGGCTCTATGGCGGGGCCTTTATATTGGTTCTTAGTGTCCTTGTCTTTGTTCATGAGTGGGGGCATTACATTGTCGCACGCATGTGCGGCGTAAGAATTGACAGCTTTTCCATCGGTTTTGGGAAAGAGCTATTCGGCGTTACAGACAAAAACGGTACACGCTGGAAGTTTTCAATCGTCCCTCTGGGGGGCTACGTCAAAATGTTTGGCGATCTTGACCCTGCCAGTTCCAGCCACATAGATGGCGTTGAAGATAAAGAAACAGAAAAAATACGTCCCTTAACGGACGAAGAGAAAAAAGTCGCCTTCTTTCACAAACCTGTCGCGCAACGTTGCGCTATTGTTGTTGCCGGCCCCGCTATTAATTTCCTTTTTGCGATCGTTATTTTGGCTGGTCTCTATTTAACATATGGTCAACCTGTTACATCACCCGTTGCGGGAGCTATTGTTGGTGGCAGCGCTGCTGAAGCTGCAGGTTTTCAGCCTCATGATGAAATTATTTTGATTGATAATACAAAAATCAGACGTTTTGAAGACATCCGGCGCGAGGTTATGGTCGGTCTGGATACAGAACGGACCTTTACTGTTCTTCGCCAGGGTCAGGAAATTAAATTTCAGGCAACGCCAAAGCGTCTGGTAAATGAAGATCGCTTTGGCTTTAAGCATTCTCTGGGCTTATTGGGTTTAATTAGCTCCAGTAATAATGCCATTGAAATAGAAAGAATCGTTGCCATCGACGGTCAGGAACTTGAGGGGCAGGGGGCGGTGCGTGCTGTTCTTTTGTCAAAACTGGGGCAAACTTTTACAATTAGCCTGAACCGAGGGGAAGAAATTGATATTTTGATGATCCATCCTTTACCGGAGATGAATACATCCCTTGCCGACGCTGAAAATCCCGAAAGTAATTATTTGGTTATTGCCGATAAAAATGTAGAAAGATTCGTCAAACACGGATTTTTAAGCAGTATTGCTCAAGCCGTTAGTGAAACAGGCAACGTCACAACCAGTACCCTGAAAGCTCTTGGTCAAATGATTGTCGGCACACGCAGCGCAACAGAACTCGGCGGACTAATTCGCATTGGCGCGATAGCAGGGGATATGGCACAGGCTGGGATTATAGCCCTCATCACCTTTACAGCGCTGCTGTCAATTAATCTGGGGCTGATTAATCTTTTTCCTATTCCCATGCTGGATGGCGGCCATTTGCTTTTTTATCTTGTTGAAATAATAAAAGGGTCCCCCATTTCTGACCGGACACAGGAATATGCCTTTCGGCTGGGTTTAGCCCTTCTGGTAGGGCTTATGTTGTTTGCCAATCTTAATGACATAGTGCAATTAGCTCTATAGAGGCAATATGAGAAGATTAAACTAACCATCTTGGCGATGTTTGTGATATTTGCTACGCTAGATGCGATTAGGTGAATGATTCTTGAAAGGTGAGGTCATTCTGTTGTCCTTTTACTTAATTAATCAGGCGGAACATGAATAAATTTATAGAACTACGGTTTATACTCGTAGCGTGTGTGGCAGTTTTTCTTTTAACGGCATCTTATGCTTCGCAGGTTCTGGCGCAGCAATATAGCTACGGCTCATCAGGAAAGCGGATCGATGAGATACGCATTGTCGGCGTAGAGCGTATAGAACCGGCGACTGTACTGACCTACATGGATGTCCGGGTCGGGGATAAAATGACAGAAGATGTTCTTGACCGTGCTTTGAAGAGCCTGTTTGCCACAGGTTTATTTGCCGATGTCACTCTACGTCAACGCGCTCATCTTCTGGAAGTCGCTATTGTAGAAAACCCTGTCATCAGTGAAATTGCTTTTGAAGGAAATGAAAACATAGATAATGACGAGCTTTTATCTGAAGTGCAGCTCCGTCCCCGGCAAGTTTTTACCAGAACCAAAGTGCAGGCTGATGTCAATCGGTTGTATCAGGTCTACCGCCGCAACGGACGGTTCTCTGCCAATATTGAACCAAAAGCTATTAAGCTGGATCAAAACCGGGTAAATCTGGTTTTTGAAGTCAATGAAGGACCTCTCACCAAGGTAAAAAGCATTCGTTTCGTCGGGAACAAACATTATGATGACGATAAATTGCGTGGTGAAGTGAGTACAAAAGAACAGCGCTGGTACCGTTTTATTTCATCTGACGACCGCTATGATCCTGATCGTTTGTCTTTTGATCAGGAGCTTTTGCGCCGTTTTTACCTCTCTCAGGGGTACGCTGACTTTAATCTTGTCTCTGCAGTGGCTGAGCTTTCTAAAGCGCGCGATCACTTTTTCCTTACCTTTACAGTGGAAGAAGGGGAGCGTTACCGCGTAGGGGATATCACAATCAAATCCGAATTACGTAATTTTGATGCCAGTGTTCTGAAGCAACGTGTCACAATCAAACAAGGCGATTGGTATGACGCCGATGAAGTTCAGGTTACAATCGACCACATCACGGACGCTCTGGGCGACTTGCAATATGCCTTCGTTACAGTGCGGCCTGATATTCAGAGAAACAGAGACGAACAAATAGTCGATATCGTCTTCCAGATTAATGAAGCACCAAGAGTCTTTGTGGAACGCATTGATGTACGGGGTAATGTCAGGACCCTCGACAAGGTGGTTCGTCGTGAGATGGAACTTGTAGAAGGAGACCCCTTTAACCGTTCGAAAATTTCAAAATCAGAACAAAACATCAAGAATCTTGGCTATTTTGAGAATGTCACTGTCACACCTATGCAAGGAAGCGCGCCGGATAAAACGATTGTTGATATAGAGGTTTCGGAGCAATCAACGGGCGAGCTGTCGATTGGAGCCGGTTTCTCCACCTCTGAAGGACCATTAGCTGACTTCAGAATTCGTGAACGCAACCTTCTCGGCAAAGGGCAGGACCTTCTTTTAGCGGCAACGGTTGCAGGCGAAAGGACCGAGTTTGACCTTTCCTTTACGGAACCATTTTTTCTGAATCGTGACTTTTCTGCTGGATTTGATCTCTTTCATATTACAAGGGATTTACAGGATGAGAGTTCTTTCGACCAAAGGCGTGTAGGCGGAAGCCTTCGTTTTGGTTACCCTCTGTCAGAAAAATGGCGGCAACTTCTTCGTTACAGGCTGGAACGTAATGATATTACCGATGTTCAACAGGGCGCTTCTATTTTTGTTCAGGATCAGGCGGGGCAGCGTGTTACATCTTCTGTCTCTCAACGTCTGACTTATGATGCCCGTGACAGTACCTTGTTTCCAACGAATGGCCTTATGGGGTGGTTTGACACAGAAATAGCGGGTTTTGGCGGTGATGCCAAATTTATTTCAGGAAAGGCCGGGGCTTCATATTACTACTCCGTTGCTGATAACTGGATACTGAATTTCCTGGGTGAAACCGGCGCTATTCAAGGTTTGAAAAGTGAAAACGTAAAAATTAATGAGCGTTTCTTTCTTGGCGGCTCGACATTACGCGGTTTCGAACAAGCCGGCATTGGCCCCCGTGACATTGCAACAGACGATTCCCTCGGTGGTAATTTATTCTATCGTGGTACAGCGGAGTTAACCTTTCCTCTAGGATTGCCGGAAGAGCTTGGTATTAAAGGGCATGCCTTTACTGATTTAGGATCCTTGTGGGAGCTTGACGGAACAACAGGCGCAAACATAAAAGATGAAAGTTCTTTAAGGGGCGCCGGGGGTATCGGGATATCATGGCGTTCACCCGTTGGCCCTGTACGTATTGATGTGGCAACTCCCTACATGTCCGAAGAATTCGATCAGGAGGAAACATTCAGATTTAACTTTGGTACGCGTTTTTAATCTGCTAGGCTCCGGACCTTGGAATTCCAGTTGATTTAAAATGGAGGGATAATCATGAAAACTCACGGTTTATACGCTGTATCTCGTATTTGTTTTGCTGTCATTATGTTCGTCGGCTTGTCTGTTTTACCTTCATTATCTTACGCAGAAACGAATATTGCAGTCGTCGATGTCCAGCGCCTTCTCAATGAATCAAAAGCTGCAAAAAGCATACAAAAACAACTGAATACACATAAAGAATCTTTCCAGTCCGAGTTTTCTGTGCGTGAAAAAAAATTACGTGAAACAGAATTGAAACTGAGTGAAGGACGGGAAAAACTTTCCGTTGAGGCTTTTGGAAAGCAGAAAACAGCCTTTGAAGAAAACTTGATGGAAACACGCCAGTTGGCACAAAAACGGCGTCGAGAGCTTGAAACGGCCGCCAATGAAGCGTTAATTAGCTTACGCCAGGAAATTGTAAAAATAGTCGCTGATATGGCGGATAAAGAAAAGTATGATCTGATCATGACAAAACAGAATATTATTTTAGCGGCAAAAGCTATGGACGTAACCGATGTTGTTATGAAGAAGCTGAATAGCAAGATTACAAAAATTGATCTTAAAATACAGACAAATTAATCAAGATGCCTGATCCCCGTTTTTTTTGCCGTACTGCGCCACAGAGCCTAGGTTATCTGGCCGAAATAACAGGAGCGACTCTGTCCGAGTCTGCTGATCCTGCCCTATTGATTGAAGATGTGGCCCCTCTGGATCAGGCAGGACCAGGACATATCAGTTTTCTGGATAACCCCCGTTATAAAGATGATTTTAAAGAAACAAAAGCAGCAGCCTGTATCGTGAAACCCGAAATGACTGAATGGGCCCCTGATGGTACAGCCCTTTTATTGACGTCTTCTCCTTATAAATTCTATGCGGCCATAGCGCAGATTTTTTACCCCAATGAAAAACCTCAGCCTTTTATTGCCAATACGGCTGTTATTGATCCCACGGCCCGCATTGGTCCAGACTGCACTATAGAGCACGGTGTTGCTATCGCAGCCGGTGTAGAGTTGGGAAAAGAGTGTTGGATTGGTGCCAATACTGTTATTTCCCACAGCATCATTGGTGACAACGTACGAATCTATCCCGGTTGCTGTATCGGGCAGGACGGATTTGGTTTTGCTATTGATCCGGCAGGGCATATAAAAGTTCCGCAACTGGGCCGCGTTATTATTGAAGACCACGTTGAAATCGGTGCAAACACAACGATTGATCGGGGGTCCGGCCCCGATACCGTGATCGGACAGGGAACATGGATTGATAATCTCGTGCAGATTGGCCACAATGTTCGCATTGGCAAAGGTTGTGTTATCGTTTCACAAGTGGGAATATCCGGCAGCACAGTCATAGAGGATTACGCAGTACTCGCCGGTCAAGTCGGCATTGCCGGGCATTTGCGTATCGGAAAAGGCGCCAGAATTGCTGCAAAATCAGGCGTGATGCGTGATATTCCTGCCGGTGAAGAGCAGATGGGTGCTCCGGCCATGCCCGTGAAGCAATTTTTACGGCAGGTAGCCATGTTGAATAAAATGGTTCGGAAACAAAAATCATAGGAGGGGAAGAAAGCTATGAGTGATAGTCCGCAAAATATAGATATTACACGTATTATGGAGCTTATTCCCCATCGTTATCCTTTTTTGCTGGTTGATAAAATTATCGATTTTGAGGCAGGAGAAAGAGCCGTCGGCTTAAAAAATGTAACAATGAATGAACCTCAATTTCAGGGTCATTTTCCCGGCGCACCAGTTATGCCGGGTGTGTTGATTATTGAAGCTATGGCACAAACGGCAGGCATCCTTGTTGTCCATACGCTGGGTAAGGAAGCAGAAGGTAAACTGGTTTATTTCATGAGCATCGAGAGTGCCCGTTTCCGTAAACCGGTTGTGCCGGGTGATGTTATGCATATTCATGTTGAAAAACTACAATCCCGCAAGAATATCTGGAAATTCAAAGGCGAAGCCCGCATCGATGGCGTCGTTCATGCCGAAGCGACTTACAGCGCTATGATTATGATGGATTCCTAAAAAACTCTTGTAACTTTCCGAAACAAAGCGTGATTTGCCTGTAAGGCGCAGAAAATATAGTATTTTCATGATATGACAGGAAACATTCATCCCACAGCCATCATTGAGGATGGCGCAAAAATCAGCAATAATGTAGCTATTGGCCCTTATAGCATCATTGGACCGTCTGTAACGATTCATGACAATGTAATTCTGCACTCCCATGTGGTTGTACAAGGCCACACAGAAATTGGTGAAAATACACAGATTTTCCCTTTTGCTTCCATTGGTAGTGCGCCGCAGGATCTAAAATATGCTGGCGAAAATTCCCGCCTTGTCATCGGCAAAAATAATACAATCCGCGAATATGTAACGATGAACGGCGGCACCGAAGGCGGTGGCATGGTAACAACTATTGGTGATAATGGCTTATTTATGATCGGGGCGCATATCGCCCATGACTGTCTTATTGCCAATCACGTTATCTTGGCGAACAATGCTTCGTTGGCTGGCCACGTTACGGTGGGTGATCATGTAATAATCGGCGGGCTGGCCGGTGTTCACCAATTTGTCCGCATCGGAGCCTATGCTGTAATTGGCGGCGCATCGGGTGTTGAGAATGATGTAATCCCCTTTGGCCGTGTGAAAGGGGAGCGCGCGCATTTAGCCGGCCTGAATTTTATAGGCCTGGAGCGTAGCGGTATCGAAAAAGAGGGGATCAAAGCCCTGCAACGGGCTTTTAAGGAGCTATTTAATGAAGAAGGTACAATGGAAGAGCGCTTAGCCAGTGTCGAAAAAGATTTTTCCCAGAATGAACTCGTGATGAATGTCGTGCAATTTGCCCGTAAAAAAACAAGATTTCCGCTATGTCAGCCACCCAAAAAAGAAGCATAACAAAACTGGGGATTCTTGCCGGAGGCGGCAGTTTGCCGTCACGGCTTTTGCACGCCTGCGATCGTATGGAAATCGAAATATTTCTCGTTGCTTTTGAAGGACAGACCGATTCGCGCATACTAGAGGGACGCAACTATATGCTGACCCGTGTGGGGGCTGCGGGACAGATTATTAACACACTAAAATCTCATGACATTCATGACCTTGTTCTTATCGGTTCTATTCGTCGTCCCAGTCTGGCTGAGTTAAGACCAGACATGAGAACAGCGCAGTTTTTTGCAAAACTGGGGCTACGGGCCTTGGGTGATGACGGGCTTTTAAAGGCGCTACGTCATGAATTGGAGGCAGAGGGGTTCACCTTACATGGTGTACAAAACTTTGCGAAAGATCTTATTGCCGGGGAAGGGGCTGTCGGCCGCTACAAACCTAAGAAAGCGGACTGGATAGATATTGATCGCGCTTTGGATATTTCGCAACAGCTTGGTCATTTAGACATAGGGCAATCCGTGATTGTACAGGAAGGTATTGTCCTGGGCGTTGAAGCTGCTGAAGGAACGGACGAGCTAATCCATCGCTGCGTGACCTATAAACGCAAAGGAGGCCGTGGCGGTGTGTTGGTAAAAACCTGCAAACCACAACAGGATAAAGATCTGGATTTACCAACAATAGGTCCTGAGACAATACGTCTCTGCGTTAAATGCGGTTTGGACGGTATAGTCATGCAAGCGGGACACAGCCTGTTGCTGGAACCGCAGAAGGTTGCCGAACTGGCGAACGAACACAAAATGTTTGTGCTGGGATTAAATATAGAGAAAAAACGACATGCCGCGTGATAAAAAGCAGACTCATATCTTTATAACTGCCGGAGAATCTTCCGGCGACTCTTTGGGCTCTCGATTAATGAAGGCCTTGCGAAAAGAGTCAGGAGGGCATATTCAGTTTTCCGGTGTCGGCGGTCCTTTGATGGAAAAAGAAGGGCTGGAATCTATTTTTCCGATGAATGACTTATCTGTTATGGGTCTTTTTGAGGTCTTACCAAGGATAAATAAGCTTCTCAAAAGAATCAATCAAACCGCTGAAAAAATTAAAGAAATATCACCAAGTATACTCATAACAATTGACTCTCCTGACTTTAGTTTTAGGGTTGCAAAAAAGGTGCATGAAAAATGCAAAACCCGACCTAATATGTTTCATTATGTTGCCCCAACTGTATGGGCATGGCGTCCTGAGCGCGCGCAAAAACTGGCTACTCTATACGATGGCGTAATGTGCCTCTATCCGTTTGAGCCACCCTATTTCGAAAAGGAAGGCATGCAAGCCGCCTTTATCGGGCATTCTGTAATGGAAAGCGGTTACGACAAGGCTGATGGGCCAGCGTTCCGTAAACGAAACCATATCCCGGAAGATGCCCCTGTCCTGGGTCTTTTCTTTGGTAGCCGCATGGGAGAGCTCAACAGAGTTGCGCCTTATCTGCGTGAAGCAGCCTTTGAGATTGCAAAAGAAAAAAAGGAAATTCATATCGTATCGCCTACGGTAAAGCATCTTGAGAAACAGGCGCGAAACCTACTGGAAAGCATGCCTTGTCCGGTCCATGCTATCACTGACCCGGAACAAAAATGGGATGCTTTTGCTGCGATGGACTTCGCCATAGCAACATCGGGAACGGTCGGACTAGAACTAGCTATAGCCGATATACCGCATGTGATTGCCTATAAAACAGGTCACCTGACCTGGGAAATTGCGCGGCGTAAACTTTTTATAAAATACGCGCATCTTGCAAATATTCTTCTGGATCGGGAGGTTGTCCCTGAATTTATTCAAAAAGAATGCCGGGCAGGCCCTATAAAAGATGCTGTGAAGCGGCTTCTCGATGATCCGAAAATGATCGCAGAACAAAAGCAGGATTTTGCAGAAATACGCACCCAGATAACCGGCACAGAAGACACCTGTACGTCTTCAACACAAGCCGCACGTTTTGTACTTGAAAAAGCTTATTCCCGTTCTTCAATCGGAACGTAGGGTCTTGCTGCCGGGCCTGTATAAAGCTGACGCGGGCGCCCAATACGCAAAGACGGTTCTTCCATCATTTCTTTCCACTGTGAAACCCATCCGACTGTCCGGGCGAGAGCAAACAGAACGGTAAACATACTGTCGGGAAACCCCATGGCTTTCAGAATAATACCAGAATAGAAATCCACGTTGGGGAAGAGTTTACGTTCAATGAAATACTCATCCTCCAAGGCGATGCGTTCCAGTTCCATCGCCAATTCAAGAAGCGGGTCATTAACACCCAAATCTTCCAGCACTTCATGGCAAGATTCACGCAAAACAGTCGCCCGAGGATCATGATTTTTATAAACCCTGTGACCAAAGCCCATAAGACGGAAAGGATCGTCTTTGTCTTTTGCTTTTTCCAGAAACTCAGGAATATTCTCCTTCGAGCCAATTTCTTCCAGCATTTCAAGAACAGCCTGATTCGCACCGCCATGCGCCGGTCCCCAAAGCGAGGCAATTCCCGAAGCAACACAGGCAAACGGATTAGCCTGTGATGAACCGGCCAAACGAACGGTTGAAGTCGAAGCATTCTGCTCATGATCCGCATGCAGAATGAAAATCCGATCCATAGCGCGGGCCAAAACCGGGTTCACTTCATACGGTTCTGCCGGAACGGCAAAGCACATATACAGGAAGTTTTCCGCATAGCTCAAATCATTGCGCGGATACATAAAGGGTTGACCCAGAGCGTATTTGTAAGTCATTGCGGCCAGAGTCGGCATTTTAGCAATCAGACGATGGGCTGAAGTCTCTCGCTGAAGCGGATCCCAAATATCCAAAGAGTCATGGTAAAAAGCAGAGAGACCGCCAACCATACCGCACATAATAGCCATCGGATGAGCGTCCCGCCGGAAACCACGAAAGAAGTAATGGATTTGCTCATGTACCATGGTGTGATAGGTGATGCTGTCATTAAAGGACTGGAGGTCTTTTTTAGGAGGCAGATTACCATAGAGAAGAAGATAAGCAACCTCAATAAAGGTACTTTTTCCAGCCAGAGCCGCAATATCATAACCCCGGTGCATCAAAATGCCTTCTTCGCCATCAATAAAAGTCAGGCGTGATTTGCAGCTTCCTGTCGATGTAAAACTGGGGTCAAAGGTAAAGTGGCCTGTTTGGGCATAAAGCTTTCTGACATCAATCACAGGAGGTCCACAAGTACCTTCAAGGACAGGCAATTGAACGCTTTCACCCGTTTCATCATTAGTCAGGGTAAATGTTTTTTGCGGAGGTTTATTTTGCTGTGGTTTTGCCTCGGCGCTTTTACTGCTCATAAAAATCCTGCCTTTCAGTTTCAAGAAAGAAGAATGAAAAAATAACCTGAAAAGATCATAGTTCTATTGCACTGCAAAATCAATTTGAGACTGCATGTTGTTCAATATTTTTCTCACCGCATTTTCCAAGAGCCTGCGCTATACGTTCCAAACACTCCTCCAGACCAAGAATTTCAGCAGCGTGGAAAATTGATGGGGATACGGTTGTTCCCGTCAACGCAGCTCGTAGAGGCATAGCAACTTTTCCTAGTTTTCCTTCCCGCAATTCATCGGCACATTCCCGACAAGCCTGCTCTACACCTTCTGCCGTAAAGGAGGGGAGAGCTTTGAAACGATCTTGCAAGTCCGTAAGAACCTTCATTGGACCTTCATCAAGTATCTTCTGCGCCTTTTCGTCAAAATCAAACGGAATTTTTTTTGTATAAAACGATGATTCATCAGATAGTTGTTTTAAAGTTTTAGCACGATCCTTTAACTCAGCCATGCCGGATTTGAGACGTTGTTTCACGATCTCATCCTGTTCGTCATAGATAAGGTCGACAAGCCTGTCATCATCGGCTTCATTAAGATAATGAGCATTCAAGCTATCCAGCTTTGCAAAATCAAAGCGTGCTGCGGATTTGCCCACATGATCCAGATCAAACCACTCAACCGCCTGCGCCGTCGAAATAATTTCATCATCTCCATGCGCCCACCCCAAACGTAACAGGTAATTCCTCATGGCTTCGGGCAAATACCCCATATCCTTGTATTCCTCAACACCTGTTGCGCCATGGCGTTTGGAAAATTTACCGCCATCCGCGCCGTGAATCAGGGGAATATGTGCATAAACAGGAATATCCCAACCCATGGCTTCAAAAATGATCTTCTGGCGAAAGGCATTATTGAGATGGTCGTCACCGCGAATGATGTGCGTAATCCCCATGTCATGATCGTCAACAACAACGGACAGCATATAAGTCGGCGTACCATCGCTGCGCAGAAGAATGAAATCGTCAAGATTGTCACTGGACACGGATACATCGCCCTGCACCTGATCGTGAATCGTTGTTTCTCCCTCCAGAGGCGCCTTAATACGTATAACCGGCGGAACACCTTCCGGTGCCTCCGCAGGGTCACGGTCACGCCAACGGCGATCATAAGAGGTGCTTCGTCCTTCTTCTTTGGCTTGCGCTCTCATAGCGGTTAGCTCTTCCGGTGTGCAATAACAATAATAAGCCTGACCTTTTGCAATCAGTTCTTTTGCAATCTCCACATGCCGGTCACGTTGTTCAAATTGGGAAACAATTTCACCGTCCCAGTCCAGTTCCAGCCATTTCAAACTGTTCAGAATGGCCAACACAGCCTCTTCAGAATGGCGCGCCCGGTCCGTATCTTCAATCCGCACCACGAATTTTCCACCGTGATGTCGGGCATAAAGCCAGTTATACAAAGCCGTACGGGCATTGCCGATATGCATGAAGCCCGTAGGCGAGGGAGGGAAGCGCGTAATGATAGTCATATCTGGTTCACTTTGTTTTGTTTGTTTTGTGAATGAGTTCGTATAAAAGCTTATGTATCACAACAATAACAGGGTTGCATCCGTTTCGTGTCCAGTTTTTACGATACAGTCCCGGAAGAGACAGCAGAATACCGGCCTTCTGCCACTATGTGGCTGGCCGCCGTGATCCGTGAAGTCACGGCACAAAAAGATCGCCTGATACTCTGGCTCCCTGTATTTTTCGCCTGCGGCATCGGCCTCTATTTTTCATTAAAATTTGAACCGCCTGTTTCTTTTGGCTTTTTTATTGTTGCTGTCATATTAGCTTGTCAGGTTTTTATATGGCCTTTACGAGAGGATTCACGTCCGAAAGCTATATTATCATTACTCTGTAGCGCTCTCCTGCTCATGAGTTCCGGTTTCTGTGTCGCGCAATGGCGAACGATGGCAATGGAAACCCCTATGTTGCTAAAGTCAATTGGGCCTGTGGATATAACAGGCATTATCGCCGGCATAGATAAGCTCGAAGCAGGACAGGGTAGCCGGGTTGTTTTGGAAGACCTGAGCATCGAAAAGCTATCGAAAGAGAAAACACCCTACCGTGTTCGGC
This sequence comes from Alphaproteobacteria bacterium, assembly GCA_021776075.1. GTDB lineage: Bacteria > Pseudomonadota > Alphaproteobacteria > Micavibrionales > Micavibrionaceae > JAJFGQ01. The sequence goes on along the minus strand of JAJFGQ010000079.1, from coordinate 32,657 downwards.
TTAAAGTCAGAAAAGATGAAAATCTCGTTGTCGGGAACAAAGTCACGGTTCTGGCGCGTCTTAATCCTCCCTCTGCCCCCGTCGCACCGCGTGCTTTTGATTTTCAACGCTATGCCTATTTTAAAAGAATTGGCGCTTTTGGTTTTGCTTATAGCGCGCCCGAGATTCTCGAAATAAATCCGCCGCATTCCTTTCAGCAAAAACTTGAGTCTTTGCGCCAGACTATAGCCGAACGCATCGGAGCCGCTATAAACGACCCCGAATCTGCCGTGGCAACGGCCTTAATGACAGGAGAAAGAACCGCCATTACCGAAGAGGACTGGGAAGCCATGCGCGCATCCGGTTTGGCACATATGCTGGCCATTTCCGGTCTTCATGTGGGGCTTGTCGCAACCGTTCTATTTTTTACAGCACGTTTTCTTATGGCTTTAGTACCGGCGTTGGCCTTGAAATATCCGATCAAGAAATACGCAGCTTTCATCGCTTTGGTGGGCGCTTTTTCTTATATGCTCATCGTTGGCTCTACCATACCGACAATCCGGGCCATGATGATGACCGGTATTGTCCTGTGCGCCGTTATACTGGACAGAACGGCCATTTCCATGCGCCTGATCGCCCTTGCGGCCTTTGTCGTTCTTCTCATTTCGCCGGAAGCACTTTGGGGTGCCAGTTTTCAAATGTCTTTTTCTGCTGTCGCGGCCCTGATTTTCTTTTACGAACAGGTCAGACCTTATTGGTCTGCGTGGTACAGGCAAGCAGGTCTGGCCAGACGTATCGCTCTTTATTTTCTGGGCGTGTGCATGACAACGGTCGTGGCAACACTGGCGACAGCGCCGTTTGCCTTATTTCACTTTCAACAGCTATCTCTTTACAGTCTGCTTTCTAACCTGCTGGCTGGTCCCTTGATGGCATTTGTTATTATGCCTACGGCTGTTTTGTCCTATCTGGCGATGATACCGGGATGGGAACAGGGGCCTCTGTGGCTTACAGGAAAAGGGGTGTCTGCCGTTTTAAGAGTGGCGCACGATACGGCAGCCTTACCTGAATCAACATGGAATGCACCGGCATGGCCTTTATCAGCCCTCATTTCCCTTGTCACCGCAGGTCTATTTCTTATGCTGTGGAAAGGCCGAGGAAAAGCCATAGCTTTTATTCCTTTTATGATTTCTATATTGATTATTTTTCAGTATAATCAACCTGATATTTTCATTTCTTCAAATTCAAAATTAATTTCACTCCGGGATCAAAGCGGTTCTTTATCTATATCGTCACGTGTTCATGACCGTTTCTCAGCGGAAATATGGGCTCGTCGTAACGGACAGAAAGATGAAAAACTAGTCAAATGGCCGAAAGAAGGGGAGAGCACAAACATTCTTCCCTCTCTGCAATGCGGAGAACAAGGCTGCCGGGTCAGCAGTCAGGGAACGAAAGTCGCCTTTTCTTTCCATCCGGGCAGTCATGAGGCCGATTGTAGCTGGGCTGATATTCTCATCGCAACCGACCCTTTGCGCCAAAGAAACTGTCATGCCGCCTTGCAAGTAGATCGTTTTGACAACTGGGGACAAGGCGCGCATGCGATCTGGTTTAACGGACGCCTTGAAACAGTAGAGTCCGTACGCGGTAAACGCCCCTGGAGCGTGTCCCCCCGCCGTTAAAACTAATGGTAATTGCGCATCAGGCTCACAAGATGCCCCTGAATTTTAACGCGAGCCGGCTCCAGAACCCAGGGTTCGTAATCGTCATTTTCAGGCTCCAGAATAATTTTGTTCCCGGCTTTTCGGAAGCGTTTCAGGGTCACATCCGTGTCATCCACCAAGGCGACAACAATGACTCCGTTATTGGCTGTTTCTGCACGCTTAACAAGAACAATATCTTTATCGTTAATGCCGGCCTTAATCATTGAATCGCCTTCTACCCGAAGAGCATAATGGTCGCCATTACCGATCAGAAAAGGCGGAATATCAATTGTTTGCCCCTCATCCCGCAAAGCTTCGATAGGGCTCCCGGCTGCAATTTTTCCATAGAGGGGCACAGACACCGATGAACTTGGCTGCTCTGCCGTATCATTTTGCAAGGGCTGTGTATTACGAATAAGAGCTGCGGCCTGCGTCTGATCTTTTTCCGAGGGTTGATAGCCTTCCGGCAGACGCTTGACCTGCAAGGCACGGGCACGGTGCGGAAGACGCTCCAGATAACCACGTTCCACCAAAGCACTAATCAGGCGATGAATGCCTGATTTAGAACGTAACCCCAATGCCTCTTTCATCTCCTCAAATGAAGGTGCGACTTCACCACTCGCCATACGCTCATGAATCAGCAGCAGTAAATCTCTCTGTTTTCTAGTCAGCATAATATATTCCCCCGTATTAGAAATCAGTTTGTATGTGCTTTGTTCTTTTTATGGTAACGATATTCTTCCTATGTCTTCCCTTTGTTCTACTTTAGTTCTTTATATCTGTCAAGATTCTTTCGTTATATGCTACTTAGGGTCAAAAAAGATCACCATAGCTTTGGCTATGCTTTCACTTGCTTTCCTTGTATCTTTATCCTTCAGCTGCAACAGAATTGCACAAAATTAAAGAGTCCTGACCCTAGAATGAAACAGAAACACTCGTCTCGCAATAACCTCTCATTTTTAGTTGTGGGCATTATCCTGATGGTGCTGGTTGACCGTTTTGTATTTGACGGAACGCGCCCCTATATAGAAGAGGCGCGGAGAGAGGCTGCACAAAAACAGGAACAGACGATCGAGCTTGCAAGCTTACCTCCCGAAATACGACAGAAAAACAAAACACCCCACAGAACCATCGAACCGCCGCCGGAACCGGAAGCGCTCTGGAAGAAATTTGCCGTACAAGTTGATATACCGCCAGATCAGCCAAAAGTCGTTATTATCATTGATGATCTGGGCATGGACCGCCGCCGCTCAAAAGAAATTATGGCCTTGCCGCCGCCTGTTACACTTTCTTTTCTGCCCTACGCGCCCAAAATTAAAGGGTTGGTAGAGCAGGGACGCAAAGCCGGGCATGAAATCATGATTCACATGCCGATGGAGCCTATGAATCCCGATCTTGATCCGGGACCGACAGTGTTGCGGGTCGATATGCCACCTTCTGAATTTGAAGACCTGTTGGAACAGAGTTTAAATGCTTTTGAAGGCTATGTCGGCATTAACAATCATATGGGCAGCCGTTTGACACAGGATAAAGAGTCTATGCGCATTGTCATGGCCCATCTTTATGAAAGAGGGCTTTTATTCGTTGATTCACGCACCATCCATACATCTCTCGCTGATGACATAGCCGCGTCTTACCGGGTTCCGCATGCCGTGCGTGATGTCTTTCTGGACCACGACCCCTCACTGGAGGGTGTGCAGAAGAGCCTCCGCAAGCTGGAAGCTATCGCCAAAAAGAGTGGGTATGCGATAGCCATAGGCCACCCGAAAGCCAATACGATACAGGCTTTACAGGAATGGATTCCAACTCTTCAGGACAAAGGAATAGCATTAGCCCCTATCAGCAGCGTAGTGACAACAGCAACGCCGGAAGATACACAAGCTCTTCAAAGATAATAAACTTGACATAACACCCTTCCTAGGTGTATAAAACACTCAGTTTTTTGATTATATAAATACAGTGAGGCGAGAGCTATGAAAAATTATGATGTTGATCTCGGATATGTCGTTCTGGGGAAATACAAAGACGGTGGACTTTGCTCCGTAGGGTATGACAGACACGATTCAGGGACGCCATATCTCGGGTATGGTAATCTTGCCGATACCTGGATTATGGACATTGGGCAAACCAGGAGCCAACTGGACTATATGCCCACCATGCAAAGCTACAGCGGTGGCGATAAAATGGAGATAGACTCCTTTGGTATTTACCCCATAACAGTCAGCCTCTTTTTGGAATCCGTAAAGCCGTTGGAAGCAAAGACTTTGTTAATGGCCCAACAAACCTTGGCCGAAATAGAGCACAAAAGAAACAGTAATGAATTGACAGAAAAACAGGCAGGACTTTTACGCACGATCGTTAGTCTTCCTGAGTTAATTATAGATTTCGAGTCAGCCGCAGATCAAATGCCGGTCGGTAAATCATTCCACACGGCCGTTGTGCATACAGCCGGTCATATACAATACGTCCATAATAAAGGACTTGATTATGGCGGCTTTCACGGGAAACGTGGCCCTGATGAATATGAGCTTGTCGACATGCCTGACAAAGCAACGCGCTACGAAACCCCTGAAAAGGCAGCAGCCACACTCGGGAATTTCACAGATCGTCATAATCTGTTTGTAGCGAAGACGTTTTTAACAACGCCTTCTGCGCCTCTGACAACACAGGAAATTGGAACAAAATTGCGAGAAATCGAGGAACAGGAAAAACAGAAAGCCCTTGAGCTGCTTTCACCGGAAGCACAAAAATTTATAAAAAAGACAGATCCTAAAAATCCGAGTCTTTAGAATCACTTACAACGAATGTTCGGGTCTTGTTCTCCTGTAACGCACTGACTCTATTGTACTTTTATCCTTGACCGGGTGATTCGCATGTGATTCGATAGAGATATGAAACATCTGATCGAACAGCGTTACCTTCTCAGACACAATTTACTCGCCATTATCGGGTTTTGCCTCTGTCTGTATTTTTCCTACCACATTATATTTGGAGAACGCAGTATCATAAGGCTCATGACTCTGGAGCGTTCTGTCAGTAAAGTTTCAACCCAGTATAATGGCTTACGCGAAGAAAGAAGCGCCCTTGAAAGTAAAGTTGTGCGCTTGCGTTCCGGTTCTCTTGATCCTGATTTACTCGAAGAACGCGTTCGTTATGTTCTGGGCTATGTTCATCCTGATGAACATGTATTGTTAGGCTTCAATTGACTGTCCGTGTCTGCTATTCTCCTTTGAGAACAATCAGGAGAGTCCCGTGGCCGCAAAAAAATCAGGTGGAAAAAGTAAAAAACCACATCTTAAAACCGTTTCGAACAGCACCCCTGAACCGTCTCTGGAGGAAATGAAAACCTTCTACCGGGAGATGTTGCTAATCCGGCGCTTTGAAGAAAAAGCAGGGCAGCTTTACGGCATGGGTCTCATCGGCGGGTTCTGCCATCTTTATATCGGACAGGAAGCCGTCGTCACCGGCGTTCATTCCGTTCAGGAACAGCATGACTCCATTATAACAACCTACCGCGACCACGGGCATATGCTCGCCTGCGGCATGGACCCAAAGGGCGTGATGGCCGAACTGACAGGCCGCCGCGGCGGTTACTCCGGGGGCAAAGGCGGTTCCATGCATATGTTCAGCAAGGAAAAGAACTTCTACGGTGGTCACGGTATTGTTGGCGCCAATGTTGCCTTAGGCACGGGGCTCGGGTTCGCCCATAAATACAAAGACGACGGCGGTGTCTCTGTCACTTATCTGGGCGACGGCTCCGCCAATCAGGGGCAGGTTGCGGAAAGCTATAATATGGCCGCTTTGTGGAATCTCCCCGTTCTTTACGTTATTGAAAACAACAAATACGGTATGGGCACGAGTGCCGTGCGCCATGCTGCCGGCGAACTCTACCAGCGTGGGGCAGGATACGGTATTCCCGGCGAACAGGTTGACGGCATGGATGTCTTTGCCATTCGCAATGCTACCCGGCAGGCCCTTGATTATGTTCGCACAGGAAACGGCCCTTATATTCTGGAGATGATGACATACCGTTACCGTGGCCATTCCATGTCTGATCCGGCCAAATACCGGACAAAGGAAGAAGTCAACAAGGTCAAAAACGAACGCGATCCTCTTCAGACATTAAAAACAAGAATGATGAAAGAGGGCGATATAAAAGAAGACGAGATCAAGGCAATCGACAAAGAAATCAAAGTTATTGTTAATGAAGCAGCACAATTCGCTCAGGAATCACAGGAACCCGATCCAGCAGAACTCTGGACGGATATTTTGCTGGAATTGGAAGATTAGAGGAAGAACAAATGCCTATTGAAATTTTAATGCCTGCTTTATCGCCGACCATGACCGAAGGGAACTTGGCCAAATGGCTTAAATCCGAAGGCGATGCCGTTGAAGCCGGCGATGTCATTGCCGAGATTGAAACAGACAAAGCCACAATGGAAGTCGAAGCCGTAGACGAAGGCACAATCGGTAAAATCCTAATCGCAGAAGGCACTGAAGGCGTTGCTGTTAACACGCCTATTGCCCTGCTTCTGGAAGAGGGTGAAGACGAAAGCGCATTGGACCAAGCGCCCTCAAAACCGGTAAAAACAGAAACACCGCCGCCGGTAACGGAGGAGGTCACCGATGAAGAACAACCTCTGGCTGCCTCTCCCGGAATTATCAGTCAGCCTGCCGGCGCTCATGTTGAAAACCGCGATATTCTGTACGCACAGGGTACAGTGATCGAGCCGCCGCCTTTTGATGAAGCGGCGTTTATGAAGACTACACAATCTTTAACCGTACGTGATGCCTTGCGTGATGCCATGTCCGAAGAAATGCGGCGTGATGACACCGTTTTCCTGATGGGCGAAGAAGTCGCTGAATATAACGGAGCCTATAAAATTTCGCAGGGTATGCTGGACGAATTCGGTGACAAACGCATCATTGATACGCCGATTACAGAACACGGCTTTACCGGTCTCGGCGTTGGCGCGGCCTATAACGGCTTGAAACCAATCGTCGAATTCATGACTATGAATTTTGCCATGCAGGCCATCGACCATATTATTAATTCCGCTGCTAAAACTTTATATATGGCTGGCGGACAAATGGGTTGCCCGATTGTCTTTCGTGGCGCAAACGGCGCCGCTTCCCGTGTCGGCGCACAGCATTCGCAATGCTACGCCAGCTGGTATGCCCATGTGCCGGGCCTGAAAGTCGTGGCACCGTGGTCTGCTGCTGATGCGAAGGGGCTTTTGAAATCCGCCATTCGTGACCCCAACCCTGTCGTGTTCCTGGAAAACGAAATGATGTACGGACAGAGCTTTGATATTCCCACGGACGAAGACTTCACCATTCCTCTGGGGCGCGCAAAAATTGAACGTGAAGGCACGGACGTTACGATTGTTTCTTTTTCCATCATGGTTGGAAAGTCCCTTGAAGCGGCGGAAAAACTCGCAGAACAGGGGATCAATGCCGAAGTCATTAACTTACGGACCATTCGTCCACTAGATCGCTGGACGATTATTGAAAGCGTTAAAAAGACAAACCGTCTTGTCTGTGTAGAAGAAGGGTGGCCCTTTGCCGGGATCGGATCGGAAATTGCCGCACTCTGCATCGAACATGCCTTCGATTATCTCGACGCACCCATCAAACGGGTTTGCGGTGCCGATGTGCCCATGCCTTATGCCGCCAATCTGGAGCAACTTGCTCTGCCGCAAGTGGACGAAATCATCCATGTGGTCAAAGAGGTTTGTTACACAACATAGAGAGCTATTTGTCTAGATATCCCAGACACTGCGCTTGTTTTTGCATTATTGACCCCATATCATTATAATATAATTATGCAAAAAGAATTTGAGCAATCTTCTAAAACTGGAAATCCGCTGGAAGTGGCACAGCAATCTGTACAAAAAACGTTGGATCTTGCTGAACAAGGCCATAGCGTTGTTTTGGCAATGGGTGAACATCATAGCATATTCTCTCATCAAGTATCACAAGCGTTGGCTTTGAAAGAATTTGCGGCAAGACAGCAAGATGTTACTCTTTTCATGGAATATCCTCATAATCGTCTTTATACCATTTTATTAGACAGGGGATACGGCACGGATAACGCTCTGAAATTAGCACAGCATATTACAGCATACGACACTGAAGGGCATATTACAGCCAAAGCCATTATCGGTGGAAACAAGGAGTCTTTAAGCGGAAAAACACATTTTCATGCTTTTGAAAGCCAATTATTGCTGCAAGCAGCGATACATCACGGCATCAAAATAGTCTGCGCCGATGCCGCGCGTGTATATCCGGCAGACTTTTGTATGGATTATTCAGATCATTTCACAGACGAAATCGCATCAAAGCTTAACGCACGCAGGGGCAATGCAGGAGAGTGCGGCCCCGATGACATGCTTATCCGTAATACGTTTATGGCGCAGACTATAAAAGCAGAACTGGATAAAAATGGAGGTGTAGCACTCTTACCGACCGGGGCGGCGCATTGTTTTGGCATTGAAGACGAAGGGAATGGCCTTCATCATTATAAGGATAGTTTAGTCAAGCGATTTGAGGAAATGGAATTGCCTTCTGTTATGACGAGCATGCTTCCAGATGAATCCCTACCCTCTGATTACGAATCCCCTGCCGGCGAACAAATGCATTTATTTGATAAGCCCGGCCCCTTAACTTTGATAGATGATATGTCCGATTCAGATATTCATGATTTTCTTACAAAACACGATCTTGACCCGGAAATTTATGATCCAAGACAATTTGAAAAAAGCTACAGAGCAGAGTTTGATAGTATTTTAAAACAGGCCGAAATTGAACTGGATGTTCAAACACCGTTGCAAAAACCTGTTGTAAGAACATCTGCCAATCTGACTTTATAAAAACAGGGAAAAAGAAGGGTCACAGCTTAGGTTTAGCCACGACGCTCTTCTATAGAGACAGAGTGACGATCATCATCCATCGCAATAAAAGTAAACAAGCCTTCTGTAACCTTTGTAACATCGCCTTGTCGGGAACGCCGCGCCCAGCTTTCAATATGGACAGTGACCGAAGTCCGTCCCACCTTTGTTATTTTTGTGTAAAGGATAAGACCGTCCCCAACAAAAACAGGCTCATGGAAAGACATGGCCTCGATTCCTATCGTTACAACGCGGCCTTTTGTATAGTGAATGGCGTGGGTTGCCCCGGCCAAATCCATCTGTGAAAGAAGCCAACCGCCGAAAATATCGCCATTGGCGTTGGTATCCGCCGGCATAGCAATCGTTTTTAAGGATAGCTCATAATCGGGGTCGTTATGCGGGTCGGGCATGGGATGATCATTCATATTGCAAGACTAGTTCATACCCATTACTTTTTCCAGAGCCTTTTCAGACTGCATAGGATATAAGCCAAATCATGCCAAACAAAATATCCTGCGGAATCGATTTTGGGACCTCCAACTCAACAGTAGCCATTGCGCATGAGGGGGCCATAGAACTGATTCCGCTGGAAAATAATAAAACAACCCTGCCAAGCGCTCTTTTCTTTGGGGAAACGACGGGAATACTCTATGGACGCAAAGCCATTGATGCCTATTTAGACGGAGAAGAAGGTCGTCTTCTGCGGGGAATTAAAAAAATTATTGGCACATCACTGATGGATGACAAAACGCTGATAAACAGCAGACCCACAAGTTTTCTGGATATTCTGGCCATCTATTTAAAGCATTTAAAAAAAGAGGCTGAACAACACGCAAATCAGACCATAGAAAATGTAGTCATAGGACGCCCTGTACATTTTCATGACAACAATTCTGTTGCCAGTACACAGGCACAAGAGTCTTTGGAAGACATAGCAAAGTCCATAGGGTTTAAAAACGTTCTTTTTCAATACGAACCGATAGCGGCCGCGTTTGCACATGAGACACGGATCAAAGGTGAAAAGCTGGCTCTTGTTATGGATCTGGGAGGAGGCACATCTGATTTTACCGTCATCCGCCTGTCACAAAGCAATGTAAACAAGTCAAACCGTACAGAAGACGTCCTCGCGACATCCGGCGTTAAAGTCGGCGGCACAACATTTGATCAGCGCATTAGCATGAAATTCCTGATGTCTCCCCTGGGGTTAAACTCCCGGTATAGAGATGCCTTTGATTCACAAAAGCTATATGACATGCCACTTTCCGTATATTCGGATTTATCTGACTGGTCCCGTATATACAGGGCACATTCTTCCAAATCCATTCGCCAAACCATATCCTTAAAAGCAAGGGCTCTGGAACCTGATAAGTTAGAACATCTTTTGTCGATACAGGAAAAGCAACTTGGCTATTCCTTGCTCGAAGAAGCCGAAAAAGCCAAAATAGACCTGTCGGATAATCCAGCCACAACAGTTACATTCCAACCTCTCGGGACTGATTTCAAGGTGACGGTACAGAGGGAAATCTTTGACCGTATAATCGAAGATGATATCCGGAAAATAAAGACAACTATGGAAGAATGCCTTACCAAAGCCACTATACAAAAAGATCAGATTGATATGGTTATCATGACAGGTGGTTCAACCGAGCTACCAAGCATAAAAGCTTTTGTCCGGGAACAGTTTCCTGATGCTGAATTATCCGATGATCATAAAATGGATAGTGTCGGCACGGGGCTTGCCCAATACGCACAACATGCTTTTTCCAGCTAACGAAAACAGACTTGCAGGAAAAACTTGGTGCCTTGGTGTCTTGGTGGTAAATATAAAGGATGAGTCAGCCAGCCACTGAACCAAGACTATTTGCTTCCCCTCTTGCCCGCCGCATTGCGGCAGAGAAAGGCGTTGATCTGTCTGCTATTAAAGGCAGCGGCCCTCATGGCCGGATTGTGAAGATTGACATTGAAGGCGCGAAAGCCGGTGCGGCGCCAGTAATAGCGCCGTCCAAAGCCGCAACGCAGGCGTCTTCCGGGCCGGATGCCGCACAAATGTCTAACGCTCTCGGCATGACCTACACAGAGATTCCGAACAACAATATCCGTAAAATCGTAGCGACGCGCCTGCTGGAAGCCAAACAAACAGTCCCGCACTTTTATCTGACCATTGAATGCCGGATCGATTCCCTGATGGCTGCACGGAAGGGAATTAATGATAAAGCCAACGGCGAATACAAGCTTTCCGTTAATGACTTCATTATCAAGGCCTGCGCCAATGCTCTGAACACGTACCCGGCGGCCAATACATCGTGGACCGAAGATGCGATCCTGCAATATGAGCATGCCGATATTTCCGTAGCTGTCGCCACACCGAACGGCCTGATTACACCAATTGTTAAAGAGGCCGAGAACAAGGGCCTCCGCCAGATTTCAGAAGAAGTCAAAGACCTCGCAGGCCGGGCGCGTGAAGGGAAGCTCAAACCCGAAGAATTTCAGGGTGGTACATTCACCGTTTCCAATCTGGGTATGTTTGGTATTAAAGAATTCGGCGCCATCATCAATCCGCCGCAATCCTGCATTCTGGCTGTGGGGGCAGGGGAGCAAAAGCCCTTTGTCGATGGCGGAGAAATAAAAATCGGAACCTTCATGACCTGCACATTATCCGTAGATCACCGGTCCGTCGACGGTGCCGTCGGCGCGGAATATCTGCAAATCCTCAAACAATATATTGAAACCCCGGTATCTATGTTGGTCTAATCTGTTTCAGCCCACCATTCCCCGGTGAGTTTCTTCTCTGGTAATCCTTGTAAAGCTCTTCCGCCTCATTAAGCCAGACCGTGTTGGGCTCTGTAAGGCCTATTTTCTCTTTAACTTCAGGAGACTCTGACAAGCCTGGATAAAAATCATTAACGACATTGCGAACAACAGCATTTGAGAAAGGCGCTATAAAAGGGCTAGTATTATCACCTAGCCCTACCACCACATCCACTCTTGCAAACGACTTTAAGAGCTCGTCGGCACTTAGCCCAAACTTACAGGACTCCCAACGAGAACGCCTTGCCTCTGGGCGTGTAAACCCGAAATTCTCTAATTCTTTGCCTAACTCGCACATATCACGACGAGGGTATCCACCATAATCATCCCCCATATAGTTAAAACGCCATTGTTTAGCACCATCCTTCAAATCCATAAACCCGGCCCAGTCTCTTACAACTCCCATATTCCAAAGATTGGAATCCTCTCTATCCCGGCTGGCTTTTGTCTCTATAACCAGAACAGATAGTGATGGGTTTAAATGGTTTCCACTCGCAAAATGCGGAAAGACCAAATAGGGACGTGTTATAATGTGCTCTACATCTTCAAATTTTTCCATTACCAATCTCCCGAGATATCTTTTACATAAATTTATTACTCGAATTTTATACGCCATAAAGCAGCATTATGTCAAGAAAAACAATCATCCTACAAATTTGCTGTAGATAAAAAAACAGTTTAAAGTTTTTCCCTTTTAGAAAACCCGGTTAAAGTCTTTTATATAGAGACATTACAAGAAGGAATGGTTTATGCGCATCGAACTGGTGGGCGGTCTGGGAATTGGGAAGTCAACGCTGTGCAAGGCACTTGAGGGCGTTGGGTTTAACTGTATCTTTGAAAATCTGGCGACAAATCCATTTCTGGCCGATTGTTTTGTAAAACCGGAAGATTTTCGCTTTCCGTCACAGATGTGGTTTGTGTTGTCCAAATTCCATGAAATTAGAAAATTTGAGCGCCCCGGCAAAGTGAACGTTCTGGATCAGGCTGTTTTAAACGTCAAAGCCTATACGAATATGTTGTTTAAGGACGCTGACGCTGCTGCTTTGGGGATTATCAATCAGTGCTTTGACTATATGGAGCAACAGATCGGACAGCCGGACCTCCTGATTAACCTGAAATGCTCACCACAGGAACAAATGAACCGCATGCGGAGCCGTAACCGTGAGCATGAAAAAGATGTGAAGCTGGATTACATTACAGAACTACAGACGGAAATGAATATTCTGCTCAATGAAGCCAAAACAAATGGCCATGCGGTGATGACAATTGATACGGAGGCGGTTTACCTTCCTGACAACACCACATACGCGCAACGTCTGGCGCGGCAGATTGCCGACCGGTTTGACATTGACCTTGAGAATCTTCTGAAAACAGGAAGTACAGCAGATAAACCGCTTGTGACGCATTATGCGGAAAGGGTAGAATTAGATGCCTGAACAAAAATTTGATCTTATTGTAATTGGGGGCGGGCCGGGTGGTTATGTGGCGGCGATCCGGGCGGCGCAATTGGGCATGAACACGGCTTTGGTGGAGTCAACTCATCTGGGCGGCATTTGTCTGAACTGGGGCTGTATCCCGACCAAGGCGCTTTTACGTTGTAGCGAGATCAATCATTTGCTAAACAACGCTAGTGAATTTGGCTTTACTATCAAAGAGTTCTTCTTTGATTTTAAGAAAATAATTGAACGATCGCGTGGCGTGGCCAAACAGCTTGCCGGAGGCGTACAGCACCTCCTGAAAAAGAACAAAGTGACCGTCATTGACGGCTACGGCAAACTGGCCGGGCAAGGCAAAGTCACCGTGGAAAAGGACGGAAAGACGATTGATACACTGTCCGCACCGCACATCATCATCGCGACAGGCGCACGGGCGCGGGAATTGCCGGGTCTGGAAGCAGATGGCAAACTGGTTTGGAGCTACAAAGAAGCTATGGTACCGGAAACCATGCCTAAATCGCTTTTGGTTGTCGGTTCCGGCGCAATTGGTATCGAATTTGCCAGTTTTTACCACAATATGGGCGCAAAAGTGACCGTTATAGAGGTTATGGATCGTATTTTGCCAGTTGAAGACGAGGAAATATCAAAATTTGCGCATAAACAGTTTAAAAAACAGGGTTTAACCATCCATACAGGTGCTAAAGTTACAAAATTAGAAAAGGGTAAAGACAATGTCACAGCTCATATCGACATTGACGGTAAAGCCGAAAAAATTACGGTCGACCGCGTGATTGTGGCCGTGGGTATTACCGGCAATGTCGAGGATATCGGGCTGGATAAAATGCCTAAAATTAAGGTCGATCGCGGCCACATCATCGTCAATGAATGGTCGCAAACAGGGGAATCCGGCGTTTACGCGATCGGTGACGTCGCAGGACCACCATGGTTGGCACACAAGGCCAGCCATGAAGGCGTCATCTGCGTTGAAAAAATTGCCGGAAAAAATGACATTCATCCGCTTGAAACTTCAAACATACCGGGCTGTACGTATTGTACGCCTCAAATTGCCTCCGTTGGCCTGACTGAAAAGGCAGCGATTGAAAAGGGGCATAAGGTCAAAGTGGGTCGCTTCCCGTTCATGGCGAACGGTAAGGCCATTGCACTGGGTGAACCGGAAGGCATGGTCAAAACCGTGTTTGACGCCAAAACCGGGGAACTCCTCGGTGCGCATATGGTGGGGGCAGAAGTCACAGAGCTTATTCAGGGCTATGGAATCGCTAAAACGCTGGAAACCACAGAAATTGAGCTCATGCATACGATCTTCCCGCATCCCACCTTAAGCGAAATGATGCATGAAAGCGTTTTGGACGCCTATGGCCGGGCCATACATTTTTAGAAAAACTAATTGACATCTGATAACGTTATCATATATCATTGGGTATGAGAACAATTGTAGACATACCCGAAAATCAGATCAAGGCACTCGATTTGCTCGGAAAAAAGGAAGACCTTTCCAGAGCCGAGCTTGTACGCCGTGCCGTCAAAACTTATCTCGACATTGAACAACAGAACAAATCCGCCGGCGGACTTGATAAGCATTTCGGGTTTCTAAAAGACGACCTGCAGCCATTTGATGGCCTTGATGCGCTTGAATATGAAAGAAAAATGCGCGCAGAATGGGATCAAAGGGATGAAATGTATAGCAATTGGGGAATGAATGAAAAACCTGTCCCTCCTTACACCCATGAAAAAGACAAAGAAAAACCGGAATGAACAGAGCTGTCTTCGATACAAATATCCTGATTGATTTCTCTTATGCTAACCCCAAAGCTCAGGAAATACTCAGCGCCTACACGGAACGCTATATCAGTGTTATAACATGGCTTGAGTTTCTGGTTGGTGTGCCGGCGCCAAAGCTGGAACAAGCTAAAGAATTCATGAATGACCTGTTTGAGATTATCTATCCCGAAGAAAGCATTTATGAAACGACACTTCTTTTACGACGTGAAAGAAGGCTGAAATTACCGGATGCGATGATTTACGCTACGGCAAAAAAACTCTCTGCTTCGCTTGTAACCCGCAACACAAAAGATTTTGATGGGTCCCAGCCGGATGTTCATATTCCGTATAAATGAAAGAAGGCGTTTTTTCAAGGACGGGGAGTAGGGGTGTCAGTGGGTCCGTTTAAATTCCGCGCCTGTGCTTTCCATGCAGCCGTAGACAGAACCTTGTGCGTTTCACCGTATTTATCGGCATACATCTTCACAAACTCATCACAATAAGCCTGTTTTTCTTCACCGCTCCAGTCTGTATATTCCAGAGCCACAAAGTCCGCATTTTTAAGCCATGGCAATTGCCCTTCAAGAGTGGATTTAAATTCCTCTTCGGACTCCAGAAAAACAACGTACACAGCCTCTTCACTCTCCAGTCCCAGTATGTGTCCGGCGAGCGTCATGGGGTCTTTGCCCAACCCACGGCTTGTTATCAGACTAAGGATGTCTGCAATGTGAAACATTTTATTATTGCTCATATTTATTCTCCATAATATTTTGCGAGGAGGCTATAGGAAAATATGTTTTATGTCAACAAAAATTTCTTCGTGCCTTTGTCGCTATACGGTTATATAAAGGGCCATGACCTATAATAAAGAGCTACTGGACAAAACAAAGCGCCACCCGGAGAAGCAAAAAAACCCCGACCGTCCCATGGGGCGGAAGCCGGACTGGATTCGTGTAAAAGCGCCGCAGGGCAAAACTTATCATGAAACCCGTGATATTGTTCATAAAGCAAAACTGAACACGGTTTGCGAAGAAGCGGGTTGTCCGAATATCGGTGAATGCTGGGATAAAAAACACGCAACCTTTATGATTATGGGCGAAATATGCACCCGCGCCTGTTCTTTTTGTAATGTCGCCACCGGCAAGCCGTCAGAACTGGACAAGATGGAGCCGCTGCGCACGGGGGTTGCTGTGCAGAAGCTTGGCCTGAAACATGTCGTCGTCACATCCGTTGACCGTGACGATATAAAGGATAGTGGCGCGCGGCATTTTATCAAAACGATTGAAGCCATCCGCTTTAAATCTCCGCAAACCACAATCGAAATTCTGCCCGGCGATTTTCGCGGGGACATGGGCGCTATAGATGCCGTCATTGCTGCCAAACCGGATGTCTTTAACCACAATCTGGAGACCGTACCGCGCCTTTATCCAACTGTACGTCCCGGAGCGCGGTATTTTCGTTCCCTGCGTTTACTGCAACGCGTGAAGGAAGTCGACCCTCTGCAATTCACCAAATCCGGTATGATGGTGGGCCTCGGCGAAACAAAGGAAGAGATAGGGCAGGTGATGGATGACTTACGCGCTGCTAATGTCGATTTCCTGACCATCGGCCAGTATCTGCAACCAACCACCAAGCATGCGCCAGTCGACCGATTCTGGACCCCGGAAGAATTTGAACAACTCGAAAAAATGGCCCGCGCCAAGGGCTTTTTGATGGTGTCAGCCACACCACTCACAAGATCCTCCTACCATGCCGGAGACGACTTTGAAAAACTCCGCATGGCCCGGGAAGCTAAGCTAACCGCTGCAGAATAAATATTTTATCTAGAGTACAAAACCACTATGCCCACTCACGCTGAAAAACGAACATTACCTTATACTCAGAAACAGATGTTTGATCTGGTTGCTGATGTAGAAAAATACACGGAGTTCCTACCTTGGTGTCTAGCCTGTCGCATTACAAAACAGGAAGAGGCTACTTTCTACGCTGATCTTGTAATCGGCTATAAAGTAGCACGGGAAAAATTTTCATCGCGTGTAACAACAATCTCTCCCGGCCTTATCCATGTTGAGTATCTGAAGGGGCCCATGAAATATCTTTCCAACAACTGGCGATTTATTGAAGAACCGGACGGGTCATGCACCATTGATTTTTATGTCGATTTTGAGTTCAAAAACAAAGTATTTCAAAATCTTATGGGTGCCTTCTTCGACAAAATAGTTAGAAAAATGGTTAATGCCTTTGAAGAAAGGGCAAAAGAGCTTTATTCAGCTTCGCCATCAAAATCAGGATAACGGTAAGACATCTCCACCGTGCCACCGCCCAGAGTTTTAAAATCCGTTGTTACAGAGCGGTTCACACGCATTTCATCAAAACCGGACAAATGCAAAATACCCAGCTCATTATGAGGCAGGAAGGGCTCTACAAAACATCCTTTTTGTTCGTCCCATAGCGGTTTAAATTCACAAAGCCAGTGGCTCCAGCCGGGTAATATCTCAAACTCATAATTTTCGAGATAACACATTTTCCCGAGCGACACCTGTTCTGCCGTAAAGACTTTTCCCTTTCCAATGGCCTGTACCACAAGTTCCTGCCAGCGTTTCCAATGCGGCGCATCCTTGTGCATGCAAAAGGCCCCGGCGAGAAGGACATGATAAGGCAGAAGCGCCTTGGCCGTTTTAAAATCAAAAGCACGCAAGGCATTGCTGAAATAAAAACCACGCACTTTCCACGGCCACCGCCCCAACCACTTCACACGAACGGCCCGTGGGTAAGCCCGATCCACCTGTCCGGTCAGGGTTATTTTTTTCCGTTGTCCACCTTCAAGGAACAGCTCAACACCGCGCCAGCTTTGCACCCACGTATCAGCATCCATCCAGAAATACATGTCATACTCAGGAAAATAATCAGGAATGAAAGGCCGGGCGACACAGGCTTTCAAATATTCACGGCCCCGGATTTTATGCTCGGGAATAGGGCAGGGCCACTCGGCCTCCACGATTTTTGTCACATGGGGCCGCAGATCATCTAACTGCGCCTCCGTCATGCCTGCATTCATAATGCAAATATCCATATCAGCGGATTCTTTAAAGGAGCGCACCGAATGCACCCATTCTATCAGCATCGGGAAATAATTGCTGTCAGCCGAAGAAACGAAGGTCGTTTTTGTCATTCCAGTAAATCCAGTAAATGATGAAGGGACGCTTCCAGTGTTTGCTGCCGTACGGCAGCCCTGTTTCCTTCAAAGCGATGCTCATAGCTTTTGACCGGATGATTCTCCAGTCCGACAGCAATATAAACCAGCCCGACCGGCTTGCTTTCCGTGGCGCCGCCCGGTCCGGCAATGCCGGTGCAGGAAATAGCAGCATTAGCCCGGCTATGTTGGAGCGCGCCCAACACCATGGATTCAGCGACAACAGAACTGATGGCGCCGTGCTCATTGAGCGTGTCCTGCGATACACCAAGCATATCCATTTTTGATTCATAGGAATAACTGACAAAGCCGCAATCAAATATTTCCGAAGAGCCGGGGCGGTCCGTAATCGCCGTAGCAATTAAACCACCCGTACAGGATTCAGCCGTGGACAGCATCATACCGCGCCCCTTCAGCTTCTCGCTGATTGTTTCAACCAAGTCCTGCATAACGCACCCCCACCAATACAAACGCTGCAAAAATTCCAGCCACGACATCATCAATCATCACACCCCACGCACCGGGAATTTCTTTGTCACACCATGATATAGGCCATGGCTTGAGAATATCAAAAAAACGAAAGAGCACAAACGCCAGAAGAATCGATAACGGATTAAACGTAGCAGGAATCAAAGCAATCCAGATACCCACGACCTCGTCAATTACAATAGCCCCGGCGTCATGCTCGCCTGTGACCTCTTCAAATTTTTTACTGGCCCGGTATCCGATGACAAAGAAAAGGCAGGAGGCCGCCAGCAAAACCGGCCATCCACCAACCACCAGCAATATCATGCCGAAAGGCAAGCCACCGATTGTCCCCCATGTACCAGGCCCGGGCTTCATCAGGCCACATCCAAACCATGTCGCCAACCAGGCATAAGGCTGCTTAAAATCAATTTTTTGCAGGATGTTGTGGTTAATTTTCATGATGAGCCTTTACCGGTAACTGAATAGTCGCCACAGCCTGCGCCGCAATGCCTTCACCGCGCCCTGTAAAACCAAGCCCCTCTGTTGTCGTCGCTTTGACACTTACACGAGAGGGCAGTAAGCCACAGATCTCGGCAACACGCTGCTGCATGGATTCCCGGTGCGGTCCTATTTTAGGTGATTCACAAACCAGTGTGACATCCACACTCGTTATATGGGCTTTTTGATCCGCGACCAATTCTACGGCTTTTTGTAGAAAAACGGCACTATCAACACCCTGCCACTGCGGGTCAGAAGGAGGGAAATGCAGTCCTATATCACCTGCCGCTATCGTGCCCAGCAAGGCATCCGTTAAAGCATGAAGACCTACATCCGCATCAGAATGACCGGACAGCGCCTTGTCATGGGGGATATCCACCCCGCAAAGACGGACTCCGCTTCCTGTCGTAAAAGCATGTACGTCATATCCTGTGCCCGTACGTGTTTCTGTAGTCGTTTGCCCGCACATCAATATTTCTGCCATTTCCATGTCATCAGTCGTCGTAATTTTGAAATTCTGCCTGTGTCCCTGCACAATAGCAACATCAACACCACGGGCGGAGACCAAAGACGTGTCATCGCTGTATTCCTTTTTAGGGTCAGCGTGCTCATGCGCATCACGAATAACGCCATAATGAAAGGCCTGCGGGGTTTGTATCGCCCAAAGATCAGACCGGTCAATAATACTGCCTTCAGTGTGCCGCAGACTATCAGCAACGGGGACGGCTAATGTTGCGGCTTGATGCATGGTCAACGCCCCGGCAACATTGATAATCTCCTGCTGTCTAACAAAAGGCCTTGCGGCATCATGGATAAGAAGATATTCATTATTTTTTAAATTAGAAAAACTCTTTACTCCATTGTAAATGCTAGTTTTTCTATCAATTCCTCCCGCTATCGGAGGAGGCAGGGATAAATCCTTCACAGCCTCTTCATATAAACCCCGATGATCCGGATTAATAATTACACGCAATTCCTGTAACCCGGGACAAGCCAAAAACCTTTCAATAGTATGGCGTAGAATGCTTTTCCCCTGAATTTTTACGTATTGTTTCGGACATATATCACCCATGCGGGAACCGCTGCCTGCCGCAGCAATCAACACATTAAACGAAGAAGAGTTATTAGCTCTTGCAGAAATTTCCATAGTGCTATATCTTGCGTTTCTTGTAAAAGCTGTGGATATTCTTTGTGTGAAGGGATGTCAATACAATCTCGGGGTTTGCTTTGTTGATAAAAAGGCGTAAAAAAAATACCGGAACTGATTCTGAAAATCTCTCCGTTGCATCTTCGGGAAGAAATAATCCTTTGACGGCATTAACGAGCAACATATATGGCCTTTACAGACGGCCGCGCAAATTCCGCTTTACCGGGTTAGGGCGGGGAGGGCGTCATTTTAGCTCATGGGGTACACGACTGGCTTTACTTCTAACATGTGCTGCCGTTATCAGTGGCTTTGCAACTTACGGTGCCTTAACGGAAACCCCTCCCTTTGGTGATAATCCGAATACTGTCATCTGGCTGTTAAATCTTGACCTGATTATCCTCCTGACTCTTGTCACTCTTATTGCCCGCCGTCTTGTCGGGCTGTGGAGTGGACGCCGCAAAGGAATAGCCGGCTCAAGACTGCATGTGCGGCTGGTCTTTATTTTCAGCCTTCTGGCTGTCTCACCGGCTATTATCATGACGGTCTTCTCCGCTTTTTTCCTACATTTTGGTATACAAAGCTGGTTTAGCGAACGGGTAAGCACCGCCGTTAATGAGGCGCAAGCCGTTGCTGAGGCGTATCTGGAAGAACATCAGCAGGTTATCCGCGCCGATACCCTGGCCATGGCAAACGATCTGGACCGGCAAGCCTCCATGCTGATTGTTAATCCGGGAGCTTTTAGCAAGATTATCCAGACTCAGTCATTGTTACGGAATTTGTCAGAAGCTGTTGTTTTTGACAGTGCTGGCCGTATTCTGGCTCGTTCGGGACTGACTTTTACGCTAGCGTTTGAATCTGTGCCTGCTTATGCGATGAATCGTGCGGTAGACGGTGAAGTCGTGCTCATGACGGGTGCGAAGGATGATCGCGTGCGCGCTCTGGTCAAACTAAACAGCTTTACGGAAAGCTATTTATTTGTTGGCCGTATGGTTGACCCCACAGTGCTTTCTCATCTGGCTGATACGAAGAAGGCTGTTGAGGAATATGAAACACTGGAAAGCCAGCTGTCCGGTCTTCAGGTTAAAATGACCTTGATTTTTGTCGTTGTTGCTCTGCTACTTTTATTTGCAGCGATATGGTTTGGGCTGATTTTTTCTAGACAATTGATTGTCCCAATCAGCTCCCTGATTACAGCAGCAGACAGAGTACGGGCCGGTGATTTAACCGCACGCGTACCAGAGCATGAACGGCATGATGAATTCGACGTTCTGGCCCGCGCTTTTAATCGCATGACCAGCCAGATTCAAGATCAACGGGATGAGTTAATTGCAGCAAACCGTCAGCTTGACGAACGGCGCCGCTTCACAGAAACAGTGCTGGCCGGTGTATCATCAGGTATTGTCGGACTGGATGAACAGGGCACCGTGACACTAGCCAACGCTTCTGCCGGGGATTTGCTTCAGTGTACGCCCGAAGAATTGGCCGGAGCAAACATTCTCAAAATCATTCCAGAGATTACGGCTCTTCTGGAGCAGGCGCACCAAAAACCTCATAAAATCACACAAGGCGAGATTCATTTTTCTGGTGAAGATGAAAGCAAGAGAATTTTCCTGATACGTATTGCTATTGAATTAATCGGGGAGAAAGACAAAGGAGCTGTTCTGACTTTTGACGACATCACCGAATTGCAGTCGGCTCAACGAAAAGCAGCCTGGGCAGACGTCGCACGCCGGATTGCTCATGAAATCAAAAACCCGCTAACACCCATACAGCTTTCTGCTGAACGCCTAAAGCGTAAGTACCTGAAACAAATCAAAGAGGACCCCGAAATTTTTTCACAATGTACGGACACCATTATTCATCATGTCGGTGACATTGGCCGTATGGTGAATGAATTTTCGGCTTTTGCCCGCATGCCGGAACCCGTCATGAAACAGGAAAACCTGACTCCGCATATTCGTGATTTACTGGTATTACAGCAACAAGCACACCCTGAGATCACCTTCAATATGTCCGGCATGGATGGCGCACGGGAGTCTCTTTATGCGTCTTTTGACTCGCAGCAAATCCGGCAGGCCTTTACCAATATTATACAGAACGCTATTGATTCCATTCATGCGCGCGTTGAAAAACAGGAGCAGGGGAGCACCAACACAGCCACCGGCGCGCCCGGTGCTATTGATGTACAATTAACGGTAAGGCCTTCAGAGGATGAAATTCTTATTATCGTCATGGATAATGGACTGGGATTACCCCAAAATGAGGACCCGGTGCATTTGACAGAACCGTACGTAACACACAAAGAGAAAGGTACAGGGCTGGGTTTGGCTATTGTTAAAAAAATCATGGAAGACCACCATGGCCGCCTTGTGCTCGGAACACCCGACTGGTTAAAAAATGTAGAAGGCTGGCATGATAAAGGCGGCGCTTCTATTTCACTTGTTCTACCAATGGCTGTCAGTGATAAAAATAATATTGTAATGGCAACAGGGTAATGGGAATCATGGCGTCTGACATACTGATTGTGGATGATGAGGATGATATCAGAACCTTGATTCAAGGGATTTTGGATGATGAAGGCTACATCACGCGACAGGCTGCCAACTCACAACAAGCCTACACTTTGATCAAAGAACGTACGCCTTCTCTAATTATTCTGGATATCTGGTTAAAGAACAGCGACGACGACGGGCTGGAGATTCTGCACAATATCAAAGACGTTCACCCTCATGTACCTATCGTCATGATAAGCGGCCATGGCACGATCGAGACAGCGGTCAGCGCCATTAAACAAGGCGCATATGATTTTATTGAAAAACCATTCAAGTCAGACCGCCTCCTTTTGATGATGGACCGCGCTCTGGAGAACGCTAAATTAAAAAAAGAAAATGAAAGCTTACGAGCCAAAGCAGATGGCCCGTCTGAGCTCGTGGGTACATCTTCTGCGATGACAGCCCTGAGACAACTACTGAGCCGTATTGCACAAACGAATAGTCGTGTCCTGATTACCGGTCAACCGGGAACAGGAAAAGATATTGCCGCTCGTGCTATTCATCGTATGTCAAAACGTGCGGACGAGAATTTTGTGGCTTTGAACTGCGCAACGATGAGGCCGGACCGTCTGGAGATTGAACTGTTTGGTTCAGAAGATGGTGTTATGGGCGAACCCGGAGCCAAAGGTGTTTTGGAGCAGGCTCACGGAGGCACATTATTGCTGGATGAAGTGGCCGATATGCCGATTGAAACGCAGGGTAAAATCGTGCGCGTTTTACAGGAACAACGCTTTCAACGCGTAGGGGGGCATGACCCGGTTGAAGTTGACGTGCGTGTTATCGCCTCAACCAACCGGAACTTGCAGTCTCTTATGGATGAGGGATTGTTCCGGCAGGATCTCTTCTATCGCCTGAATGTGGTCCCCATTGAAATGCCCCCTTTACAGGATAGAATGCAGGACATTCCAAATCTGACAGAACATTTCGTAGAGATATATTCTCAGCAGGCAGGTCTGCTGCCTTGCCATTTTAGTGAGAGTAGTATGGCTGTTCTTCAAGGCTATAAATGGCCCGGTAATGTACGGCAACTTCGTAACGTTGTTGAGTGGGTAATGATTATGAACAGTGGCTCACCCAGTGACAGCCCTATAAGACCGGAGCAATTGCCGCCTGAAATTTCTTCTGTAGCCAGCGATGCTATAAAAAAACCTGACGGGGCGCCGGAATTGATGGCTATCCCCTTACGGGAAGCGCGGGAAAGTTTTGAGCGTGATTACCTGCTGTCCCAAATCAAACGCTTCGACGGCAACATATCCAAAACGGCCCGCTTTGTAGAGATGGAACGCTCCGCTCTGCATAGAAAGCTAAAACAGCTTGGCATTTCAGAACTCTCGAAGCACAATGAGCCTGAAGTTATTGAATCTACGCAAGACAATCAAAAGAGAGCTTAGAGACTATTATGCGCGTTATTATATGCGGAGCAGGGCAGGTCGGCTACAATATTGCAGCTTATCTGGCACGCGAAGAGAACGATGTGACTGTTATTGACATCGACCGCCATCTGGTAGCCCAGATTAATGATGATCTGGACGTAAACGGTATTGTCGGTCATGCCTCCAGCCCGGATGTTTTGGTACAAGCCGGCGCCCGCGACACGGACCTAATTGTTGCTGTAACTCATTCTGATGAAGTAAATATGGTGGCCTGTCAGGTCGCCCATTCCCTTTTTAATGTGCCGAAGAAAATCGCCCGCATTCGTGAACAAAACTATCTGGACCCGGCCTGGTCGAATTTGTTCAGCCGCGCCCACATGCCGATTGATGTGATCATTTCACCGGAAATAGAAGTGGCAAACGCCATTAACCAGCGCCTACGTATTCCGGGCACGACAAACGTTGTTTCTTTGGCTGAATCCAAGGTGCATCTTGTCGGCGTTATCTGTGATGAAAACTGCCCGCTTATTAACACGCAACTAAAGCAATTCGACAGCCTGTTTCCTAATCTTTCTTTTCAGGTTAGTGCTATCCTTCGTAATAATAAAACGATTATACCCAACTCTGATGACCAACTTGAAGCAGGAGATGAAGCCTATTTCTTTGTTGATACGCGGCATCTCGAACGGGCTATGGCCGCCTTTGGTCATGAAGAGAAGGAAGCGCGTCATATCACTATTGTCGGCGGTGGAAACATTGGCCTTTATCTGGCGGAGCTTCTCTATGAGGAGCACAAAGGAATCCATGTCAAAATTATTGAACAAAATGAAGACCGCGCCAAAACCCTTAGCGAACACCTAACACATGCCATTATTCTTCATGGCGATGTTTTACAAAGGGACATTTTAGAAGAGTCCAACATTGCACATACCGAGACCTTAATCGCCGTTACAAATGACGACGAAACAAATATTCTGGGATCTCTTCTCGCCAAGCATTACGGTTGTGAGCGGGCTATCACCCTGATCAATAACACAGCCTATACACCGCTGGTGGCCTCTCTTGGTATTGATGCCGCCGTATCGCCAAGAGCCTCAACCGTTTCAACAATTATGCAACATGTGCGCAGAGGGCGTATCAAGGACCTTCATACGCTACGGGATGGTTTTGCCGAAGTTATAGAAGCTGAGGTTTCGGAAACTTCGCCATTAGCGAATATTTCACTGGCAGAATTGCCTTTGCCCGAAAATGTCCTGATTGGCGCTATCGTACGAAATGAAGAAGTTTTGATGCCCAACCATGATGATTGCATCATCAAGCCCGGCGACCATATCATTGTTCTGGCCGACAGGGCACAAGCCCGGAAGGTGGAGCGTATGTTTACCACACAAGTGGATTTGTTTTAGCTATGCCTCGTTATGCTTATATAAACGGATCTTATACAGCCCACAACAAGGCGTGTATTCATATAGAGGATAGAGGCTTTCAGTTTGCAGATGGCGTCTATGAAGTGATTGCCTGCATTCACGGGTGTTTAGCCGATGAGCGCGGACATCTGGACAGACTACAACGCTCCTTGTCCGAGCTGGGTATGGATATGCCTGTCTCCCGCCAAACACTTCAATTAATTTTCAGGGAATTACTACGAAAAAACAGACTTAAAAATGCCAATATTTATATTCAGGTGACACGCGGTATAGCCCGGCGTGATTTCCCGTTTCCTGACCATGAGACGACGCCCTTATCTCTGATTGTTACAACATGGCCGTTCCGGTTTGATGGAAATCCCCGCGTAAAAGACGGCGCCCGCGTTATCACCGTTCCAGACCAGCGCTGGGCACGACGGGATATAAAAACCATAGCCCTCTTGCCTCAGGTTCTGGCCAAACAACATGCCGTAGAAGCCGGAGCTTACGAAGCGTGGATGCTGGATAAAAACGGCTATATTACAGAAGGTTCATCCAGCAATGCCTGGATTGTCAGCCAAGATAACAAATTAATCACCCGTGAACCGTCCCACGATATTTTACGTGGCGTCACAAGAACGGCGATCGATAAATTACGGCAGGAAATGGGTATTGAATGGGAAGAACGTCCCTTTACACCCGAAGAGGCGTATCGGGCTCAGGAAGCTTTCACGACAGCAGCCGTCGCTCTTGTTGTCCCTGTTATTGCGATAGATGACCACAAGATTGGCACAGGTAAACCCGGTCCGGTGGCCCTCGGCCTTTATAAAGAGTACCGCGCCTATGTTGACGGCTTACGAGGAGAACAACTAAAATGGAAAGCATAATAAAAGAACCCGATGCACTGGTTTTTGACTGGGATGGCACACTGGTTGATACAATGGAGGGGGTTTTCAATGCCCACAATCATGTGCGAACCTATATGAACTGTCCTGTCTGGACACAGAAAGAGTTCATAACTCATATGCGCCATTCAAGCCGTGTGTTGTATCCCCGACTTTACGGCGCGCGAGCGCAGGAAGGTATCGACGTTCTTTACAGCTATATAGAAGACAATCTGTTTGCGCATTTAAAACCTCTCCCCGGTGCGGATGATTTGTTATGCCATTTGGCTGAACTAGGTATTCCTATCGGGATTGTCAGCAATAAACGTCATGATTATCTGACACGGGAAATCGAACATCTGAACTGGACATCTCGTTTTGTCAGCATTATCGGGGCTGGAAAATCAGAAAAAGATAAACCGGATGCTGCACCGCTGCTTGATGCTTTACAGCATATGACGATTGAACCGCATGCACAGTCCGTATGGTATGTCGGG
Source organism: Alphaproteobacteria bacterium (assembly GCA_021776075.1). GTDB lineage: Bacteria > Pseudomonadota > Alphaproteobacteria > Micavibrionales > Micavibrionaceae > JAJFGQ01. Next base: position 6,050 of record JAJFGQ010000079.1, on the reverse strand, counting down.
GACACGGAAACAGATATGCTCACCGCGAAAAATGCAGCTTGCGGTGCTGTCTTAATAACAAACGGCGAAGATCAAACAGATCTCGTGAATATCTACCGGCCTTTACATGTCTGTCAAAATTGTGAAGAATTAAAAAATCTGCTGCCACCCACCCCACACCGAACAGTTGAAATCAATGCTTGATGATCCCCATCTAATCGCGTATGTAACTCCTACCGAATGGGCACATATAATAATCTAATTAAGGAAATAAAAATGCCGGAAAAAAATCAAAACGTACAAGATGTTTTTCTTAATAAAATTCGTAAAGAAAAAATGACTGTGACCGTATTTTTGGTCAATGGCGTAAAATTACAGGGCGCTGTTACATGGTTCGATAATTTTTGTGTCTTGTTGCGTCGGGATTCGCATGTGCAGTTGGTCTATAAGCATGCCATCTCAACGATTATGCCCGGCGGGCCTTTGCAGCTATATGACACACCTGAAGAAGAGACAGAGGATTCGGAATAAACCCTTCTATGTAGCTAACCGTCTTATGGTACACTGGCACTTCAAGTGTTTCTTCTTAAAGAGGGTTCTTCTGTGCGCACTATATTTCTTGTCTGCCTAACTGTTTTGCTGTCTTTTTCTAGTGTTAGTAACCACTCGTCATGGGCGGCAGATTCTGATTTGCTCAATTCTGAATCGGGAACGCATGAAGGTTATCAACACGATGCTGATATTGCGCGCCTGAAAGACATCAAAAACATTGGCGGATTAATTGAAGAATACCGTAAGAAAAACGGACACCCCCCTCTATCCGAACGAAGCAGTAGAAAAAACTATGTTTATATCGCCTCCGATATACAAGCCAAGACCATAGATCACAACTACGATGAAATTGACGTTACGGATGTGCGCGAGTTTATTGCAGAACTAGAAAAAGGTCTGGGTCGAAAAATAGAACTGTCTTTTGATCCACAAATCTCAAGAGCCAACACAAAATATGTATTTTACATCTATGCCGTTAAACCAAACCAGGACTACGCCCTGATGGTGTTTACTCATAATAAATTTTCATTCTCTGGTTCTATCGCTCCTTATAATAACCTCATCATGGTCGGCAAGAGATCAGATGAGTCATCAGGAAAGACAAAAGTCTGGCCCTATAAAAAACTGATGAAAAACAAAGCTTATAAACAGGCCATAAAGGAGCCGATGCTCAAACCGGGCGCTTTTGAAAACATCCGCAAAGATGTCTGGAAAAACGAAAGATGGGGGAAGGCGCCCGCCGACCCGGAAACACAAAAAAAGTATGATTCTCAACGCTTCAAAGATATCGTCGCCATAGAAAAACTCATCCTCTCTTTTTATAAAAAAGCCGGACACTATCCGTTTGCAAAAGGACCGCAAGGGAAACTGGTGGATGTCGGCATAACCAAAAAGAAGAGCTATCACCCTTATGATTTCGGCCATAAACAGTTTTTAGGCGAACTCCGCAGGGTTTTGGGAAACAGCGTTACCCTGCCTTTTGATCCTGACAACCGTGTGTACCAATACGCGAGTAACGGGCAAAATTACTGGGTCTCAACATATATGTTTCATGAATCCCCACCTGTTACGACCGATCAGGGCAATCACTACCATAAACTGGAAATTACAAACCGACCGGCCATCTGGCAAAACCAGTATCGCCTGAAAGATGTCCTTCGTGTCATGAAATTTGGCCCGGAAAAGCCGGAACAGCAAAAAGAATTTATCGCAGCCTTGAACGAACGCAATTTCCCCGTTGCTAAAAAATTAATGAAGGAAGGGGCAAACCCCAGCCCCCTTTGTGGATTTAATTACAGATGTCAGCCTTTAGCACAAGCTGCCAGAGAAGCCGACTTTGAGCTCATGACCTTTCTGATTGATAATGGTGCTGATATTGACGGGTATAACTCCTATTTTGATGTGCCTCTGATTTACGCGTTTGAAAACGAAAACGAGACTGATGCCATAAAATCATTCCGGTTTCTTGTTGAAAAAGGAGCAAACGTTAACTTGCCTAACGCCTTTGGTATGACACCCTTTCTAGGCATTGTTATGATGTATGGTAATGATCCCGCGTTTATGAATTTTATGCTGCAACATGGCGCGGATGTGAATAGGGATTTTCTGGTTCAAACCAATCAATCAAAACCGGGGGAAAGAAACGCACGGCCGTTGCATACCGCCATCGAAAACGAACACCTTGAGGCCGTAGCGATCCTTCTTGCCAATGGTGCTAATCCTTTATTGTTAAGCTATGAAGGAATGACGGCACTGGAATTAGCAGAATTAAGAGGTAATCAGGGCATTATTGATGCAATAAAGTCCTATGCTCACTAACCACACAAAAAATAAAGAACAAACACTTATCATTCATCCTGTCCTGCCGTTATCAGTAGCGGACAAACAACGTTATACGCCCAGTTTGGAAGACAAGCTTGAAGAACTTGAAGGACTGGCGCGGGCTATTTCCCTTGACGTTCTGACAACAGAAACCATCCGTGTTACAAACCCGACAGCCGGTTATCTCTTCGCGAAAGGGGGGAGAGACTCCATAATGTCTCTGGTTGATGAGTTGGAACCTGATCTTATTATCATCAACCACAGCCTGACTCCTGTTCAACAACGGAATCTTGAAGAACAATGGCAAACCAAAGTCATTGACCGAACGGGGCTAATTCTAGAGATTTTTGGTGAACGGGCGCAAACGCGGGAAGGGAAGATACAGGTTGAGCTGGCGGCGCAGGAATACCAACGTTCGCGTCTTGTCCGGTCATGGACACACCTTGAACGACAACGGGGCGGCGCAGGCTTTATGGGCGGTCCGGGTGAAACACAGCTTGAAGTCGACCGCCGTATGATTGGGAAACGCATTGCCCGCCTGAAAAAAGATCTGTTGCAGGTAAGCAAAAACCGTGACCTGCAACGCCGCAGCCGTGAAAAGGTACCTTTCCCGATTATTGCACTGGTGGGCTATACAAATGCCGGAAAATCAACGTTATTCAACCGTTTAACAGGGGCTGATGTTTTTGCCGAAGATTTACTGTTTGCAACGCTTGACCCGACCATGCGTAAGCTGGCACTCGGCAACGGGCAAACTGTTATCTTGTCCGATACTGTTGGATTTATTTCTGATTTGCCTACACATCTGATCGCTGCCTTTCGTGCCACGTTGGAGCAAGTCCTGTATGCGGATGTTATTTTACATGTCCGCGATATCTCTCAACCCGATCATGAGTTTCAAAAACAGGAAGTCATTAAAATTTTGTCCGACCTGGGCATTGTCTATGATGAAGACAATCGGGTTATAGAAGCCCTGAATAAAACAGACCGCCTGTCGTCAGACGAACAAAAAGACAGAGCCCACAAAGCATCCTTTCAAAACAACGCTGTGCCCTTATCCGCCCTGACCGGAGAAGGACAAAGTGAACTTATCTCCTGTATTGAAGCTGTTCTATCGCAAAACAGGAAAACACTCACTTTTAAAATCCCCGCGACTGATGGAAAGGCTATCGCCTGGCTTTATGAACACACGAATTTTCTTGTGCGTGAGGACAAAGAACTATACATAAGCGCGACGGTTGAAATATCTGCGGCCGACATGAACCGTTTTACAGAGCGTTTTTTATATAAACCACTGACTACAGGAAAAGAAAATGACCGGAATAAGGAACCGCTTCATGGAGCATAGTTTTAACACGGCCGATGTGGAGGCGATTATCCGGGAATGCGCAGCCCGCTATATTCTGCCCCGTTTTAAAAAATTGCAGGATCATGAGATTGAGACAAAAACCAGCCCTTCAGATTTTGTAACGGCCGCTGATATTGAAACAGAAGCTCATATGGACAAAGCTTTGCCCGCCTTATGTCCCGGATCTGTTGTGATTGGCGAAGAAGCCGTTCACAGGGGGGAAAGCAGCACAGAGACTTTAATAAATAACAATAAAGACATCTTCTGGGTCGTTGATCCCGTAGACGGCACATACAACTTCAGACATGGCGATGAAAAATTTGCTGTTATGCTGGCCTGCGTTATTGATGGCGAAACACGGTATGGATGGATTTATGACGTTATGAATGACCAAATGACTTTTGCAGAGAAAGGGAAGGGGGTGTTTCTGGATGGCATCCCTCTTACAGTCAAACCGTCTGATACATTAGAAGAAGCCGCAGGCAACTCCGGCAGAAATAAGAAATATTTCCCCGCAAGCGCTCTTGAGAACCTCACCATTCTGGACAAGAAAGTGAAAAACATCTCCTCGATGTACTGTGCCGGACATGAATATCTGGCCCTTATCAAAGGAGAGTCTGATTTCTCCATATATAGCAAAACAAAACCCTGGGATCATCTGGCAGGCGTTCTTATGGTGCAAGAAGCCGGGGGGCATTGTACAAAATGGGATAAAACTCCTTACAAACCCGGTGATGACGGCGGCGGTATTATCGCAGCATCAAGCCAGAAATTATGGCGTCAAATTCATGATATTGTTGTGAACGGCACACCACCTCACAAGGCAATTTTATCGCCCTGATACAAAAACAAAAAATAATATGAAAATAACTTGCATTATTACAAACCTCTCCTGTATAGTTCTTCAAAAGAGGAGATGATTATGACCACAGCACTTGTTACAAAAGACTTTAATGAAAAATCAGAACAACTAATTTCCCGTATTGATCAAATCAAACAAGATATGGAAGATTTTGTCAGAGTTCACAATCCATCGTCCCTAAAAGGGAAAGAGCAAAACATATTTGAAAATGATAAGAAAATGCTCGATGCGATGGCTGAATTCATAGCAAATCCGGTCACACGCTGGGAAACACCTGCTCCGCTCAATTTGAAAACGATGGATGAAGCCGTTGATTCAATGGAGGAAACAGTAATCTCTTTCCAGCAACGTCATTTGAAAATGAGCGGTAGACAACCCGCATAATCTTCAGAAAAACAATATCAATTGTATATGGCGGGCGCTATGCGCTATCGTCTGTCCCTAATGTTAAAAAATGGACGCGAGAAGCTTGTCATGAAACAGTTAAAAAAGGCCGCATTTTTAGGGCTTGGCGTTATGGGACACCCCATGGCCGGTCATTTAGCCACAAAGACTGACCTGGAAATCACTGTTTATAATCGTACATCTGAAAAAGCGGATATCTGGCTCTCCCAATATACGGGACAGAAAGCAGACACGCCCGCAGAGGCCGCAAAAGAAGCCGATATTATTTTTATTTGCGTCGGCAATGACAATGATCTGCGTCATATCCTGACCGGGCCGGATGGTGCCATCAATACAATTCAGGAAGGCGCTGTTATCATGGATCACACGACTGTTTCAGCAGCAATAGCCCGTGAAATGACTGCTCTGTTTACGGAGAAGGGCGCGTGTTTTTTGGATGCACCGGTATCGGGCGGTCAAAGCGGTGCAGAAAACGGGCAGTTAACAATCATGGCTGGCGGCTCTCAGACAGCCTTTGATCATGTTGCGCCCCTTATTCGCCAAACTTATGCTCGTGAAATGCGCTATATGGGGCCGTCCGGTTCCGGGCAACTGACAAAAATGGTGAATCAGATATGCATCGCCGGTCTTTTGCAGGGACTATCAGAGGGGCTGGCTTTTGGTAAAAAAGCAGGCCTGAATATAGAGGACGTCCTGTCTGTAATCGGTAAGGGTGCTGCGCAGTCATGGCAAATGGATAACCGCGGACAGACGATGATGAAAGATGATTTCAATTTTGGCTTTGCCGTAGACTGGATGGTCAAAGACCTCAAAATTGCTTTGGAAGAGGCGCAAAAGAACGGCGCGTCACTGGAAGAAACAGCACGCATTCTGGGCTATTACGAAGAGCTGCAAAAGAATGGCGAAGGTCGCATGGATACAAGCGCCCTCATCCGGCGTTTAGGTAGCGTTAGAAATTCTGTGTCATTTCGTTAATATACTTAAAAAAGGAAATGATACATGTCTAGAAACACTGAGAACTTTGATTTTAACACTGCGCTTTCAGCCCTGCAAAAAGGTCAGGCTCTGACTGGTAAAGGCGGG
>JAJFGQ010000078.1 GCA_021776075.1 Alphaproteobacteria bacterium | reverse complement strand
TTTTTGAGAGAATGGATGCGTTGCGTGAGACATCTAAAGACTCTTATTTTGTCTATAATTCACAAAAGTCAGCTTTGTATTTTGGAATAGGTGACTCCAAACTAATCGAAGAGGGTGATAAAAGAAAATACTCATACCGTATACATGGCTGGCGTGACCGCATACCTCGTAATGGGGACAGGTTCGTAACCGAAGGCAAAACCGGCAAGCTGTGTTGCCTTATGCTCTATGACGTTGAGCCGTGTGGAAATCCAGATGATATGTTTTTCGCCCATGCCATCGCCGTGGATTTCGATTATACCGGCGGCTATGGTCTGTTAGGTGAATATGTAGGTGAGTATGGCGACAAGAAGATTACCTCCGATCCACAACCACCGAAAACGGACTCCAATGGCCCCAAGCTTTAAAGAGATTTCTCAGAGAACGTCTTTAAAACAGACATGATTTGAAGGTTTCTTCCTTTTTTTGCGTAGTCCATTGCTGTCCAGTCATCATTCGACCTCTTGTGCACATCAGCGCCCGCCGTCAGAAGTAATAGGACCATCTCCCCATCCGCCTCTAAGGCAGCACTCATAAGAGGCGTCATACCGTTTTTATCGGCAACATCAAGCTCGGCCTTCGCCTCAATTAAGCTCTTTGCTATGTTATAGTTCTCCCGAAGAACGGATAAGTGAAGTGGTGTCACACCTGTCTCTACAGATAGGGCATTAACATCGGCTCCTGCTTTTATCAGCATCATGGCCACCTCCGGCGCATCCTCCATTGGATTGTGAGCCGCGTGATGAAGAGCTGTCCAACCATCTTCATTCGTTAAAGTTACATCAGCGCCCTTTTCCAAAAGCAATTGTACTCCTTCAAAAATATTCAAACCCGCACTCAACATAAGTGGCGTATGGCCATTCAGCTTAGATTTACCACCGCCTCTTTGGTTTATGTCGGCACCGGCATCAAGTAACATTTTGACCATTTCAAGGTCTTCATTCATCACAGCATTGATAAGAGCCGTCTGGCCTTGTTCATTGATCAGGTTTGTATTGGCACCCGCCTCCAATAATATTTTGATGACCTCCGTATCTCTATGGTAAGTCGCGACAAGTAAAGCTGTATCCCCGTCATTTTCAATGTGGTCAATGTCGGCACCCGCTTCAATCAAGAGCCTCATAGCGTCCGGCATTTCATAACTTGCCGCCATCACAAACGGCGTTGAACCAAAAACGTTCTTGGTTTCTATATCGGCACCTGCCGCCATGAGAACCTTCATGTTTTCCACAAGATTGCGATCTCCTGCGACGATAAGAGCCGTATTTTTATTCTTCCCGGCCTTATATTCAAGGTTCGCTCCCAAATCAAGCAATAGCTTCACAATATTTTCCCTATCAGGAAGCTGGGCTGCCACCGTTAGAGGCGTATGGCCGTAATCATTCGGCTGGTTTATATCAACTCCGGCCTGAAGAATCATTTTGATAATTATCGGATCACCACCATGCATCGCCGTCATGAGAAGCGAGCCCCCGCTTTCATCCAGAGCTTTCACGTTAGCTCCTACAGATAATAGATATCGTGTGGCCTCATAATGCCCCTTGCGAACCGCAAGCATAAGGGGAGTCTTGCCTTTATTGTCCTTTGTTTCTATATCAGACCCCGCTTCGTGGAGAATCTTTACACATTCGAGGCAACCTTTCTGTGCAGCAAACGCCATCGCCGTGCGACCATCTCCCCGTCTCCTTCGGTCTATCTCTATATCTTCTTTAAGCAGCAAACGAATAATGTCAGGACGTGAATTTAAACAGGCGACGGCGAGGGGAGTCATGCTGTCAAGATTGGCAACATCAGGAAGCGCCCCAGCAGCCAGCAATATTTTTACAAGAAGTACATCTCCCGAAGCGGCGGCTTCTATCAAGGGCGTATCACCGGTGTTGTCCGGCAAATGAATATCCGCACCCTTGGAAATAAGATACTTCACCGCCTCCGGTTGTTCAAAATTATTTGCTGTCGCCAAAGCAGTTACACCATGTTGATTGCCGCGGTTAATCTCGGCCCCGGCGGCCAGCAGAACATCCATAATATTTATATTTCCCTGCCGCGCTACCTCCATTAATGCTGTATCACCATCCTTGTCTACGCCATCCACGTCTGCTCCCGACGCTAAAATATACTCAACAATATCCTTCCTTCCCTTTATTGCCGCGGAGATCAGAACAGTTTCACCAAAACGGTTCCCGTTTTTTTCTTCGTAATTGTTGCCTCGCTCAATATCCACACCGGCATCAAGCAACATCTGAAAAATTTCCCAATACTCCTTGTAAGCAGCCCAGCTAAGCGGCGTATTGCCTTTTTCATCGTACTGACTGTAATCAGCACCGCCCTGCAACAGACTCTTTACGAGCTCTTTTTTATTACCCTGAATGGCGGCAAAAAGTTCGTCCGATGAATCTCTGGCGCCGGCGTTGATCAAAATCGATATAAGATCGGTATAACCTTTATTTACAGCCCATGCCAATGGCGTGTGCCCTTCTTTGTCCTTCAGATTGACATCAGCTCCAGCGGCAAGAGAAGCCTGAATGCAAGGCATATAGTTTTCATGAACGGCATGCATGAGAGGGGAATCTTCATATATGTTTCTAATATTAGGATCACCGCCATGAGTGATGATGAAATCAAGGGCTTTCGGATCTTTGTAGTAACAAGACAGATAAAAATAGGTGTCGTTATTCTGATCGGCATAGGCATTGATATCGGCCCCCATACGTAGAGCAATCTGCGCCGTTATAAAATCATGGCGCTTCAGAGCCGCCCCCAAACCGCCCTGTTTATTGTTCCACAGCAAGGCCAGATGAACACAGAAAAAACCGACCCCCACAACAAGAGTCCATAAAACAATCTCCGAAAAACGGGTTTTCTTGGGAGATTGTTTTTTCGGAGGTGTCTTTTTTGCAGCAGGCTTACGCCGCTGAACTGTTTTTGGTTGAGAAGAAGGTGGTAATGACGGCATGACTTAAATCCTGAAAATGACTTGTGTTTATAAAAAATATGTATGGAGCGGGTGATGGGTATCGAACCCACGGCCCTCAGCTTGGGAAGCTGATGCTCTACCACTGAGCTACACCCGCGTTCGCGCCTATATTAATACATAAAAAGTCTTATATCAAAGGCTTAAAACAACGCCTCAGCTTCCGTCAGAAACTCTTCCGGCGTATCAAAAACAATCAAAGCATTGGCATATGGCAGGATAGTCCCGTCATATCGCGGATCGTCATGATAACCAAAAGACCAGCTTTCAAAAAACAAGGCCCCGGACAGCCATAAAGCCAGCAAAATATAAGCGGCTATATATCTCTTATCAATCATATCACTATAGATAATGTGGCTGATCGTAAAAATCATAAACATTTCCGTACAAAATAGCGCCATGCTTACAAACACATCCACTTCATACTCGAAAAAGAGAAACTTCATATAATCAAAAGGATGATCAAGAAAGCTCACAGCCAACACACAGAGACTCACAAGCCCGACCGCTAAAGAAAACCTGAAATGATGGGTTTTGGAAAAATCACACAGGGCGACCAAAAAAGAAAAAAGCAGCACAAAACAAGGAACGGCTATCAGGGTATATAAACCTTCTTCCGTCCAGAAAGCTTTTTGCAGGCTTTCGTACCATTCCGAAAAAACGAACAGAATCGTCACCGCCATCAGAAACAAAAAGGCATGTAACGGACGGCTCAGAAACAAACGAATATCAGCGCTCGGCGCCATTTCGCGCTCTGACTGCACCTCATGCCGGGGAGAATATATCCTGATTTTCATCGTCCCCAAAACAATGCTTTGCCCGGATTCAACCTTCAAACTGTCTGCTTTTATAAGGTTCTTATCATCAAGACGGAAACCATTCTTGGTATCCAGATCCCTGACTTCAAAAGACTCCTCATGGGCAATAATTTCCAAATGATGAGGTGCAATAAAGGGGTCCCCCAGAGACAAATCACAATCATAAGCCCGGCCAATCACAATGCGCTTTTCGTCAAAGCTGAAACGCTGCGGTAACTGCGGCATATGTGTTGTTTTATGGGGATTGAGAATTTCAACAATAATTGATTTCATTGTATGGCCCCCATAAACCGTTCCAAAAAGGCCAGTGCCTTTTCTTTTCCGACACCGACCAGGTCAAGCTCAAAGACTTTACCCTGCTGAGGAGTACCTAATATAGTACCCATTGTAATCACATCATAAAGCAACGGGTAATCTTTGTAGGCCCGCACGCAAAAGGCCATTTTCCACTTTCTATCTGCCAGATCTACAAACCGTGTGCGGCACTCAAACTGCGTCATATCTTTTTCCAGCCGATCACCCGCATAGTGTGAGGGGGAAGCAAAACGGCCTGAGTGATATTTGGAGAAAGCCGCTGTATTCAGCATTTCGCTCTGAAAACTTTCAAAAAAGTAATAAATATACCCCGTGTAAAGATCCTCGGTAAGATAGATGCGGTTGTCATTATCACACCCCAGCATATTGTGAGAGTGGGTATAATCATCTTCCTCCGGATGGCTACTACCCGAACATTTAAGAACATTCAGCATCTCTTTGGGAACGATCAAACCATCGGAAGACGTTGTCGTCCATTCGTTGGCAAGAACACGGTCTATCATGATTTCCTGATTTGCATATAGCTGACTCTGTATCTCGGCTTTCCAGTCCGGTACTGTTTCCTGTGTTGTTTCTGCGTTTTTTGCTTTTTCCACAAGAGCTTTCAAAAAAGAAACCGGCACCAGATAACTGATATCATTACCGGTTATAGCAACATTAACACCGATGACACGGCCCTGCTCATCAAGTCCCGGGCCACCGCTCATGCCCGGATTCAAGGCTCCTGAAAATAAAATACGCTCGTGGAAACTGTCTTCCTGAACCCCGTTATAAGTCCCTTCAATAATCATCATACCGAGATCAAGCGGGTTACCCATCGAAAAAATACGCCGCCCTTTTTGCAGGCTACCCTCACTTAGTAACAGATGGCTCTGCCCCGGAGTTTCCGCAAGCAAAACAGCCAGATCATTGACGACATCAATAGCCTTTATAATCAGAGTGCCTGTTTCTCCATCCGCATTAATAAATTCAATCCGGTAACGATCGGGATCATGAACGACCTCCGACACAACATGGTAATTTGTAGCAAAGAAATTACCGCCTTCTATCCTGAAACCGGAACCGATTACAGATTTCGCATCAGACCTGATGTCTATAATGCGCACCTGATAAACAGCCTGCTGGCTCATCTTGTATATATCATTAGCCCCTCCCCTTTCCTCTGCCTGTGCATATGCCGCATGCTGGGCTACGCTGGCAAACAGGAACAAAAGAAAGGTTAGACTACGTAATCTGAAATAGCTCATAACGCTAAAAACCCCGTCAAAATAATACACCCTAAACATTCCATATAAAAACGGCGTAACACAAAAATTGTGGAAAGATCACTTTACATTCAAAATGACATGTTTATAAAAGCTGTGCAATTGGGTATTATCCCATCTTGCGTATTTGTAATATTGAGATTTTCTAAGGAGCGGATTGATGAATAAGTTGCGCGGTCTGGTTTTGAGTTGTTGTATTTTACTTCTCTCGGCCTGTACGAACTTTGATGCCCACAGCGAAGTGGAAGCTTTAAATAAAATACAGCCCGTTGGTAGCCCCTTTACACAACATCTGGCAGCAGAGTACAGGGATTACTCCAATAGCGAACTGCACGCCATGTTTGACTATCCGGATGCCCTTCATTTCGCACGCAAAGGGCTGGCCACGGCAGGCGGTGAAGTCGTTATGCCGGAACCTCTCAGCGACTGGAATTTGCTACCTGAACATATGGAAGAACTTGGCACGGCCCGGGGACGTCTGATTGTCGCCTTTGATCTGGGCGCTCGGGAACTTCTACCACAACAATCTGCGGTTGCTCAGGCCCGTTTTGATTGCTGGATAGAGCAGCAGGAAGAAAACTGGCAAGTCAAAGACATCATGGCGTGTAAATCCCAGTTTTTAGAAGCCATGCACATGTTGGAAGGCATGATCCAGCCAGCACCGGCAATGGCCTCACCGCCGCCGGAAATTCTACGTCCGATTGAACCGATAGCCATACCGGCCGCAGCCGAACCAATGAAACCTGAAGATGCTATGTATCTGGTCTTCTTTGATTTCGACACGCATATGGTTGGATCCGGTGGACAGAACGTCCTTGATGCCATCGCTGAAGAGGTCAAAAGCCGTAGCCTGAATATCATTCACATCGTTGGCCATACGGATAGTTCCGGTTCAAAGTCCTATAACAACCGTCTCGCGATGAAAAGAGCGAATACCGTGCGTGATTCTCTGATTGAGCGTGGTGTTGACCCCGCTCTTATCAGTGTCGAAGGGCGCGGTGAGAATGACTTGCTTGTCCAGACAGCCGATGGCGCGCGTGAACCGGCAAACCGCCGTGTTCAGGTTACATTCGAATAGCCGATAGAAGGACTTAAACGCCATGTTTCAAAAGAGCCGAAGCCAAAATAACTTCGGCTCTTTTCTTGAGGCAGCACCAAAGTCGGGAATTCTATACAGCAAAACGACGCATGATATTACTGTGATGGTTGAGTCAACTTATCTGGAGGCACAATCCTCTCCGGAAAACTCACAATTTATCTGGGCCTATCGGGTCATGATAGAAAACAAGGGATCTGCAACGCTTCAACTCTGCTCTCGACTCTGGTGCATTACCGATACAAATGGACTGACACAAGAGATAGAAGGCGAAGGCGTCATAGGAGAAACACCGATCCTAAATCCCGGCGAGTCATTTGAGTACACCAGCGGCACCCCGTTAACAACACCCGGCGGTTTCATGACAGGGCATTATATAATGAAAAACCCCGACGGCATTAATTTCACTGTGGATATCCCTTCCTTTTCCTTAGACAGTCCGTACCAAAACAAAGTTATTCATTAAAATCGAACCATCGCCCCCCTTTTGAAAAGGAGACGTCTTTGGACCTGCGTCCGGTTTTTTATGTTACAGGCTTATTGCTCTCTACACTTGCCCTCAGCATGACCATTCCCATGCTGGTCGATATGTATTTTGGCAACTCTGACTGGAAAATATTCTTTCTCTGTATTTTGACCACTTCCTTCTTTGGTGGCGCTATGGTTCTGAGCAACGCTGGCGGGCCGGGATTCTCTATTTCAGTCCGGCAGGCTTTTCTGCTGACCTTCCTAAGCTGGCTGTGTCTGGCAACATTTGCAGCCCTGCCTTTTTGGTTCTCAGAGCTGGGCCTCAATTTTACGGACTCCTTTTTTGAAGCCATGTCAGGAATTACAACAACCGGCGCTACCGTTATCACAGGCCTGGACAATGCACCGCCCGGCATTTTGCTATGGCGGGCTATCCTGCAATGGCTGGGTGGAATCGGGATTATCGTCATGGCCCTGTCCGTCATGCCCTTCCTAAAAGTGGGCGGCATGCAGCTCTTTCGCATGGAATCATCGGAAAGTGAAAAAGCCATGCCCCGTGCCGCTTCACTAGCCAGTTCCATCGGCTATATCTATCTGGGATTGACGCTAATCTGCGCCATTGCCTATCATTTTTCCGGCCTTAGCCTGTTTGATTCTTTTGCACACGCCATGACAACAATTGCTACGGGCGGGTTTTCAACGTTCGACGCTTCTTTTGGAAAATTCGATACAGCGTGGACTGAAGTCATAGCTATTATCTTTATGATTCTGGGCGGGTTACCTTTTGTGCTCTATCTAAAAGCTGTTCATGGCAACCCACGCGCCCTTTTCAATGATTCCCAAGTGCGCTGGTTCCTGTCCATTGTAGCCGTCAGTATTTTAACCATGCTGATTTATCTGGTCCTGCAACTCGATATGCCCTTCTGGGAATCTCTACGCCGCTCTGCTTTTAACGTGGTTTCTATTATTACGGGGACAGGTTACACGAATTCTGACTACGGATTATGGGGTGGCTTTGCCGTCAGCTTACTCTTTTTCCTTATGGTTCTGGGGGGGTGTGCCGGTTCTACAACATGCGGTATTAAGGTATTTCGTTTTCAGGTTCTGTACGCCGTTTCTAATGTGCAGATAAAAAAACTATTACACCCCCATGGCGTCTTTATCCCGCACTACGGGAAAAAACCTATTCCGGCAGGTGTTCCTACAGCCGTTATGAGCTTTTTCTTTCTCTATGCCTTATGCTTTGCTCTGCTTGCCATAGCACTCTCATTCGTGGGGCTGGACTTTCTGACAGCCATGTCAGGTGCGGCCACGTCTATCTCCAATGTCGGGCCTGGGCTGGGTGACATTATCGGCCCCAGTGGAACGTTCCAGCCTCTGCCAGATAGTGCAAAATGGATCTTATGTGCGGGTATGCTCCTCGGAAGATTGGAGCTTTTTACGGTTCTCGTCCTGTTCTCACCGCAGTTCTGGCGGCGCTGATACACTGACCAACTTCATTTTCTGTTCCAAAACCTGTGTGACGGCCTGACCGACATCCTCCATTAACAACTCAAGAAAACTCAATTGTTCAAATTCACGTTCTGCAAGAGAAAGAGCATCCGGTATAGTCAGTGTCCTGCGCAACGTCAAAACAGACTGAGAACTTTGGTGACCTGCCGCAAAATCAGTATATAACCGCACGCGTATAGAAACTTCATAGCTATCTCTTTCCCCGGCCTGCAGCCACTTTCCTAAAATTCCATCCTGCTCCAGCACATGCTGAGTGACTTGCGCATCTTCTATAACAAAGTGCAAAACCCCCGTTTCACCTGCTGGTTCCAGACGGTTTTCTATATAGCGGCGCAAAGCAATATCCGGCGGCGTCGGAAAACTTGAAGACACATCTCCGACATTCAGGGCCGGATCATATTCATTTTCAATTTTTATACTCCCAACATTGACAGGCAAAAATTCAATATGTGCAAAGGTCAATTCAGGAAGAGGCATACCGCTATGCCTTGAAAAAGACGTGCAAGCACTCAACGTTAGGAGTAAAAAAAACAAAGACAGGGTAATTCTTCCATTAAAAAACATATGTAAATCTAGCCTTTTCCTGTTTAGAATAGATATCAAGACGCCGACTATTCTATGCTGAAAACAGAACACCACCAAGGCCCATGGAACCAGAAAAACACCAAAGACAAATAATAAAAAAAGTAGCCCGCAAAATTACAGGCTCCTATCTCCACAATGCCGGCTTGTATTATTTACAACGCTTTGCTGCCAGCTCCGCGCATTTCCGCACAATCATGATGCGGAAAATTGACCGCTCCTGTGCCGATCACCCCGATCAGGACCGTGAGCAATGCGCCGATATGCTGGATGAACTCATCACCAAATTTCAAACACTGGAACTATTGAATGATACTGTTTACGCCAGAAGCATGGTTGCCTCCCTACGGCGCCGGGGGTTTTCAACGCAGGCTATCAAGGTGCGGCTGCAAAACAAGGGTCTGAAACATGAGCATACCAAGCAGGCCCTTCAGGAACATGACGGTGATAATCAAGATG
Organism: Alphaproteobacteria bacterium; assembly: GCA_021776075.1. Taxonomy (GTDB): domain Bacteria; phylum Pseudomonadota; class Alphaproteobacteria; order Micavibrionales; family Micavibrionaceae; genus JAJFGQ01. The sequence continues at coordinate 20,132 of JAJFGQ010000078.1, read as the reverse complement.
ATATTGACTTACATGCCGCCTTACGTCTCGCCCGCCGCAAAAGGATTGGGCCTTTTATGTCTGTAGACATACAAAATAAAAATGATGACCCAAAACGGTATGAACGGGCTCTGGCAGCACTGGCTCGGGCTGGATTTAATTACGAAACGTCAAGAAACATTATGGAGATGGATACAGAAGAAGCGGCTCAACTCATTGAAGTTCGCGACTGGTAGAATAATCATCCGGAAAGTCATCGCCTTTCTTTCTTGGTTGACCCTCGTCATCACCTTCACCCTCAGCCTGTTTCTCGCCCTCCTCCTGTGCCACTCTTTTAGCGGGCAGGATAATAGTGGCCGTTGTGCCGATACCCTTTTGAGAGAAAAGCTCCAACCGTCCACCATGCAATTTAACCAGTGAGTTAACCAGCGTCAGTCCCAGCCCTGCCCCGGCACTGCTGCGACTGAAAGAGTTTTCAATCTGCCCGAAGGGTGAGAGGGCTTTCTCAATCTCCTCCTCATCGAGTCCCACGCCTGTATCCGTGACGGACAGCCTTAAGCGGCCCTCTTTATCAAGCTCATGAGAAAGAGTAACGCGCCCACCCGTAGGAGTGAATTTGATAGCGTTCGATAGTAAATTCAACAATATCTGCTTTATAGCCAATTCCTCACCAATAATCTGCGGTACATTCGTGTCCATCAGATTATTAATTGTCATTTCATTGGCTTCTGCTTTTGGCTCCATAAATTCAATGCAGGATTTTACTATTTTCTCCAAATCAACAATACTATCGTTCAGGTGCCTTTCTCCTGCTTCAATACGTGAGACATCAAGGATTTCATTAATGATAGTAAGGAGGCTTTTACCACTCTCATAAATGTCACCGGCATATTCCCAATATTGCCTGTTTTCGATTGGTCCCATCACTTCATTTTTTATAATCTCGGAAAAACCGATAATGGCATTCAACGGCGTTCGGAGTTCATGACTCATATTCGCTAAAAACTCGGACTTGGCTCTGCTGGCCAGATCTGAACTGGTCTTGGCCTTCTGCAAATCAATCTCGGCTTCCTTGCGTTTTGTAATTTCAGCCATACTCCCTTCATAGTAAAGGATACTACCTTCATCATCCTTCACAACACGAGCGTTCTTGCTGATCCAGATTTTCTGCTTATCTCTGGTCAAAAGCTGTGTTTCAAAATTCGTGATAACACCTTTTGTTTCGAGTTCACGAATAAAATGCCGACGGTCTTTGTTATTCACGTAGAGCTGCTTATGCGCGTCCCTGACTTCGCGCAGGATTTGTTCCGGCGTATCATAGCCGAGAATACGCGCCATAGCAGGGTTGGCACTTAAAAACTGCCCTTCCGGCGTGACCTGATAAATTCCGCCGGCTGCATTTTCAACGATTGTCCTGTATTTCTTTTCCGCTTCGCTCAACGCGCGTTCGGCACGACGGCGTTCTTCCACGTCGGTAATTGTTCCGACAATCCGTATGTTCCTGTTGTCATCCTGCCGTAAGACCGACATAGCCAGCTCAACAGAACGAAATGTGCCGTCAGATGTGCGCAATCGTGTAAAAGCACGGCAAGTATATTTCTGTCCTTTGAGCAACTGCCCAAAACTTTCGCGCTGCTCATCCTGATCCTGCGGGTGCAGCATATCGAATAGGCTTCTATTGAGGGACTGCTCTGTATCAAAGCCTGTTATTTTCTTCCATGTCTCATTTAAAAACAGCAATTCAGACTCGGCGTTAGCCTCAAAAATAATATCACTGACAGCATCTATGATGGCCTTATACTCGCCCTCAGCCTTTCTTAGGAACAGGTTTAGACGCTCCCTTTCTGCCGCTTCGTTGCTCAGTTCATAATTTTTCTGTGCCAGAGCCTTATTCATACTCGCCAGCTTATAAGACTGCTTTTGATTATTTCTGACGAACAATGTCCCGATTAATGTCAGCGTTATACCGAATAGAAGCATCAGAGCCGGAGCATATTCCAGCATTGCCGTACGCCTGTCCTGACCTAACTCTATTTTCATCTGCCACACAGCTTCCCCGATATGAAATTCAAAACCGTCTTCAGACAGAAGAATATCCGTCGCCTTTTTACGACCAGGCTCCCTGTCCATGAAGAAAATCTGACGGCCGGAATTCGTGTCCCGAATATTAATGCGCGATATAGCGCCTCTCTTATCCAGCCAGCTTTTATCCAGAACGCTCGTAACACGTGTTAAACCGATAACAATGCCTGCGTTTTTTTGACCATCCGTGACCGGTACAGCCAACGCAAAAGGCCGCCCCCTTACAAGAGGTTCGTTATATTCTTGAATCTGCCTCGTTCCCGGCAGGCCTGTTACGATAACAACCTCGTTACCGCTTGTGGCCATATTCGCTAGTATAAAATGTACGAAGCTTTGCTCGGATCCTTTGGAAACGAGAGGCTGCGCGTCACCCCCTCCCTGAAATGCAAAAAGATCCTGAATTGTCAGGTTGCCGGTGCTGTTTTTCTTAACCCAGAAAATACGGTCAAAATTTTCTACGTGAGGCGCTGCATAAAGAATTTTTTTCTTAAGGGTTTCGCTATCGAAAGAATCGGAAACAGTCAAAAAGGTAGAGACGGCCTTAATGGAATTTTCAAGCTCAAAGAGATTCTCCGAGACAATTTCCTGTGTTTCGGAAACGGCATATTGAAAATCATCCTGAAGCATTTCCTGAATAAATATGTTCAATGTCAGATAAGCCGTCACGGCCAGAATAAGCCCGTTCAAAAACACCATGAACTGTGCAAGATTGCCGGAAAACCAGCTTCGTTTTCTGGTGTTTGAAGACGTTTCGTCTTCATTTGTTCCTTGAATCCAAGGTCTGTCCTTCAAAATGCTCCCCTTTCGTACAAACCGTACGCCCCCCACTAATATGCATTTTTACGGTTAATCATTTGCTAAGATTGCAAAATTTTTATAAAAACTCAAAATAGGAGCAACAATCATGACCATTTCTTTCGACGACTTTTTAAATATTGATATCCGCGTGGGCACTATTATAGACGTTCAGGAGTTCCCCGAATCTCGTAAACCGGCATACAAGCTCTTCATAGATTTCGGAGAGGAGATCGGCATCAAAAAGACGTCGGCGCAAATCACAGACCACTACACGCCGGAAACACTAAAAGGGCGACAAATTGCCGCCGGCCAAAACCGTTATCCACGATCAGGCGGAGGCGGAATTGCTATTGGGCAAGCATTTATTTACTGACCATCATTTATGTTGCCGTTATATTTCCTCTTATGACTTTTTTGGCGAAGCTATAATCTTTGAAAAAGACGGTTTGTACCATATACACGGTGGACATAACGGATATTACCGTTTTAAGAATCCTTACTTTCATGGTGGCCATCTCAGAATGGATGGCATTATAACTGAAATTCACCATGATTACTTTATGTTCAAAGGAACTCTTGAAACCGCCAATTTGAGCAGTGAGCAAGAATGGAATATTTGTCCACGCACCGGAATTTTTAAGTTTTCTCGGAAAAGTCATCCCGCTTACTGGCGGTTTCAAGAATCAAATCGTCCATATCATTGCGCATATCAGTCAGGAGGCGGCTATATCGACCTTTTCTCAGAACAGATTTATGAGTAGAAACCTTTATTTCTTAAACCGGAAATAATTATTGCGCGCCTTCTCCTTGGGCCATTTTTGATCCCGCAAATCACCAAGCCTATCCAGAAAAATTCTTTTCTTTTGAGGGTCTGCGGTTACTTCGCGTAATTCTCTAAACGTCTGACTTCCTGGGACACCATCAGGATCTTTTAGGTCAGGCAATCCAAATGACCTTCTGATCGATTGTTGTATCATGGGAACCGTAACAGTTTCAGGGTCTTCGCGAAAAAGAATAAGCGCAAAAACAGGCGCGGGATCACGTTTCTCCAGCCGATTTCTTCAGGAAATCAGAAAAACCACTGAAAAATGCCATAACTTATTGTCCTTTTTTGTTTTGTTTGGGAATGGATTTATGCATAAAAAAACACCCGCGAGACGCACCCGGGCTGTTGGTGAGGATTACATTCCTATATTGGGAACGAAAAGTCAAGAGGAAAATTTGCACAGTCTACAAGCACACCTGCAACTCTTAAACCGGCACCTTAAACCGGCACCTTAAACCGGTAAATGAATAACAACACGTAAACCACCGTGATTGCTATCTTCCAGCCATATCCGGCCGCCGTGACTATGCACGACATCCTGTGCTATCGGCAGCCCCAGACCTACACCACCCGTTGCCGGATTACGTGAAGCATCAACCCGTACAAAGGGTTTAAAGACTTCTTCGAACTGATCCTCCGGAATGCCCGGCCCGTCATCATCAAGCGTAACTTCAATGACATCCGCCCTTCTGACTGCCGCAAGCCATGAATGTTCGCTGTATTTACGCGCATTGCTCACAATATTGGACAAACAGCGCTCAAACGCTATGGGACGCAACTGCACCGACAAATTCCCTTCACCACCCTGAAAATCTATCTCACCACCCTGACGCCGGGCGTTCACCGCCACCCTTTCCAGCATGTCATTTAAATCCGTACGAACAGACTGCTCCCCCCCTTCGCCGCGCGCGAAATCCAGATAGGCATCAATCATACGCTCCATATCTTCAATATCACCCTTAAGCGCTTCAACATCAGGCGTTTGTTCCAGCATAGCCACTTGCAACTTCATGCGGGTTAAAGGCGTACGCAAATCATGGGAAACACCGGAAAGCATAGCGGTACGCTGCTGTATCTGACGTCTGATCCGCTCATGCATCTCCAGAAAAGCACCGGAGGCCTGCCGAATTTCCCGAGCCCCTTCCGGTTTGAAAGAGGGATGAATATCCAGCCCCCGCCCGAACCTTTCCGCTGCCACCGCCAAACGCCTGATCGGCCTGATCTGGTTGCGCATAAAGAGAATGGCAATCGCCAGCAAAGCAAGGGATACACCGATCATCCAAAGCAGAAAAATATAGCTGGAAGAAGAAAAGAGGCGCTTTTGCGGCAAAGACACATGCAAAATGCCGTTCTCCAGCTTAATAGAGACTTCCACCCATTTCTCCTGAACATTGACATCAATATGGCTGGGCCGCCTGATCTGCGCCTCCATAGCCCGTGCCAACGGTCTCACAATAAGGGAATGTTGTTTTTCGGTGTTCCCTTCTGGCAAAACAGGTAACGCACCATCAGTCTCATAACTAATCAACAAATCAAGATTCCGGGCAGCGTAACCGGCGATTTGTTTGATTTGATCCTCATCTCCGCCCTGTTCAATCTGATCAGCAATAACAGCCATCTCGCCCGCTACGGCAAATGAAAGCCTGTTCGTCACGCGGCCCCAATGCCTGTCAAAGAAAACAAAGGTCGTAATAATCTGGATCAGTAAAATAGGCGTAACCAGAATCATAAGGGAGCGTCCAAACAAGGTACGCGGCAGAAAACTTTTAACGGAAAATTTCATAATAACTACAATTCCTCAATACGCAGCAAATAGCCCTTTCCCCGGACTGTTTGTAAATAACGCGGCGCTTTTGTGTCTTCCTCCAGCTTACGGCGCAGACGTGTAACTTGCACATCAATCGTACGTTCTCCGGCCTCCATACCACACAGTTCTGCGAGTTCTTCACGGCTCACAGCTTCCCCGGCATGGCGTGCCAAGGCTCGCAATAAATTCGCCTCTACCGTTGTCAGGTTCTGTGTTTCCTGATCATTACGCAATAAATTCAGATCCGGATCATATATCCATCGCCCTACCCTGAACGATTCAACAACATCCTGCATCGTATCCGGACGCCGTCGTAAAATGGCCTGCAAGCGCAAAACAAGCTCACGCGGTTCAAAAGGCTTGGGTAAATAATCATCCGCACCGCATTCCAGCCCCGTAATTCTATCCTCTGTTTCTCCCAACGCCGTCAGGAGCAAAACAGGAATATCGCTCGTTTTTCGTAAGTCTTTGGTGAAATCGAGACCGCTATCTCCCGGCATCATAATATCCACAACAAGTGCATCAAACGACAAACGCTGCAGAACCTCCCGCGCATGAAAAGCATCCGTTGCCGCGCTCACGACAAAACCGTTATCCTGCAAATAACGAGTCACGAGCTGACGTATCCTGTCGTCATCATCCACAATCAAAACATGAGGCAAGTCATTTAATTTTCTTGTAGCCGCCGCTTTCATATCCGTTCCTTTTACCCTTTCCGCAAGATTCAAATCCTGTTAGGATTTTCAATTGAATAGCATATACAGCCCTGTTGAGAAAGACCATGACAACACCCCCCTTTGACGACCGCGACGGCTTTATCTGGATGGATGGAAAAATAATCCCCTGGCGGGATGCACGCATTCACGTCTTATCCCATGCCCTTCATTATGGCGGCAGCGTCTTTGAAGGAGAGCGCATTTACGGCAACAATATTTTTAAACGGCATGAACATTCAGCACGCCTGATCCGCTCGGCTGAACTCATTGATATGACCATTCCTTTTTCTGTGGAGGAGATTGAAAACGCCTCCCAAGAGGTCGCCCATGTCAATAATATCACTGATGGCTATATCCGCCCTCTTGCCTGGCGCGGCACCGAACAGATGAATGTCTCTGCCCATGCCTGTAGCGTTCATGTTGCTATTGCCTGCTGGGAATGGCCGCAATATTTCTTCCCGAAATCCGGAGAAGAAGGCGGTGTTGCGCTTAAAACCTCCCGCTGGAGACGCCCCGATCCCCGCACAGCCCCCGTCCAAAGCAAGACCTCCGGCAATTACACCATAGGAACCATGGCAAAACACGAAGCCGAAGCCGCAGAATATGACGATGCCCTCATGCTTGATTTGCAGGGACAGGTCGCAGAAGCCAGTGGTGCAAACCTGTTTATGATCAAAGATGGTGCTATAAAAACCCCGATCCCCGACAGTTTTTTAAACGGCCTGACCCGCCAGACAGTTATAAAAATGGCGCAGGAGCTGGGTTTTGAACTTGAAGAAACCAGAATCATGCCGGAAGAACTCCTGCTGGCCGATGAAGTCTTCTTAACAGGCACCGCGGCGGAAGTCGCTCCCGTGGGCCGGATTGACGATACGGAGTATAAAACCGGCCCCGTGACGAAACAGCTCAAAGACGCCTATGCGGATCTGGTTCGCACGAAAGACAAGAATGCCTTATCTGCCTGACTCAACGTCATTTTTCACATAAAACCGAACGCAAATTTGTAATTTTCCCCATATTTTGTAATAATATAACAAAAGAAGCTTCCGTCATAAGGACGCATTACAAATAATTATAGGGTGTTAGAATGGCAGGTAACCACACGATCAAACAAATTCAGGCGGGCCTCAAGCTTTTGGGGTTATATCAGGGCGATGACAAAGCGCATGCCGTTGATGGTCTTTTAGGCGCCCATACAACAAATGCTATTGCCGCCTTTGACAATCAGGCTGATCTTTCTGATGCAGAGCTTCTGCAAAAGATAAAAGACAAAATCACAACTGACCCCAAAATTACAAACCGTCTTTGGAGCATGGCGTCTACAGCCCGTGGTCTCAACGGCAAAGAAGCACGGCAAAACATGACCGGCGAAGAAAAAAGCATTCTTCAGGGCGGCATGGCCCTGCTCGGAATCCAGGTAAACGGCAAAGACATTGATATTGATGGCAACACAGGCCCGCAAACACGTAAAGCGGCGGCGCAGTTTGCAGAACAACAGGCTCTGCAAACCGTAGAAAAATTTATTGAAAAATACGGCGATAAATTTGAAACGCCGCCCGATCCTGCTCTTCTTCTCACGCTGGCATGGAATGAAAGTCACTTTAACCCCGGCGCAGAGTCGGGCATTGAAAAAGAAAGAGGCGACAAGATCATTTCAAAAGGACTGGTGCAGGTACAATTACCTACAGCACTTGATGCCTATGAAAGAGGAAAATACAGAGCACTTGGCGAGAACCCTCCAACAGAAGAAACACTGAAAGACCCGGCTGCCAGTTTGTATTTTGCAGCCGCCAAACTGGATATGCTGCAAAAACATTACCCGGAAAAAAACCAGGAATGGCGCATTCGATCCTATAATGGAGGCGAAGGCCATGAGAGAATTCGTGATGTAAAGCTGATGCAAGCGGGTTTAACCGCGCTTTATGGTGCAGAGACCGTCGGCGGCATTGATGGCGCGCTGGGAAAATACCCGGAAAACTCAAAAACTTACAAGGCTATCAAAAAGCTGATGGGTGATGACGCGCCCTCTGCCAAAGACATTGCCAACTACCTTGATCCGGCAGCGCGCGACAAGGTCATCGCTAGAATTCAAACAATGATGGACAACGACGCAGCCCTCAAAGAGCGCTATGCAAGCATACAAAAAGAATATGGCGGCACTGATAAATTCGATACCACAGCGGACTATGCAGCTAAATTTCAGGATCACCATGCCACATTCAAAGGCAAATGGGAGGCACACAAAAGCAGTAAAGCAGTGCCTCTTCCTGTAAAAGCAGTAACAAAGCAAAGCCCTATAGAATCCCAAGCCGAAACTGTTCCTGTTGTAAAAAAAGAAGACTTTAGTCTGAAAGCATTATTTGCACCAATCGTAGCGGGCTATCTGGCTATCGAAAAATTCGTTGTCGACCAATTCAAGCTGAACAATGTCTTTAATAATGAATCAACGGCTGCGGCACAACCGGAAACAAAAACCGTGTTCGACAAAGCCTCCATAAATGATGCCGCACGGGAGATTCATACTGTTGGCACAAATCAGGAATTTTACACGGGCGGTAAAATAACTCTGCAACAAGCAGTCAGTCATTACAATAATTACAAAAATGACTATGTATCCAACGAACAAAATGACTTTGACAGCAGGCTTAATGCCGCTCGAGAAAAACTAGACATTACGAAGGAAACGCTTTTCGATCCGTCAAACCCGGAAGAACTCTCTGCGCTGGTCAAGGGAATTGCCCTATATAAAACCGGCGAACTTTCTGCGGAAGAAACACAGCAAATCACACAAGCTGCTCAGGATGTGACGGGAACTATTCCTGCAGAACAGGCGGCGGCGATGCTCTCCAAACCAGATAGCAAAGCAACGGGTATGAATCTGTGAAGTGACGCTATAATTGCCCCTCACCCTTGAGGGAGAGAGGTGAGAAAGCTTATCGAAACAAAGTTGGGATTAGCGGGAACCGGGTGAGGGAGAGTTGTTATAGTAATTTCGATTAATAATAAGACAATCCCGTCACCCCCGCGATCCTGCGATAGCAGGATAAGAACGGCGGGGGTCTGGTTATGAGCGCCGCTGCGCACTTTGTTTTGCCGGATGCCCGCATAAAGCGGGCATGACGATGTCTTGTTTTTAACGAAAACGACTATAATTTTGAGTATAACTGTAATGCAATTATAGTTTCGCCAAAAGCTTCTGGCGTGTCTTCTTATCAACAAAAGCAGCTTCAATAGCCGTGCGGGTTATCGTTAAACGCTGTGCCTTATCCAGTCCGAACTCATCCTTGGCAATTTGATATTCCATACCAATGGAATTACCAAACAGGCCGGGATCATCAGAATTCAGAGTCAGGCGTACGCCGGCATTAAATAACTGCCGCAAAGGGTGGTCCTGATAAAACGGGTAAATTCCAGCCAAAACATTACTGGTCGGCGCAATTTCCAGCACAACTCCTTTTTCTACCAGTTCCGCAACAAGCGCTTGATCTTCCCATACCCGGACACCATGGCCAATCCGCACACAACCAAGTGCCAAAGCATCCCGAACATTTTGAGGACCAGCGGCTTCCCCGGCATGAATACGCATCCCGAGCTCATTATTTGTCTTCTCATGGATCATTTTGAAAATATGAGAGAATTGCAGGACATCGCCTTCCTGCTCTGCCCCGGCCAGATCAAGACCGGTCAGATACGGATGACGGTGCGTAACGATCATCTCCGCCGCTTGTTCGATCTTTTCCATGGGCATATGACGAACAAGAACCGCATTCATACGCGCTTCAATCCCGGTCTCCGCCCGAGCTTTATCTATGCCCCCGGCAACGCCTTCAAGCATTTCAGGATAAGACAAACCAACCGATATACCATGATCAGGCGACAGAATAAGTTCGACATAAAAACAGTCCTCCGCCGCGCAACGTGTCAGGTAATCATAGGTGATATCTGCGTAATCCTGCTTCGTGCGGATCACAGAAGCCACGGCATCATAAACACGCGTCACAAGGTCAATAAAATCATTCCAGATATACGCTGTGCCATCGGGCACAAATATCTCTTCCGGCAAAGTCATACCATGCTCTTTGGCTTTTTGCCGCGCCATAGAGGGCGTAACCGTGCCTTCGATATGAACGTGCAATTCTGCTTTGGGTTCTATTGACATGGCCTTTACACATTAAAGCGGAAAAGGATAACATCGCCATCATGCACAAGGTACTCCTTGCCTTCCTGCCGCATTTTACCGCCATCCTTACAAGGCTGTTCACCGCCCAGAGTCACATAATCTGCCAGAGCAATGACCTCTGCCTTGATGAAGCCTTTCTCAAAATCAGTATGGATACATCCGGCAGCTTCCGGTGCTTTAGCCTTTTTGCGGGTGGTCCAGGCACGGGCCTCTTTGGGGCCAACCGTAAAGAATGTCTGCAAGTCCAGCAAATTATAACCGGCACGGATAATCTTGTTCAAACCCGGCTCCGTCAGGCCGATTGTCTCCAGAAATTCGGTGCGTTCCTCTGCCGTATCAAGCTGTGCGATTTCTGCTTCAATCGCAGCACAAATAATCACATGTTCGGCGTCTTTCTCCTGCGCCATCGCCGCTACTTTTTTCGTCCATTCGTTGCCGTCCGCCGCTTCGTCCTCTCCGACATTGCAGATATAAAGAACCGGCTTGGCCGTCAGGAGTTGTAACATTTGAAACGGTTTTTGTTCATCTTCGATGACATCCAGTAAGCGGGTCGGCTTACCCTGATCCAAAAGCGCTTTGGCCCTGCGCATCAAATCAAGCTGGATGTTCATATCCTTGTCGCCGGATTTTGCCTTGCGGGCAATATTTTCAATCTGCTTTTCCAGACTTTCAAGATCGGCCAGCATCAGTTCCATTTCAATGGTTTCCGCATCACGCAAAGGATCAACAGAATCTTCAACATGGGTAATATTGGAATCCTCAAAACAGCGCAAAACATGAATAATGGCATCTGTCTCACGAATATTTCCGAGGAACTGATTGCCGAGCCCTTCGCCCTTGCTCGCGCCTTTGACCAACCCGGCAATATCAACAAATTCAAGCTGCGTCGGCACGATTTTGGCAGACTTCGCAATCACTGCGATCTGATCCAGCCTTTCATCCGGGACAGCGACACGCCCGACATTCGGCTCAATCGTACAAAAAGGGAAATTCTCCGCCTGCGCCGCCGCCGTCGCCGTCAGTGCATTAAACAAAGTGGATTTTCCGACATTCGGCAAACCGACAATACCGCAATTAAATCCCATTTAAGAAACACCTTTCTTTTCATCTGCCGACGAAGGGTTATCCATCGCCACCTTGCTCATAAAATCAGAACTTTTGCCCTCTTCCAACAGCAATCCGGCATGGCAGGCAATACTGTCCAGAAAAGACGGCAACCAACTTTTCTCCGCCTTTGAAAAGTCCTTTAACACGTAGCCATGAACACGGTTTTTATCACCGGGATGGCCAATACCAAGACGAACGCGCTGAAAATCCGGTGTACCCAAGTGAGCCTGCACAGATCTCAGGCCATTATGACCGGCATTGCCGCCGCCTTCTTTGACACGAATTTTTCCCGGTGACAAATCAAGCTCATCATGGAAAATAACAATACGGGACGGCTTGATTTTAAAAAATTTTGCAGCAGCCTTAACGGCTTGCCCGGACTCGTTCATGTAGGTCTGCGGCTTCAGCAAAACGACCTTCTGCCCGGCAAGTTTGCCTTCAGAAAACTCACTCTGAAACTTCTTCCTGAAAGGTGGAAAGTTATGAGCCTGCGCGATCTCATCTACAGCCATAAAGCCGATATTGTGGCGGTTGTTTTTGTATTGATCACCGGGATTTCCCAATCCCGCCAACAGCCACATATCAGACTCCCGCTTTTTAAAAAGATGAAGCATAGACCACAGAGTACGCTACCCTTCGCCCTTATCGCCTTCAGTTTTTTCGTCACCACCACCTTCAGCGGCTTCACCTTCTGCGCCCTCTTCACCCTCGGCAACTTCACCGTCTTCACCTTCGACTTCAACCTCTTCCTCAACAACCGCACGCGGTGCCATAAGAGTAGCAATTGTAAAGTCACGGTCATCAATCGCAGGTGTAGAGCCTTCCGGCATAATGGCATCGCTGATTTTCACGGCATCACCAATATTAAACGGAGTCAGGTCCACTTCAACAAAGTCCGCAATTTCCGTGGCGCGGCAAAGCAATTCAACATCATAGCGCACAATGTTCATAACGCCTTTTTCCAGCAAAGCAGGGCACTCTTCTTCATTAACAAACTTGACCGGCACCATCACCTTGATTTTCGTTTTCGCTGTTACACGCAAAAAATCGACATGCTGTACATTATCTGTCACCGGGTGAAGCTGAATATCACGAGCCAGAAGCAAATGCTTCTCCTTGCCGACTTCCATATCACACAGAGTCGTAGACATATGGCCTTTGCCATACTCTATCTGCACTTCCTTGGCAGGCATGGTAATTTTGATAGCTTCTTTATTATCACCGTAAATAACACCGGGAACTTTGTTGTCACGGCGTAATGCGCGGGCTATCCCCTTACCAGCCTCATCCCGTGCTTCTGCCTTTAGAGCATATTTGTTAGACATATTTTATTCCTTTCAATCTTTTATCATAAGCCGGGACCGCCTCCAGGGGTGCGGGCCACAAAGCGCGGTAATAAGTAATGGGAAACGCAATAAAAATCAAGCTTTTTAGGGCCAAAACCTAAAAAGGTAAAAAAGGACGCGGTGCATCTTTCTTCATAAGGTCGTAAGTCACCACAATCCTTTGTGGTTGCAACTCGTTTTCAGGGGGTGGCGGCGGCGCATGCATAATCGGCTTATTGCTGTTCCCGTAGGATGTCAGCATCGTCAGAGCGTGCAAAGGAACCTGCCATAAAGTAACGGCTGCTTCATGAGTCTCCTTCAACCTGACCCTGTTAAAACCCGTGCCAAAAACAACATTTTTATTATTGATCAACCCCACAGGAACCCCCGCCAGCGTCTCTATAAACCGGTCTTCACCCTCCGCGCCGCCATCCACATGGGCATTCCCACCCGGAGTCGTAAGCTTTGCATAGGGGCTGGCACTCACACTGACCCGCACATCCCTGCCGGGAAAAACCGTGCCAAACATCTCCAGCCGCTTCAGAACATGATCCAGCAAAGGCCTCAGTCCTTTTTGCGCTCTGGCAACGTCACGACGCCGCTGTGCCTCCTTGTTAAAGAATGTCCTGAGAGAGTTAAACCCATCGCGTGAGCTTGTCCTGAGCCCGGTAAAGCCGATACCATAGATATCGCACCAGTAATTGACATCATCCAGATGACGTTCAATCCCCGTCTTTTCAGGATTAAGCCATATCGCCGCATTGATAGCTGAATCGCTGCCATGCACCTGATCCAGGATATCCTGCAAAGCCGCCGCAGAATTATTATTCCGGACAAGGACGATATGAGCCGGATGCCCCTTGCGGTCAGGATGAAATTTCCTGACCTTAAAAACCGTCTTCTTTTTGCGCTCTTTCTTATCCATAAAAGTGACATATCACAGACAAAGACAACAAATCAAGACAGAGAGTTGCCAGACTAACCAAATGCTTGTTTTTTGGGAAAACTTAATTTCTAATGAGCTGATAATTGCCTATTGTGTAAAAGCAGACGCTCGATAGAGACGATGGCAAGTCCGCAAACGACCCATAGGGGACTATGGGGATACAACAGATGAAGAAAAATAATTGAGGCAATAATATGATTTTAAGACAGTTTTCTTTTTTGATAGTCGTGTTGCTGCTTGTTGGATGCACCACCGGCTCATCATTAGTCACTGGCAACAAACGTGCTCCAATAGACTCCACCCATGTGGTGATCTACCGGACAGCCCCAGAAGTTAACTTTGAATATATTGGTATCGTTAAATCTGAAGCAGTAGAGGTTCTTTTACAACAAGAAGCATTAGACCGGGCTGTTGAAGAGCTAAAAAATCAGGCCGCTAAGATTGGCGCTAATGGCATAATTCTAGGCCACATGGGAGAAAAGCAGGAGGGATATAGTGGCTATACGCCTTCTGCGACCGGCGGATCTTTTTATTCAGGCACAGACGAATACCAAACGCTGCGAGGTGATGCCATCTATGTTGAGAAAGAGTAGGGGCATGAACGACCCAAAGCGGGCGTTAGAAATGCTAAATATAATATGTGACACGCTCACTTAGCGTAGTAACCTACTTGCAACATGAATAGAAAAGAAAAAAGAGCTGGATTAAAGCAACCGTGTCATTGTGGTAGTGGAGTTAGGTATGACAAGTGTCATTATCGGAGGGACAGGGCTGCTCAAGGTGCTATAAAAATATTCCAAGAGAAGCAACAAGTTCGTGAGATATTCATAAGTAAGCACGGGCAGATAAACAAACCACAACTGCTTAAGATGGGTGACAGTAATATTGTTGCCATCGGGAACCAAATTTTCCGTCAAGCTAACCCCGGGCCTTATAATTTTATTAACGCCATTGTTGATTATGCGCTGCATGTTTTTGGTAATGCTTTTTTAGAAGCAGAAGAAAACAAGCCTTTTGAAAATCGCCATCCAGCCATCCAATGGCTTCACGCCTCGGGTGATCACCATAACGCGACTCTCGCGCGTAAGGATGCAAAGACAGAAGACTTCCAATTTGGTATAGGAGCTGCGTGGATAAGGTTAGCTTACGATCTCTACATCATTCACGACAATGCTGAATTACAAGAAGTGATGATTAAGCGTCTAAAAGATGTTGATACATTCCAAGCAGCGCGACATGAGCTATGGGTAGCGGCTCTCTTTGTTGCTGCGGGTTTTGAGATAAACTTCGAGGATGAATCCGATAATTCTAAACGCCACCCTGAATTTATAGCTGTAGAAAAAGAAACCGGTATGAAGGTGGCAGTTGAAGCAAAGAGTCGCCGCCGCCAAGGTGTAAAGGGTTTCACTGGCGGTCATCCTTTTGCCAAAGCCGATAAGGTTGGTGCCCGTGGGCTGGTTGTAGATGCATATAAAAAAGCTGAAGACATTCCTCTATACGTATTTGTAGATGTAAATTTACCACCCGCAACAGTGGAGCAGCAGCAAGTTTGGTTTCAAGAGCTGGATGATATGATGAATGATTTGGCATTAGAGGGTTATTGTGATCCTTGCCCCGCTCATGCTGTTTTTTTTTACAATGACCCGTCACATTTTGTTGATAGGCTGATTTCAAACGACACAGACCATCTTTGGATTAAGTATTACGCAGATAAAAAGCCGGACAAACCGTATCCAAAAAATATTATTGAACGGATTATGACTGCCCATCATCAAAGAGCTAACCCACCAGAAGATATTCCAGATTTTTAGCATTTCTAAAGTCCGCTTTTGGCACAAAGCTGTCCCAAAGATCGGCTTATCGAGCATTCGATTTTTGAAAGAGATTCTACAGAATGTGGCATACAGGGTTTAATGTGATAGTGGTCGGTAAGGAAAAAGCGCACCTAAAAAAGCTTAAAATCGGCATCATTCACCCGAACAAAGCCGAAATGGAGCGCTCTTCACTCGTCCGTTTGATTGCTTCGCCCATCAACGGCGCAACGGAAAGATGTTTGACCCGGTTGGATTTACGCACCTCATCGGTCGCGGCAATGCTATCCGTGATCACGAGGGTTTCAAGCGCGGAATCAGAAATCCGTTCCACAGCTTTTCCGGATAAGACACCATGGACGACATAGGCATGGACCTCCTTCGCCCCCTGCTCCTTCAAAGCCGTTGCCGCATTACAAAGCGTACCGCCGGAATCCACAATATCATCCACCATAATGCAAACTTTGCCGTCAACCTTTCCGATCACATTCATCACTTCGGAAACCCCGGCTTCTTCACGGCGCTTATCAATGATCGCCAATTCGGCATTCAACAATTTGGCCTGTGCCCGTGCCCGGACAACACCGCCCACATCAGGAGACACCAGAACCAGTTCTTCACCCTTAAAAATCTTTTGAATTTCCGGTACAAAAACCGGCGATACAATCAGATTGTCTAGCGGTATATCAAAAAAGCCCTGTATCTGTCCGGCATGAAGCTCCATCGTTAAAACCCTGTCCGCCCCGGCAGATGTAATCAGGTTCGCCACCAGCTTGGCCGAAATCGGCGTCCGCCCGCCTGTTTTACGATCCTGCCGCGCATAACCGAAATAAGGAATAACAGCCGTAATACGCCGCGCCGATCCGCGCTTTAACGCATCAATCGTAATCAGAAGCTCCATCAAGTTGTCATTAGCCGGATAAGATGTGGATTGAATGACAAAAACATCCTCTCCCCTGACATTCTCTTCAATCTCTACAAATATTTCCATGTCGGAAAAACGTGTAATACGCGCCTTTGCCAAAGATACACCAAGATAAGAGGCCATGGATTCAGCCAGCGCACGATTGGAATTCCCTGCAATTAGTTTCATGATGTGTTTGCCTTCAATCTAGAATGTCGTCTGCCAAAAGAGACTATGAAGAACTATAAAAAAACGCCCGAAAAAAGCAACTCCCATTCTTGACGATTTTCTTTGACATAAATGAAAGCAACATGCTAAAAGTCGTTATTCTGACAACAAACACAGGAGATACGAACATGAATATCAAGAAATCAGTACTCAACACGGTCTTTGGAGAGAACACAAAGAGTGCGCAACGCATGGAAAAACTGATAGACGAAGGCGTTAATTTGTTCACACGCACTTTACCTACCGATAAAACGGATACAAGCAACGCAGCACCTTATAAAAACGATCCAAAGCCGGGCAAATAAGAAAATCTGAAATTTTATTGGCATAGCGCAGAATTCAGCGCTATGCCTCTTTCCGTTATATCGATTTTTTGCAAAAGGATAACCGCATCATGGCTGGAGAAAACGCAAAAAAAAAGAAATTCCCTAAAAACCCTTCGCTCCTCACCCGGATTTTCGGACAAGATGAAAAAGGCAATAACGGCCTGACATTTTTTACCAAAGCAACATGGGCTGAGTTTAAAGAGTCTGATCATATAGCCGGCCTTTTCTTGTTTCCTTTTTTGGCTAGCTGCGCCGGTGTAGCGCTCAGCATGATGATAAATGCAGCCTCCTATGATCCACCTCTGGCTGATTCACCAGACACAAAAGATCAGGACAGGATTGCCGATGCCTCCTTTGTCAAAACACTGGGCAAAGAATCAGCCCTGCTGAAAAACAAAGACGGCTCCTATGAATTTTATAACCATTTGAAAAATGGAAAATATACTATCGAAACTGATTATGCTGCCGTTCAGAATCGGACAAAGAAAATTTTAACCGTTTTTGAAGATGTTAGTAAGGGCAGAGAAGGCTCGCCAGATATACGCCTTTACAAAGCAGAAGGTTTAACCGTTCGTTTAAATGATGATGACGGTGTTATTCTCCGCGAAACGAACAGCATGGATTCACCGACTCTAAACGCTCAGAATTCTCACCGGAAATTGTGGCAAGACTTTCAGGACAATGGGGACGCAAAAAAATATCAGACCCATATGAACGTCGCCCCTGAAACCCTGCCGGATTCAACAAACAAAAGAGATGGCGACTCTGCTCTCTATGGATTAACCAGAGGCGCTATGGCCGGTGCAGGGCTATTCTATTTCTTTTCTGCATTAAGTCCGGCCATCAGAAACACATATACTAAAGTGGAACGTGTACCGCGCAGAAAAACGGAATTCACGATACCCAGATAATATTCTGATCATCCCACATAAATAGCCGATACCTGTCTGCCATCGTCAGGTTCGTTGTTGTGCGTGCTGCGGCGAAAGCTGTAATACGCCTCTTCCTCCGCGTAGGTGTCTCTGTTCACAAACGAAACGCCGGTAACACCCGACAATTTTAACCGATGGGACACGTATCCGGGCAAATCAAACATGAAATGCCCTTCGCGCAAGGCAGGCTTAAAAAACATGTCATGGCCTGCATCCTGCGCCCTGAACGGCACGATGAAATCCGCTAACACTTCGTAAGAGTCAGGGCCAATACACGGACCGATAGCCGCGCAAATCGTATCTTTTTCCGTACCCAAACGCTCCAGAGCCGCAACCGTATTTTCGAGCACACCCGACAAAGCCCCCCGCCAACCGGCATGGGCAACACCCACAACAGGCTGGCCGTCGTCCTTTTCACCGTAAAAAAGAACAGGCGCGCAATCAGCCGTGACAACCCCCAGAGGCAACCCCGGCACATCTGTTATCATCGCATCAGCTTCAGGACGAGGGCTATCAGAGGGGAAAGGCGACGTTATATAAAGACATTCGGTGCCATGCACCTGCTTTGCAAATACCGGGTCGACAAAATCTTCTGAAACACCCTGTTTACCGAAAAAAGCATGAGGTACAGGAATCATGCTCTAAAACCCACTCAACGGCACAGCCTTATCATGGCGCAAAGCCATCATTTTAAACAAACGTCCCATCTGTGTTGAGGATATCAAACGGTCCAGCCCTGTCTGAATATCTTGTTGCTGACCCGGTGTGGCTGTCTGCATCAAAGCATCGGCCCTTTCTTTAATACCCAAAGCTTTCAGAAAAGCACCCTGCTCCGCGGGTCCGTTCACACTCATGCCTTCTTCCCCCGCGGCAACAGCCAACGCTCCGAAATCAACATGAGTAGTTAAATCCACATCCCCGACATTCTCCAACACAGGAACATAGGCGTGGTTTTTGACAGCCTGCAGGGTTTCGCCCGGTGCCGATTTATCATGTCCGTAATCGCTGAACAAAGCGACACCACCTTGGTTTTCAAGCCTGTTACAAACATTCCGTACAAAGAAATCGCGTACAGGCGACAGCTCAAAAACAGAGCCGTCAGGAGAAAATTTGACCGTCGGCGGAATCATCAGCATCAGATCAGGCCCGGCTGGCCTTAAACCAAAAGTCAGGGCTTGGTTGTCATTAACAGCAATAACGCGCTCCTGCCATTCCAGTCCGACTTTCTGCAATTGCCGCACGGGCAAAGCATCCAGAAATTCATTCGCCAACAGGATAAGCGGCGCATTTGAGGGAAGGGAGTTCAGCGTATCGTGCCATTGCGGTGTATAACCCGCCAAAACTGTTTTCTGTTTTGCTTTCAGTGTCGGGCTTGTTTCCATGAGATGAATCTGCATAGCATCATGAAACCCCGGCACAGCCTTTGTCGCCCGCAAAAGGTCAGCCATCAAAGTTCCCCGGCCCGGCCCGCACTCCAGCAATAAAAAGGGAGAGGGCTGGCCCAGTTTTGTCCAGACATCCACCACCCATGCGCCCAGCAATTCCCCGAACATCTGGGAAATTTCAGAGGCTGTTGTGAAATCACCATCAACGCCCAGCGGGTCCTGCTTCATGTAGTAACCCCATTGCGGATGCCCCAGTGCCGTTGCTATAAACGTACCCACATCCATCGGCCCGTGCATCTGTATCTGCTGCTCTATATGCTTTTGAAGATTATTGCTCATGATGAAATAGCCCTTCCCTTTCTAAGAGCATACAGAATTAAAATGGCCGCGCCCACCACCATAGGAAGACATAAAACCTGCCCCATCGTGAAAACACCAAGGATAAAGCCAATCTGCGGGTCGGGCTCCCGAAAAAATTCTACGATCATTCTCGACACTGCATACCCCAGCAGGAAAATGGCAGAGATCAAGCCGGGCCGCTCCCGAATTGCGCACCTGTGAAGCAAAAATGCCAGAATTACTGTCAGAAGAACACCCTCCAGAGCCGCTTCGTAAAGCTGGCTGGGATGACGGGGAAATTCACCGCCGTAAGGAAACAACACGCCCCACGGTTTATCTGTCGCACGGCCAAACAATTCGCCATTCACAAAATTGGCCAATCGCCCAAAGAACAGGCCCACAGGCACAACAGCACAAATAATATCCGTCAGCCGCAACACG
>JAJFGQ010000077.1 GCA_021776075.1 Alphaproteobacteria bacterium | reverse complement strand
GCATCGGGGAATTTGGCAGAATGGGCACAGGCCAGTATAACCATCGGCACGGCAGGGTCAGTCTCCATAGACTGCATAGCAGCATAAAGTCCCACTGCCGTATGGGGATCAATCATAATTCCCGTTTCTTCGTAACAGGCCTTTATCATATCCAGCGTCTGATTGTCCGTACAACGCACAGCCTGAAAGTCAGAGCGTGTTTTTTCCA
The DNA here is from genome assembly GCA_021776075.1 of Alphaproteobacteria bacterium. Classification (GTDB taxonomy): domain Bacteria; phylum Pseudomonadota; class Alphaproteobacteria; order Micavibrionales; family Micavibrionaceae; genus JAJFGQ01. The sequence goes on along the minus strand of JAJFGQ010000077.1, from coordinate 6,737 downwards.
GCAAGGCCTCATCAACAGCAAACCTCTTCTTCGTTTTGAAATCGTCCATCCACTGCGTCAGGGTTTTGTAATCCCGTCCCGTTGAATCACATAAATACCGTTCAAAATTACTGGAAACCTGTATATCCATACTAGGGCTTAAAGACGGCGTGACTTTCTCTAACTCCATTTCACCGGTTTCAAAAAAACGGGTCAGAATATCATTCCGGTTGGAGGCCACGACCAGCTTATGAATAGGAATACCCATATGCCGGGCAACCCAGGCCGCATAAACATTGCCAAAATTTCCTGTCGGCACAGTAAAGGAAACAGGCCTGTCCGGCGCGCCCAGCGATAGAGCAGACGTCACGTAATAAACTGTTTGCATCATAATACGCACCCAGTTTATTGAATTCACAGCTGATAAATTCAGATCAGTACGCATTTTTTGATCGGCAAACATGGCCTTAACCAGCGCCTGACAATCATCAAATGTCCCCGCCACAGCAATATTATGAACGTTGTCGGCCTTTACACTTGTCATTTGCCGCCGTTGTACTTCGGATGTGCGTCCCTGCGGATGAAGGATAAAAATATCGAGATTTTTGGAATCTTTGCAGGCGTCAATCGCTGCCGAGCCGGTATCACCCGACGTCGCGCCAACGATAGTCATACGTTCGCCTTTTTGTTCCAGAACATGATCAAATAAGCGCCCTAGAAATTGCAAGGCATAGTCTTTAAAAGACAATGTCGGGCCATGAAATAACTCCAACAACCACGCCGAAGGGCCAAGCTGCGCTAAAGGGGCTACAGCCGTGTGATCAAACGCATCGCCTTCGTAAGTATCGGCCAAAAGACCCCGCAAGACTTTGGCATCAATATCATCGCCCACAAAAGGCTTGATGATCTGCATTGCCACATCTGTATAAGTCAGGCCGGCCATATGGGATAAGAGATCACGGTCAAGCTCCGGCCAGCTATCAGGAATATACAATCCGCCATCCGGCGCCATGCCGGATAACAACACATCGGTAAAAGACTGCGGATCACCCGGCCCGCGTGTGGAAATATAGCGAATCATAAAGGCATTTCACCATAAGAGTAACACTGTGTCATGAAGAATAATCGGGGGAGATAATCAGGCAACCGATAAATACCGCTGTTCAAGATGTTTAACTAGAAAATCGGGAGATATGTTTTTACCCGTAGCCTGTTTCATTAAATCATTAACTGACAACAAACGGCCCTTGCCATGAACATTATCATTCAGCCATTCTTTAACAGGGATAAAGTCGCCCTTCGTAATCATATCCCCCACAGGCCCTAAATCACGATTAATCGCTTCATATTGTTGGGCGGCCATCATATGGCCAACCGCATAAGCTGGAAAGTAACCAAATTTTCCGACAAACCAATGCACATCCTGCATGCAACCTTCCGTATGATTTTCAGGCGTTATACCCAAAAGCTCTTCCATACCCTCATTCCACGCCTCCGGTAAATCAACAGGCTTAAGCTTCCCTTCAATCAGATCCCGTTCCAGACGAAAACGGTGAAGGATGTGAAAAAAGTAAGTAACTTCATCCGCTTTTTTACGGCTCACAGAAGGATTCACACGGGTTTTTAGGGCATGTAAATTCTCTGCGCTCAGTACCGGATTTTGTAAACCGTGAAACAAACCTTCAACACGGGGAGAGAGAAACGTAAAAAACTCTTTCGTCCGCCCCATAATCATTTCAATCAACAAAGCCTGAGATTCATGCAGAGCCGCGCTCATATCACGAGCGACCGGCTGGTAACGCCATATTTTCCGAGGAAGCCCCTGAATATAAAGCCCGTGCCCCCCTTCATGCAGAGTGCTTTTCATGGAATCGAGAAAATTTGTCGTATCGACATTTTTAATAACAAGCCTCGTATCATCAGGCGTGCCGCCCTCCACCGGATTATGGCCTGTTTCATACAAACCGCCGCGCTCAAAATCAAAGCCGATTGTTGACAGCAAAGCCCGGTTCAGCCACATCTGCGCTTTGGCAGGATAGAAATCTTTTATATCCAGCGGCTCCGGTTCTTTATTTTGTTTCTCCAGAATTTGCGGCAGCATTTTAGAAAGTTTTTTTTCCAAACCGCCAAACCAGTCTTCCACATCACTGACAGGAATACCCGGCATATGTTCTGCCATCAACACCTGATAGAGCGAATTATGGCCCATCGCTTTGCATTTAAGATCGGCAATATGCCGGTGAAGATCAATTGTAGAAGACAGGAACTCACGAGCCTGTGCCCAGTCGCCCGCTGCCAAAGCATCACGATGCCGCCGCCGCCCCTCATAAGACAAGCTCGCTTTCTTTTCAACTAATTCGCCGGTGATCGAAGAATGCTCCTTATATAGATCCTCCATTTCCCGCAAATTAGCGCAATCCCATTCATCCCAGTCTTCGGCATGATTGGATAAATGACTTTGTGCGCGCTCAAGTTGCCCGGCGATTCCAGCATTATTAATATCTTCATGCATGCGGCGGTGGAGAAAGGAAATTTGCACCAGACGGCTTTTCCATGCGCCGTCCGGCATTGCTGTTAGAAAATCGCGGCCCATTGTTTCTGCAATAGCTGCCATACGCCCGGCATCGCGGAATTGCAATTTCAGCTTCATATAGGCATCGCAAGCATGTTCCTGCTCCTGCCGCACAATATAAGATAACGGCTTCGGCGGAGGCTCTTGTTTTTCCGGACTAACAACAAGCTCTTTTTTGCGCCCCGACAAAAAAAATGTCGTCACATTATCAATCAGGTTTTTTACGAATTGCAGCAGGCGGGAAAACAAAGACATGGATAATATTTATCATATTATCAGACCCGGTAACAGCCCGTTTTACAAATAACGGGCTTTGAAATGGTCCAGATAATGTTTCGCGTTCAACCCTTCGCCTGTGGCCTGTTTAATCATTTGATCCGCGGGCATGATTGAACCTTGGGAATGCACATTATCATGCAACCACGTTGCCAACGGTTGAAAGTCTCCCTTGCCCAAAGCTGTCCGCAAATTCGGATTGGCGCGTTCCGCTGCTGCAAAAAACTGCGCCGCCAACATGGAACCCAAAGCATACGATGGGAAATAACCCACAGAACCGATAGGATAATGGACATCCTGCATGCAGCCTTTTTCATTGCCCGGTACGATCACACCCAGTTTTTCCTTCATACCCGCATTCCAGGCTTCAGGTAAATCTTTAGCATCCAGCTTACCTTCAATAATGGCCTTTTCCAGTCCAAATCGTAAAATCACATGCATGGAATAAGTCAGCTCATCTGCGGCAATACGAATAAAAGAAGGCTCTACTTTATGAATATGTTTTTTCAAATTCCCTGCGGAGAGGCTGGGATCAGAGCCGAAAATATCATTCGCCTGTACGGACAGATACTCAATAAACTCATCTGTCATAGCGGCGTTACATTCCATGATACGGGATTGAGATTCATGAACGGACATCCCCAGATGCCCCCCTATGGGTTGATAACGCCAGGCGAGAGGCTCATTCTGACTATACATGCCGTGACCGGCTTCATGAATGGAGGAATATAAAGAAAAGAAGAATTCGCCTTCCTTGCAGCGCGTTGTAATCCGGTTATCGTCCGAACTGCCGCCGGATGAAGGATGCCCGTCAATGGCGAATAAACCACCGCGATTAAAATCAAACCCCATGGCTGTCGCAACCCGGGTCGCCAACTCCATTTGTTGCTGTGCCGGAAAAGGACCTTTCAATGGCAGGGTCGGCGCCTGTTGTTTTTGTTTGGCGACCGCGGCCGGGATAAGGTTTCGTAATTCCTGATCCAGAGCGGCAAATTCCGTTTCAATCACAGATACGCGAATGCCGGGACTATACGTATCCACCAATGCATCATAAATAGTCGGCAGGCCTAATTTGTCTTTTTTAGCATCACCGACTTCACGCGCAATATTAAAAGAATGCTCGTACCAGTCTTTCATTTTAGACCAGTCTCCACTTTGAAAATGTTCGACATGCATGCGCTCGCCTTTGGCACTTAATTCCGCTTCCGCTTTTGCAAGGTCCGCAGGCAAAGCCGCACCGTGAATCCAGTCCCGCCGCATCAAATCAAGATTGCGCCGGTCTTCAGAAGAAAAATTAGAGGCATCGCTTTCCGCCCTGTCCAGCCATTCTTCGACTTGAGGGTCCGTCATAAGATGATGAGATGCCATAGCAATCGCTGTTATCTGTTCTATCCGGTCATTTGTAGAGCCTGATGTCATGGTGGTTTCCATGTCCTTTCCCAAAATGCTGCCGGCATTCTGTAGATTGCTCATTTGCGCAAAGCGCTCCTTCAAATTCTCATAGGCTGTTTTCGTCGCCATGTCTTGGTTCTCCCTTTATTTTATCTTTTCCGTGAGGTTTTCAAAGGAATACCCTATAGTGCGCTCCTTGCAAAGAAAGGAATTATGAATTGTTATCTTATGACATCATTATAATCGGCGCGGGCGCCGCAGGACTTATGTGTGCAATCGAAGCTGGAAAACGCAAAAAAAGCGTAATTATCCTCGATCAGGCACAAAAACCTGCTGAAAAAGTACGTATTTCGGGCGGTGGGCGCTGTAATTTTGCAAATATGCACTGTGGGCCGGATAACTTCCTCTCAAATAACCCACATTTTTGTAAATCTGCCTTAAAACGCTACAATCAGCATGATTTTATCGCTCTTGTTGAACAATACGGCATTCAATATCATGAAAAAAATCCTGAAAAAAAATTGGGCCAGCTTTTCTGTGACGGCAAATCTCAGGAGATTATTGATATGCTGCTTATGGAGTGTGAGCAGGCCGATGTCACCATCAAGCTGGAAACAGAGCCTGACACGATTGAAAAAACGGACAACGGCTTTACACTCAGCACCAGCAAAGGCCCCTATCAATGCGAAACACTCGTTATAGCGAGCGGTGGCCCTTCAATTCCGAAAATGGGGGCCAGCAATTTTGCCTACAAGCTTGCCAGACAGTTTGGTCTTGATATTATTGAGCCACACGCCGGACTTGTGCCGCTAACCTTCACCGATGATATACTGAACCTGACCAAGGAACTTTCCGGCACCGCCGTTGATCCGGTTGTCGTGACCTGTGGTAAAACAAGTTTTCGGGAGGCCATTCTTTTTACGCATCGCGGTTTAAGCGGGCCGGCTATTTTACAAATATCGTCTTACTGGAAACCGGGCGATATCATCACGATTAATCTGGCTCCCGATACGGATATATTCGCGGCATTAAAAACAGCACGCACGGAACAGCCCAAACAAATGTTGCACACCGTGCTCACAACATATCTGCCGGAACGCCTTGCAAAAATCATTGCCGAAACATCCGATCCCAATGAAAAAAGAGACGAAAAAATAGCAGATCTGTCGGATAAAAAGTTAAGAGCCATAGCCGATGACATTAACACATGGTCGGTCAAACCCAATGCTACCGAGGGCTTTCGTACCGCCGAAGTGACATGCGGCGGCATAGACACAAACGAACTTTCCAGCCAAACGTTTGAATCCAAAAAAGTGCCCGGCCTTTATTTTATTGGTGAATGCATTGATGTAACGGGCCATCTCGGTGGCCATAACTTCCAATGGGCGTGGAGTTCGGGATGGGCCTGCGGGCAAGTAGCCTAGAGTCAAGCGCCCTACTCAGAAAACAAGGCCCGCTTCTCTGCACGGCTCAGAGCTTTGATTTCAATCTCGCGTTTGGAAGCCGTGGCACGATCAGCCTGTTTTTCTAAATACACGACTTTAAGCGGCCCGCGCCCACGCGTATATTTCGCGCCCGCACCCTTTTCATGCTGCGCGACCCGACGGGCAAGATCATTGGTAATCCCGGTATAAAGCGTCGCATCCCCGCATTCGAGGACATAAACAACCCAGCTCATGAATTTAGATTAATGACCGCCGCAGCAGCCGCCGCCATCCGGTTTTGTCGTATCTTCATCAGGCACAGGGGCCGCTTCAACTTTTTCCTTGGCCCCATGGTCGTGACCTTCTTCATGGGATCCACCGCAACAACCGCCCTCGTGAGCATGATCATGTGCGTGAGGGGCATGTCCGGTTCCGGGGGGCATGCTTGTTGAGCCCTTCAGTTTAGTCTTTATAAACTCCATAATATTACTCATATCTATCTCTCCTTATAAATCCGATTATAACGCGTAATCACTATACAGTAAGTCATATAGTTCCGGCAGAGCTTATTTCCAGTTTTTATTTCAGGGTTTAAAAAAAGATCGACTTTAAAAAACACTTACACTATAAGAGATTCCAATCTGGACCCGGCCCGTAATAAGGCTATAATAAGGTCGAGCATTTTGGTATGCCGCAATAGCTCAGCTGGTAGAGCAGTTGATTTGTAATCATCAGGTCCCGGGTTCGACTCCTGGTTGCGGCACCATTTTTTTCAATGACTTAGCCACCCTAGCGGTGGCTTTTGTTTTATCTGGGGCTACCTTGGGGCTACCAACAGCATTAACTACTCAATAGTATCGCGCATAACATTCTAACTGTTATCATAGATTAAGTATTACACTGCTTAGGCTAAGAGAAAGAGTTAAAAACCATCAAATCTATAAAACTTGATTTTAGAGGTGGTCCCACTAATTCGGACAGGGTGCTAAGCTACTAATTATGACCAAAGGAGGGTCATTGATATGAGTAGAACGAGAAAGAACCACCCGGCCAGTTTTAAGGCCAAAGTAGCATTATCAGCCTTGCGAGAAGAT
>JAJFGQ010000076.1 GCA_021776075.1 Alphaproteobacteria bacterium | reverse complement strand
AAGACCCGCCGCAGTCAATGTCGTTGTCGACAAAAGCGATCGCAGTTTCCTGTTCGCAATACGACTGCTTTGCTCTTTTTGACTCTGTGTGATGACTGTACTCATTTTGGCACCTTCCTTTTGAACGCCTTATTAATTTTTGCTCTCCGCATATTTTTTTCTATTTTTATGGTGCAGTTCGTAACACATATAGTGCCCCTGCACTACTCCATAAATAAACTATTGGGGTGTTATAACCCCTTTTAAGAAAAAAACACAAGACATAATTAAGGAAACCTTAACCCTTTTCTGATCACAAAATATTACACATTTCGGAAAATAGCCAGAGTCCTTGCTCTGCCCGCTTTATTAGAAAAAACTAATGTAATTGGCTTTTCTTGAAAGTTAGCGCAAAATCACATAAGAGGGTTTCCAAATTTTCTTTTTTGCTCTACAAGACGTGGCACGTAATATAAAGCAAAAATAAGAAACAATAATTTTAAGACTTAGTTTTTAAGACTGGGCATATTGAGAAGGAAGTTAGTTATGAGACAAGCGCTATTCCGTACATTACAAAGTGCGGCTGTGTTCATATTAACCGTTGGAGTGGCGTTCGAAGCCTCTGCACAGCCGGTTCCCCCGGCACAGACAGGATCGGCGTTCCCCGGCCGGGTGGAAGATCAAATCCAGACCCCCGATATGGCACCGCAGGTCATGCCCAAAGTTGAGGTTCGCAAACTCAGCATAAAAGAACCACCGGAAGGGGCGGAAAATATTACCTTCCATCTAACCGACATTATTGTTGACGGCGTTACGGCCTATACCGACGGAGAACTCAATAGCCTTTATCAGGACAGAATAGGCAAAACCATTACCCTTGCCGACCTTTATACGATTGCCGCAGAACTTACCCGTCAATACAGAAATGACGGCTACATTTTGACACAGGTTGTTGTTCCCCCGCAGACAATTGAAGACGGGCGCCCTCACCTGAAAGTCGTAGAAGGTTTTATCGACAACGTTACAATTCAGGGAGAAGACGACCAAAGCGCACTGGAATTAATCCGCACTTATGCCGCCCAAATCAAAGCGGCCAGTCAGACGGCCATGAATATTGATGATCTGGAACGGGCGCTTCTTCTGATCAACGACCTGCCCGGCATCACAGCCCGCAGCGTCTTAAGCCCCTCCAAGGACATGACGGGAGCTGCGGATATTCTGATCATTGTCGAGCGCAAGTCTTTTGACGCGACAATCGGCATTGATAATTACGGCACGCGATTCCTGGGACCTATTCAGCTTTCTGCTGCCGGAAGCCTGAACTCGCTATTGGGATATAATGAAACCATATCCGCGCAGCTTGTTGTGGCACCGAGCTTTCATTTCGAAAGAGAAATGGAATATTTTTCTGTCGCTTACAAACAACCTTTCGGGAAATATGGTACGACGTTTGATATTTTTGGCAGCGACACGAACACAGAACCGGGCTTTTCTCTGGATCAGTTCAATGTGCGCGGGCAATCGAAATATCTGGCCGCTACAATTAACCATCCCTTTATCCGCACACGGACGATGAACCTGAGCGGCAGGGCCAAATTTGACTACAGGAACGTCAATAGCCGTAATGATGTAGAAGCCACACGGAAAGACCGTATACGGGCCGTTCGCGTTGGTGGACGCTTTGACTATCTGGATACAATTCTGGGTGTTGCCTACAACGTTCTGGATATGGAGATATCGCAAGGTCTGGATCTTTTCGGAGCCAGCAATAACAACAATATAAACCGCTCACGCGCCCGGGCTGACCGGGATTTCCTGAAGCTTAATGCAGAAGCACAGCGTCTGCAACGTGTTACACAGGACGTAAACCTTCTTCTTGGTGTCACCGGACAGGTTACGAATGACCCCCTGTACAGTTCGGAAGAATTTGGTCTGGGCGGCGGCAATTATGGTCGTGGCTTTGATTCCTCCGAAATCATAGGAGACGAAGGCGTTGCCGGTAAGCTGGAGGTCCAGTGGAACGAGCCTTATGAAACGCCCTTTCTTGATAGCTATCAGCTTTATGGTTTTTATGATGCCGGCAGAATCTGGAACAAAGATGCGACAACCAGTTCACAGAAAACAGATACGCTAACTTCTACAGGCTTTGGCGTTCGAGCAGAGTTTAACGAACTGACATCCGCAGGGCTTCTGGTTGCCATTCCTTTAAATCGCGATGTTCAGACACAGGGAGACCGGGACCCCCGGCTTTTCTTTAATCTAAACCGCCGTTTCTAGGATATTAGGATATATAAAGAAATATCACTCAAAAGTTACAGGACCGGATGATTCGCCGTCTTCCGCGCCGTATGTCACGGAACTTTCACCGAAGCCACCGGAATCATCACCGGAATCATTGTCAGTACGATCTTCAACAATCTCGGCAACAGCCTCTTCCTTTTCAGGATCTGCTCCAGAAGAAGGCTCAATACCAACATAGTTCTCAGGATTAGGCGGGTCTTCAAAAGCAAGATGCCCCCGCCCTGTAAACGAAGAACCCCATGTATCCGTTTTATCGTCTACGGCCCAGGCAGAAGAAGTCATAGACATACCTCCGGCGGCGGCGACAAAAGCAAGACACAACCCCAGCCTTAAAAATTCTGATAACTTCCCCGATAACCTCATTATACTTTCCTCTGAATTATGCCTGATAAATAATCATATCCCATATTCGGAACACGCCGTCAATGAGCCCCTATCTCTTTATGAATAGGAAGAAAGACTCTAGTGCCGCTTATAACAACGCTCAACAAGAAGATCGAGCGCATTCTGCAAGCCCTCCAGATTAAAACGAAGTGTCATAGTTGAATCATCGGCGGGTGTTATCTGTATAAGTAAGCTATCACTTGATAGAAGCTCTCTTACAAATTCCGTAGAACGGGGAGAGAACGCCGCATAGCGATCCATGGAAAGCTCCCACTGTTCGGGCTGTGGCGGATCTTCTCCTATCTTATAGGAAACATAGATGTTCCTATCATAAGCGCTCCGTTTAAGAGGGCCCTTCCAATCCAGATAAGCATTCGTTGTTCCCTGAGTGCAGCTTATAATAAATGTCGGTGATTTTTTTACGCGGGCTTCCGTAAGAATCTCATTCGTCGAATCTAGTCTGAGATATGTTGTAATCTGGCCCTTAACACTTGTTTCGCCTTCCATTCTCCAAAACCCAAATTGCCCCAGACCCTCTACCCGCTTTTCTCTTTTTTCTTTGGTAATAAAGCCCTTTTCTTCAGAAAACACATCGTAACATTTCAGACGGGCCATATGATTTTTTGTTACTGAGCATTTTCGAAGATCTTCCACTACGATCTCAAGAGGCGTTTTTTCATGTTTTTTTGTAGACCAGGCCTCGTTCGTTAACAGGGTCAGAGAAAGGGCCAAGCTAATCAGCAAGAAAAAAAGCCTCCTCCATTGTCGCACAACCGTCTCCTTCATTGCTGTTGCTATTAATATTTACTCAATAAGAGCACGGGGTTCCTGTTTATACTGCTCAGGGTCCAGTTTACCAATATTTTCAAATACCGTACAGTCCCGTCCACCGTTCTTTGCTTCGTAAAGCGCCTTATCTGCCCGGTTCAACACTTCCTGCACCGTATGCTCTCCGTGCTGGACCAGAATGCCGCCGATAGACGTTGTAACCGTTAGCTCACCATCAGAGGCGCTGCATTTAAAGGGGTGCTCAGCGATGGAACGGCGCAAACGTTCAGCAATAATAAGCGCAATATCCTTCGCCGTGTCAGGCATAATAGCAACAAACTCTTCACCGCCCATGCGGGCAACCAAATCAAAACTACGCAGATTATCCATCAAACGGCGAGAAAAAGTTTTCAAAATTTCATCGCCAACACCATGACCGTGCGTATCATTGACAGTTTTAAAATGATCAATATCCAGCATCAGAACGCATAAATTCTTTTTTGTATCCTGATTTTTTTCCAGCAGTTTTTGCAAATGGACTTCCAGATAACGGCGGTTATATAAACCGGTCAAGCTGTCCGTTAAAGCCATGGAAAGGCTGACTTCATAATTGGCACGCAAACGTTCCTGGAATCTTTTTCGACGAATTTGCGTACGAACGCGCGCCAGTAATTCATTACGATCTGCCGGCCTTATAATATAATCATGGGCTCCTATTTCAAGACCGTGGGCGACACGCTCCATATCTTCTTCTGTGGCTACCATCAAAATGGGAACAGAGCGTGTTCTTTCGTTGGAACGCAAATGAGAACAAAGCCTCAGGCCATCCTCTTTCTTCAGATTCAAGCTGACAATTAAAAGATCAAAATCATGCTGAGACGCCAACTCCATAGCTTTCATGCCACTATCGACAGGGATAAGTATATCATTATCCACCTGAAGCGTTTCAACAATTTTATCGGCTTCAAAATTCTGATCTTCTACAATGAGAACTCTGGCATGTTCTACCGGTTCGTTCATAACATTAGCTTCTGCGTCAGCCACACCGAGCTGCGTTGCTGTCGTTTCCCGGGCCCGCCATTCATCAACCGTCATTTTCAGACGCACGAGAGAACGCACACGAGCCATAAGCGCTATATCATTGACAGGCTTGCTAAGAAAATCATCGGCACCAGCTTCCAAACCGCGCACACGGTCCTCGTTTTCAGTCAGAGCCGTCACCATAACAACAGGAATGTGAGAAAGAAGAGGATTATCTTTAATTCTGCGGCAAACCTCAAAACCGTCCATACCCGGCATCATAACATCCAGAAGAATAATGTCAGGACTGTCCTCAGCAGCCTTTATCAGGGCTTCTTCGCCACTGGTCGCTGTCAAGACATCATAATACTCGCTGCTGAGCTTTGCTTCCAGCAGCTTCACATTGGGTAAAATATCATCAACAACCAATACACGGGCAGACATTTATTGTTACATTCCCTTCCTAGTTCAGATATTTTCGTATGACATCAATAAATTTCGTAACCGAAATAGGCTTGGATATGTAGTCTTCACACCCGCCCTCACGAATCTTCTGTTCATCACCCTTCATGGCAAAGGCCGTTACGGCAATAACAGGTATATCTTTTAGCTCTTCGTCTTCTTTCAGCCAGCGCGTTACATCCAATCCGGATATCTCTGGCAATTGAATATCCATCAGGATCAAGTCCGGTTTATGTTCACGGGCAATATCCAGGACCTCATGTCCATTTTTTGTTTCAATCGTATCGATACCGTGCGCTTCCAGCAAATCGTGGAAAAGCTTCATATTCAACTCGTTGTCTTCAACTACCAGAACCGTATGAGTCATATTTTCTGTCTTCTCCACCCCATTTACAAACACAATACCTGTTCCTACCGTCTTTAATGATCATAACTGACAGGACTTGCCAAAGAGTTAAAGTAAATGGATTTTTTAAGCCTGTCGATAGCCCTGTTAAATCAATGGATTTCCCTGCTATTTAACGGCCTTACACTCTTTTTTTTCCAGTTTTTCGATAGCGACCAGTTTTTGTGTGACTGAAAAATTTTTATATTCGACCAACATATCACTTATAACGCCGTTTTCATGAAAGACGACATCCATTTCATAATCCGCATCTGAATCCGGGTTAAGCAGGGGAAAAAACGCCATACGCACATTCCACGCCAGTGTATTTATTAAGGCGGTATCCATATCAGGAGAGGGCGTCAGATTGGCCATGGCATTCACAGGCTTACCAATAAAGGCATTAATTTCAACCGGCCCATCTTCATCGCTGCCGTCAAAAACTGTCGCATGAAAAAACTTTTTTCCTGTTTTCGCCCGGCGCAATAACTCCAGAGTATGGGATACCGGAAAAAGCGTCCCCGCGGGCAAATCGAAAGAAAGCCCTTCAGGCATAGAAAAGAGCGCCTCTCCTTTTTCGTCCTGATCCATTGAAGCACGTCCGCGCAGCTCCTGATAGAGCTTTCCGTTTCTTTTGCGCCGTGACGTAAAATCAAAGCTTTGGCTATCATAATTTTCATAGGTAGAAAAATCGCTAGTTATATGCATGGGAGACGTATCGGCATATTCATAAAGTAATTTGAACTGATGGTTCGTTGTCCACGCTTCACAGTCCGGCTGCCATTCAAAAAACATCTGGCCGCTTATATTCAGAACCTGTGCGCCGCTGCTTTTGCTAACCATATTAATGTCATATAGAGCCTTATGAGGCAGCAATCCGTTAACGATATCCTCTTTATTTATTGTCGCGGCACCGCCCTCTTCCGCTCCCCAGAGCAGAACAGTCGTCATAACCAATATAAACGTGCGTATTAAATGCCGTAAGGAAAACATCATTATATAAAAGCCCTTTCCCCCGATGATAAAGCATCGTTCCGGCAAGGCAAGACGAAACACGGGAAAGGGCAACTCTTTCCGCCTACAGGTAGGAAAATTTGTCCCTGCCGGATAAAAATGTCCGGCTTGATCCGGCAAAAACCTCATGAGAAGAACCTTATAATACACTGAAAACAAACAAACAAAATACATCAGCATTCTTGGCACGGCTTTCGCAATGTAAAAGACCAGGGAGGCCGGTAGCAATCGCAGAACGTAATCACCTCCTTTAATGAAAGACGAAATAGATAAAGGTAATGATAATGACGACCGATCTTGTGAAATACAGGGAAGACTGGAAGGCAAGCACACCATCAGCCGGCTTGTTATTCCGTCACGTTTTCGGAAAGGCGCGGACAAGCGGTGACACGAAAGGATTTCACGAGAATCGGTTCCAACAGGAAGACCAGCAAGACGACCAGCAAGATGAAGTGCAACGGTTAGCCCAGCGTCTGGATTTATATGATCTAGAAAAAGAAGGCTGGCAGCGCAGTATGAGCGCAACCGTTGCTCTTCTGAAATACGCCCAGAAGATGATTGATGAAGCCGAACAAAAACTGGCGCGGCAAAATAATCGTATCGCGCAACTGGAAACACTGGCCACAACAGATGAACTTACGGGGCTGGTCAACAGGCGCGGCTTTTTCGAGTCTTTTATACGGGAACTCGATAAATGCGAACGTTGCATTAGCTCCGGCGGGCTTCTTGTTCTGATTGATCTGGATAATTTCAAAGCGATTAACGATACACACGGCCACATGGCAGGCGATTCCTGTCTGCGCCTTGTTGCACGTACCCTCGAAGCCGAAATCCGCACTATGGATGTCGCGGCGCGTCTGGGTGGTGACGAATTTGTACTTCTTCTCTCCAACACAACCAAATGTGAAGCTGCGGAAAGGGCACAGGATATTGCCTGGCAGCTGAACAATCTGGCGCTGGCCTGGTATGGGGATGAAATTCCTGTCCGGGCCAGTCTCGGCCTGAAAGCCTACGGAAAAGGCGATTCTGCTGAGAAAATTTTTAACGCTGCTGATATGCGGATGTATGCCAGCAAGCGTCATAAGGGCCAAAGGGGGAGCCAATCCATGCCCGCATGAGACCAGTTTGGTAAAACTTTTTTTTCGTCTGTCGCCCCTCCCTAACCGTGAACCCAAACCTAGGCAGACGAAACCCCCCGGCCCGGCTCGTTTCCCCAAGATGAGCCGGGCCATCTTTGTGTCCAGCCCATCAAAACATGTGTAGCCTTCTGTTTTTATTATATAAATTAAAGCCCTTCAGTTTGTTCGTAGTTTTTTTGTTTCCGCATAAAAAACGGCCTTCGCAAAAAGGCCGCATCTCTCCCGTTGATAAGATCACTATAGCAGAAATAGGAATATATTCCAAATTTTGAGTTGGTTGAATATCCTGATATAGCGCATTATGCCGTCTAAGCTGTAGCGTCTTTCCCCGGATTTGCTTCGCAAATCCTAAGGGAATCTATTTGTCGTACATGGGTCGCCCTAGAATAGGCATCGCGTATTCAGGCGATGACGGCAATGGTAAAATGTCTTATTTCTTAATGGGAACCACTAGACCATGTTTAAAACGGCTTAATATTTTAACCGCAGAGGCGCAGAAAACGCAGAGTTTTCCTTCCCGCGTCATTCCGGCACAGGCCGGAATCCATTCATAGCATGGCACAGACTCATAAATAGACCCCGACCTTCGCCGGGGTGACGAGTAAGTTGCTATGGTTAAATTTCTACATATGGGATTTTTTCGTTATAACAATGAAGAGCGCGACGCACGGTGTCTGTTGTTTCGGGCGGCAAATCATTGACTGGAAAAAATGCCAACTCTGAGCACAGGTCAGGTTCCCTGTTTGTGATTGCGCCTTCCCAGTTTTCCGTTGTAAAGACAAGCTCTATAATATCTTCCGTCTTACCAAGATAATCAGTGTGCGCACGGTGAAGAATAGAAACGAGTTTTAAATCTTCGGGATGGATTGTAATCCCGGCCTCTTCATAGGTTTCACGGATCATGGCAATAGACGGATTTTCGCTGCGATCTACCTTTCCGGCAACCAGCGCATAACAGCCATTCAATCCATCTGTTTTCTTGCGTTTCATGAGCAAGACCTGCTTGTCTTGAATAATGAGCAGATGTGCGCCCACATAAGGTCTTTGTGGTTCAGGTTTAGACGACATATCCCTAAGCCCGTTTCTTCTCTTCTTCCCCGCCCTCTACTTTTGGCTTCGGCAAATTGAGCTTTAAGGAGAGATCTTTGAGCTGATCCGGTGTCGCTTCGGACGGAGCATTCATCATAAGGTCTTCATATTGGCCGTTCATAACGAAAGCATAGACTTCCCGTAAATTCGGCTCATCCGCCAACAACATGACCATCCGGTCGATGCCGTAAGCAATCCCGCCATGGGGCGGCGCGCCGTAACGCATGGCATTGAGCATACCGCCAAATTCCTTTTCCAGCGTGTCCTTGCCGTATCCGGCAATACCGAAAGCTTTCTCCATGATTTCCGGCTGATGGTTCCGTATCGCGCCGGAAGCCAGTTCAAAACCATTACAGACGCAATCATACTGATCGGCCATGACCTCCAGAGGGTCTTCGGTGTTCAGCGCCTCCAAACCGCCTTGCGGCATGGAAAACGGATTATGAGAGAAATCAATTTTCGCGGTTTTCTCATCCAGTTCATACATCGGGTAATCCACGATCCAGCAAAATTTATAGC
Source organism: Alphaproteobacteria bacterium (assembly GCA_021776075.1). Lineage (GTDB taxonomy): Bacteria > Pseudomonadota > Alphaproteobacteria > Micavibrionales > Micavibrionaceae > JAJFGQ01. Next base: position 15,277 of record JAJFGQ010000076.1, on the reverse strand, counting down.
AACCGGTTTCACGCCCCGGTAATCCGTTTGCACCCATATCGTCACAGATTTTATCACGCGCAAGCCCGGCCATATGCGCCGCTTTTTTCTCAAGATTACAAATAAAGAAGACCGCATCACCACTTTCCAGTCCGGCAATTTCGCGCAACTGAGCCTGCGCTTCCGACGGTACAAATTTGGCAATCGGACCCTTTCCTTCGTTTCCTTCAAACAATATATAGCCCAGCCCCGGTGCACCTTCGCCTTGCGCCCAGCTATTGAGTTTGTCAAAGAAGCTGCGCGGTTGTCCCCCAACACCCGGCGCTTTAATGGCACGGACAACACCGCCTTTTTTAATCACGTTTTTGAAGGCGTTGAATTCGACGTCATCACGTTCAAACACGGCTGTAACGTCGACAATTTCGAGGGGATTGCGCAAATCCGGCTTATCAGAGCCGTATTTCAGCATGACGTCCCTGTAGGGAATGCGGGGAAACGGCGTGGGTGTCACGCTCTGTTTTTTACCTTTAAAGTCTGAAAATTCTTCAAAGATCCCGTTTATAACAGGCTCCAGCGTATTAAAAACATCATCCTGCGTGACAAAGGACATCTCAACATCAAGCTGATAAAACTCCGCCAGACGATCAGCGCGGCCATCTTCATCACGGAAGCAGGGCGCAATTTGGAAGTATTTATCAAAACCGGACATCATAAGAAGCTGTTTAAATTGTTGCGGCGCCTGCGGCAGGGCGTAAAATTTACCCGGATGAAGGCGAGACGGCACAAGGTAATCCCGCGCGCCTTCCGGGCTGGAAGCCGTCAGAATCGGAGTCTGAAATTCCTGAAAATCCTGTGCATACATACGTTCCCGGATAGAACGTATGACATTGTTACGCAGGCGAATATTTTTTTGCATTTTTTCACGGCGCAGATCGAGATAACGGTATTTCAAACGGTGATCTTCGCCTGTGCCGTCATCTTCAGCGACCTGAAAGGGAATAACATCGGCTTCAGACTGCATAACCACTTCGTCGATATAAACTTCGATATCACCCGTCGCCAGTTTTGTATTAACCGTCTCATCGGCGCGCGCCTTCACATGGCCGGTGATGGTAATAACCGATTCACTGTGCCATTTATCAATGGTATCAATCAGGGGGGAGCCTTCATCCACAACGCATTGCGTCAAGCCATATGTATCGCGCAGATCAACAAACAACACGCCGCCATGGTCGCGTTTTTTATGAATCCAGCCGGACAACTTTACAGTTTCACCGACATTGTCTTTTCTTAAATCGCCGCATTTATGTGTACGATAAGCGTGCATGATGGTTCCTTTGCTCTTTATTTACGCGACCTAAAAGACATTTTTTTGAGGCTTTCGTCAAGAATTGATATGGCTCAGGGCTTGTATGCGCCTTTCAATATCGTATCAACAGCCAGCCAGTTTTCTGTCTGCACGATGGCCACCTGTTTTTCCATTTCATAAACATTACGGATCAGGCTATCGGCCTCTTTCCGTGTTTTAGCGCAACCGATAACGTAAAGTGGCAAGGGAGAGGCCCCCGGCTTCGGGTTTTTTACCGCACCTTTATGAGCGTTGATAAAGGCATCCGTTGAAAGAGATAAACCCTCCGCTTTTTCAGTCGTAGATGTTATCCGGAAGGCCCGCATAGGGGTTTTTCCTGCCAAATCTGCCGCCTCTGGAAAATTATAATCTCTGGTCACAAGGTTTTTAGACCTGACCGTAAGACAGGCTCCTTTTTTGACAGAGGGTAGGTTATAAAAAGGAAGCTTTAAATCAGCGACAGGTTTTAACAGAGACGCTCTGCTTTTAAGGATTTTAGCCCTCATATCTTTTTTATCTTTTTCCGAAGCATCATAGCGTCCATAGAAAAGAAGATCGAAAAGCCGAGGCCGTTTGGCAGCGGCATCAAAAAGGGCGCACCATGTATGCGGCCATTTTCTATCTGATTCAGAAAGAGAAGGGCACGCCGTGCGGTCAAAACCAGACGATACTTCTTGCCCGGCAGAAACATCCTGTACTACCATAGAAGCAACGAGGAACGTACCGGAGAGGGCCATTAAAAACTGACTTTTTTTCATATGTTATCTTGCGTTGCCGCACCCTATATTACATAAAACAGAATGTGACTGTAGACCTTTTGCCTTTCCTCTGTCAATATCTGTTACACACGCGCTTTTATTAACATATAAGTAGTTTTATGACTGTCATAACCGATCAAACAAGCCTCACAGAATTCTGCCGGCGTGTGTCCGATAGTGAATTTATTACTGTCGATACGGAATTTTTAAGAGATAAAACCTATTATCCGCAGCTTTGCCTGATCCAGATGGCGGCACCAGAGGGTGACCCTGTTGCCGTTGATCCGCTTTGCAGCGCTCTGAATCTGGAGCCTGTTTATGAGCTGATGTTTGATGAAAAAATTACCAAAGTCTTTCATGCGGCACGACAGGATCTGGAGATTTTCTTTAATCTGACCGGCAAACTTCCCCATCCTCTTTTTGATACACAGGTCGCCGCCATGGTCTGCGGCTACGGCGAGTCCATTGGCTACCTTAACCTCGTCGGCAATATTTGTGGCGAAAAAATTGATAAAGGACCGCAATTTACAGACTGGTCACGCCGTCCTTTGTCGGATAAGCAACTAACCTATGCGCTGGGTGATGTAACATGGCTGCGCGACGTCTATAAAAGCCTGTCGGCAGAACTAAAGGAACAAAACCGCACAAGCTGGGTTGATGCGGAGATGGACATTTTAACCAGCACAAGCACTTACGAAAATCACCCCAAAGACTCATGGCGACGCATTAAAGTCAAAACAGACAAACCAAAAGTTCTGGCTGTTTTGCAAGAGGTTACGGCCTGGCGTGAGAGGGAAGCGCAGCACCGTGATGTACCGCGAAACCGGGTTGTACGTGATGACACCCTGGTTGATCTGGCTGTTCATGCACCAAAGACCGTGGATGCGTTGACGCAGATTCGTAACATATCGACAGATATGGCGCGGGGCCGATTGGGAAAAGCATTATTGGATGCCGTTCATAAGGGGCTGGCTGTGCCGCACTCCGATTGCCCGACCCCTGTAAAAAAAGAACGATTTCCGCAGGAGTTAACACCGGTTCTGGAGATGTTGAAAATGTTGCTCCGCATTCAGTGCAGTGAACATGATGTCGCCGCAAAACTGGTAGCCAGCGCCGCTGATCTTGAAGTTTTGGCACAGCATGATGAAGCCGATATCCCTCTCCTGACAGGGTGGCGCTACGCAGTCTTTGGCAAAGAAGCGCTGGCCCTGAAAAAAGGGGATATTATGCTCGGCTTGAAAGACGGCCAGATTGTTAAACAAAAGGCAGACTAAAAAATGGCCCGCCGTCTCTATATATTAAGACATGCGCAATCACCCATGTTGCCGTCCGGGGATGATTTTAACCGCCCCTTAAGCCAAAAGGGCTGTGACGATATGGCCGACTTGGCAAAAACTTTGCGGGAACAGGATATAGCCCCGTCCTGTGTTTTTTGCTCTCCCGCCAAAAGAACACGGCAAACACTGGACATTTTGTTACCCGATTTACCCGACCCCGCAATCACCTTTCCGGAGACTCTTTATAACGCCCCAGCGGGAGTTCTCTACGAATTGCTTAAAAACACCGATGATAAACACCACTCTGTTTTGCTGCTCGGTCACAATCCCGGTATGCACCAGATTGTCGCTTTTTTGACAGGTGAGCTTCTTCCGGCTTACCAGCCCGGCACGTTGTCGGTCATTGAGTGTGATTGTAATAACTGGACCGGATTAATGCCTGAAGCCAATACGCTTAATCATGTTTTTGAAGCAGGACACGGCGGATCAGGGGAATAGAAATCGCCCGTTTTTCTGCCATCGCCAGATGATCAACCGCCGCCACAAGATCACGCGCCGCCGTAAAAGAACGCTCCATACGCGGTAAAATATAATCCAGCACATCGTGATTAATTTGCAATTGACGGTCGGTAAACAATTTAACCAACACAGCCGCCAGCAGCGCATCATCGGGAGGTTGAATCGCCGCCGCCGGCGCTGCCCGCAAACGTGACGCCAGATCGGGAAGAGCAAAAGACGCATGAGACGGCGCGATACGTGTTGTCAGGAGCAAGGTACGATTTTCTTCACGCATTAAATTATAAAGATGAAAAAGGGTGGTTTCCGCTTCCCGGTCTTCAAACCACGGATCAATATGGTCCAATACAAGATGCTCCGCCATCGCCGCCAAATCATTTGCCGACTGAGAGACAAGATCAGACATATCGATAAAAGCGGCATCTGTATGGTCCTTCCATACCGCAGCAAGGTGCGTTTTTCCGCTAGCGGCGGGACCGTAAAGAACAAAAGCCGGTGCCGGCCAGTCGGGCCAGCGATCAATCCACGCCACAGCATCCCGATTAGACGCCGTAATTAGAAAGTCATCGCGCCCTTGTGCAGGACGGTGCCCTAAATCCAATGGTATCTGTTTGGCTAAAGCAGTCATGTCGCCTTGGCTTTCTTCGCTGTTGTTTTTCTTTTCGGTTTTGCTTTTTCTTTTTGTTGTTCGTAATAAGGGCTATCCCGATAGGTACGCAGCGCAAAGCCGCCAAGAACACCAATAATGGCGGCGACAGGCACAGCCAATAACATACCAACAATACCAAACAGGCTGCCGCCGGCCATGAGAGCAAAAAGAATCCATAACGGATGCAACCCGACGCTTTTACCAAGCAATTTAGGCGTCAGGATGTTGCCTTCAATAAACTGCCCGACAAGAAAAATACTGCCAATAATAGCGACATAACCCCATTCCCCGGTTTGAAACCAGGCCACAGAAATACTAACCAGTAACCCGACCGTAGACCCAACCAGAGGAATAATGGACAAAAACCCTGCCACAAGACCTATAAGAAAACCAAAATGAAGACCTGCAATGGTCAGGGTACAGGCATAGATCAGAGCCAAAGCAAAAGCGATACTGAGTTGCCCCCGGATAAAACCGGCCAGTTTCCGGTCAATCTCTTTCAGAAGTGTTTTGATGGTATCGTAATTTTTGCGGGGCAAAAGAGCATCTACCCAGCCCGTCATGGCGGGCCATTCTTTTATCGTAAAAAAAGCAACCATCGGCGTCAGAATAACAACAGAGAGGAAACCGGCAATAGCTTGTCCGCCACCCATCAGGCCTTCCAAAAGACCGCCACTGACTTTCAGGGCATTACCCACATTGTTTTGCAGGGTTTCCTGAAATGTGGAAAGGGCGCCGTTGTTTAATTTTTCCTGCAGCCAGCCCGTATAGGGCGTCAGGATAAGCCATATTTTCTCTATGTAGCCTGGGAGAACCTCTGACAGATGCATGATTTCCCGGTAGGTGATCGGTACAATTAAAACCAGTATGGCGAGAACAAGAATAAAAAACAGCCCCAGAATTAATAATGTCGCTACGCGGCGGGAGCATTTCCACTTTCCCAAAAACTCGACCAGAGGATCAAGCAGATAGGCTATGGCAATACCCAGAACGAAAGGCAATAAAACATCATTAAATATCCAGACAAAACTCATAAAGAGGGCAAAGCTGCCGGCCCAGAAATAAAAATGATTACGTGCTGTCATAAGCTATTCTCCTGAAGATCAATTAGTAAGGTCATTTCTGACGGAATTTGTTTAAATACAGGTCATAGACCAGAGGCGATGTTTGATTATTCGGTGTATTACGTGGTGCTTGCGTGTAAAAATCTGCAAAATTAATATGTGGTGTTGTCAGAGTCATATCAGCTTGTGCCAATGTTAAACGCAACCGTTGTTCCGTACCTCTGAAAATAAGCTCAACATGACTCTCGCGCGGCGTTAAAGAGAGAAGATTAATATTCTGTACGCCCTGTACACGATTTAGCTTTGTCTGCGTTTCCATCCATTCGTTCATTGTTTTAAAACGAACCCGCACTTTGAGACTGTGATTCTGCATTGAATCAACAAGCGTCCGGCTTTTCCAATCCCGTTGAAGCGTCTGGCGAACCTGTTTGACAGCCTGATCGAATAATTGACTGCCGGACACGTCATTTGCCGCATCATCTTTCGCTATGATTTTTAGGCTATTGGCAAATTCCGGCACATTACGATCCGTTCGATATATTATAACGCTCAATTCGTCCGGCGCACCGGTCACAGAAGAACCATCGTACCAACCGGGAATAGCCAGAACGATAACAGCTTCACCGGCCCCATAACGCGCCAACATTTTCCTCATGGCGTCCTTATCGTAAGTCAGGGCATCGTTATTCCCTATGCCGGAGACATCTTGTAAATCACCAATTGGCACCATAACAGGAAGCAATCCCTGATAAGATTCGCTCCGGCTCCATGCCGTCATCCATGGGTTATTCTCTCCCCAGAGAAGGGGGTGAGAATCCTGTTGATAATAAGGGAGAAGCAGAACAGGCTTACCCCGCACATCAGAATAAGACAGGCCATAGTTCGATAGATAGTTCCGAACCGCGTCGTTTTTAAACCTGAATGTATAAACACCCACATACCTTACGCTCGAAAGCTGCTCCTCTGTAATCTCAAAATCCTGAATCATCGTAGAAATAACCTCAAGACCCGGCATTTGGAAAAAAGAAGCTTCTTCTTCTGAAAGGAGTCGTTCTGTCAATTTTTGAAAAGCGACCTGCTGAGCTTCCCCGAAAGCCTGCTCACGAGCTACGGCAGCGCTTTTGGCCGTAACGTCCACCTTTACATTCTGAATTGTAAAAGCGGACGACTCGGAAGCGGCGGATGCCGTTTCCGCGGCCATAGCAAAAGCAAAAAAGAAGAGCATGATGCAAAAGGCTATATGCGCTTTTATAAAAAGCTTATAGAATGCGGCCATAGGACACCTGTGTGTTTTCTGTGATCATGATATTATATAATTCTTCGGGTCGGGATGCAAAGTGAAAGAATGAAAGAAAGCGCTTATAAAGAAGCCGGCGTGGACATTGAAGCCGGCGCAAATGTTGTCGAGCGCATAAAACCGCACGTACAGTCTACCTTTCGTAACGGTGTTATGGCAGGGCTGGGCGGATTCGGCGCTTTATTCGATTTGAAAGAAACAGGTTACAAAGACCCCCTTTTAGTATCGGCCACCGACGGCGTAGGAACCAAGATTCGTATCGCCATCGAATCCGGACAGCATGACAGAATCGGAATAGACCTTGTTGCCATGTGCGTTAATGATCTGATTGTGCAGGGTGCGGAGCCTCTGTTTTTTCTGGATTATTTTGCCTGCGGTACACTCGATCCCGGTATAGCGGAAACTGTCATTGCCGGTGTAGCAGACGGTTGCAAACAAGCCGGCTGCGCCCTTATTGGCGGAGAAACGGCAGAAATGCCGGGTATGTATCCCTCCGGCGATTATGATCTGGCCGGATTTTCCGTCGGAGCCGTGGAGCGCGACCGGCTTTTAACAGATGCGCGCGTGGAAGCCGGTGATTTTATTTTAGGATTGGCTGCCAGCGGACCGCATTCCAATGGCTATTCCCTGATTCGCAAATTAATGGAAACAACACAGGGTTATTCCTATACGTCACCCGCACCATTTCAGGCTGGGGCCACGTTGGGAGATGTTCTTCTAACACCGACCCGAATTTACGTACGGCCTCTCCTGAAAGCCCTTCAGGAAAGTGATGAAACCGGAAAACCTTTAATCAGAAGCATGGCTCACATTACAGGCGGGGGATTGATAGAAAATATTCCACGGGCCTTACCAAATCATTTATCAGCTGTTCTGGACGCTCAATCATGGCCCCTTCTTCCTATTTTTAAATGGCTGCAAGGTGCCGGTTCACTGGAATCGCGGGATATGGCCACTGTTTTTAACTGCGGTATAGGTATGACTCTTATCTGCGCGCCCCCTCACGCCGATGCACTAAAAAACATTCTGGAGAAGGAAGGCGAAACCGTTTACACGATTGGTCACATTGTCCAGAAGGACTCGACTGCTCCGGTTATCCAGATTGATAATATGGATTCATCATGGCGCTAAACAAGCTCAATCTGGCTATTTTGATTTCAGGACGAGGTAGCAACATGGAAGCCCTCATTGAATCATGCCGGGACCCCTCTTTTCCTGCGCAGGTGTCTGTTGTTCTCTCCAACCGGCCGGAATCAAAAGGTATTGAAATAGCGCAAAATCACGGCCTTTTAACTGAAATTGTGGACCACAAGACTTTTCCTGGCCCGTCCTCTTTTGAAGCAGCCTTACAAAAAGCTTTAGCCCGTCATCCTGTGGACTTAATCTGTCTCGCTGGATTTATGCGCCTTCTTAGCCCGGAATTCGTACAAGCCTGGCCAGATAAAATTATTAACATTCACCCTTCTTTATTACCGGACTACAAAGGACTGAACACACATGAACGTGTTCTGGCTGATGGCCGCAATGAAAGTGGCTGCACGGTTCATTTTGTTCGTCCGGCTATGGATGCCGGCCCCGTCATTATTCAGAAAAAAATACAGATAAAGCAAAATGATACGCCAGAAACGCTTGCGGGCCGTATTTTGGAACAGGAACATGTCGCTTATCCGGAAGCCGTTCGTTTCATTGGCGAAAATCGTGTGCGTATTACTAACGAACAGGTTACAATCCTGTAAACAGCAACAGAGAGACTGGAAAAAAGGAAAAGAAAAATGGAACAAAAGCCCGTCAAAATAGATGCGCAGGAAATGGATAACATTTTGAAAATGTGGCATAGTTTTACTGTTTTAATGAAACGTGGCTCCGTATCTGTCGTTCTTCTCCTGATATTGATGGCATGGTTCTTACTTTAAATTTTTTCGATTTTGAGAATCTTTTGTTAAACCCTGCTTAACCCTTTCAATTTCTTCATAATTCTGTAACTTTTCTTCGTCATTATACCACTAGGTCTGGTATCAATTTTTGTTTGTAGGATCATGTGTTTTGAAAATTCCTGTAGCGTTATAAGGGATATTGTCTGCCGTTTAAGGGTGGCGCGCTTTTTCCTGCTTATTGCGTTATTGGCTTTCTTTTCAATACTACAGCCTTATGCCGCACAAGCGCAGGGTACGGGTGTTATACCCCATCTCCAATTGCAGGACTCAGAAAAGAAATATGACCTCTCTCCTTTTATCTATGTAACGCCTGATCCCGAGGGGACGCAAACCTATAAAAATATTTTAGAAAATCATTTGAATGGCAGAAGGGGAAATGCGCTCAGAGGAAATGTCCTCAATCTGGGCCTATCAACTGTTCCCTATTGGGTAGTATTCAGTGTCAGAAACGATAGCTGGACAGAGAAATGGGTCCTGTCATTAGGACGGCACATGGATGGCCGTATGGGACTAATTGACCAGATTTTTCTGTATGATTATTTTTCCGGAACAAAATATCTTGATACGTTAACGCAGAGCGATAATCCCTACGTCCAGTGGAATACCCTGAAGGGGGAGGCCGTGCCCCTGTCTGTTCTGCAGGGCGAGCAGGCTCTTTTTATCATGTATATCCGTCCCAAGGCCGGATTACCTGCGACTATGAATTTTGACCTTATGCCGGCAGATATTTACCTGGAACAGATTAAGAATCCTTTTGATTTAACCTATTTGGCAAATTTCTTTTTTATATCCATGATCGGTTTTTTTGCTGCGGCAGCCCTCTTTAGAAGAATGATGAACGCCATTCTTTTTATCTCATATTATATGGTCCAGTTTTTCTTGTTTCATTATCAAAATGACGCACTTTTTATGACATTTCCGTACAGTAATGAAGTCGTGGGATGGATTTTTTCTTTAAGTGTTATTCTTGGTATCTTAATTGCAAAATCATTTCTGGATGTCAGCCCCTTCTTTGCCTTTCAAAGGCGGATTATTCTAGGGTTTTTGATCGGAATTGTAGCCACGACGGCTGCGGCAACTTTCCTGATTTCCTCTGAAGAAATAGCACAGCCACTATTGATGTTTGCCCCGTCTTTAGCCGGAATATTTTTCATTTTCATTTTATCTTTAGCACAGGGTTATAACGGCTCTGTTGGTGCATACCAATTCGCCGGCGCGTGGCTTTCCATCATGATAGGGATCGGGATTCTGTTTTTAGGGATAATCGGAATCCTGCCACCATTTTCATATGTTTTTTCATCCTATTGGTATGGCCTTCTGCCCCAAGGCATTCTCTTTATGACAGCAACGGGTTCAAAATATCTGGCACAGGAAAGAGAAATTGAAATTAGAGAACATCTGGAAAGAGAAGAATCTGAAACGGTCTCCGATCTGAAAAAAACAAAAGAAGAGACCGAAAACTTACGTTTACAGCGCCTGATTGAACATGAACGTATCGTTATGAATGAATTACGGGAGCGTGAAATTCAGCAAAATGAAGAAATGAGGAAGTCCAAAGAGTTTGCCGACGAAGCCAACCGTGCAAAATCGGCTTTTCTTGCTGTTGTCAGTCATGAAATTCGAACACCGATGAGCGGTATCATGGGGATGGTACGCCTGTTAATGGAAACAAATCTAACCAAAGAACAAAACGATTATAACCAGACAATTCAAGATTCCGGCGAAGCGATGTTGACGCTACTGAATGATATTCTCGATTTTGAGAAAATAGAAAGCGGAAAAATGGAACTGGAACATGTTGATTTTGACCTTCATCGTCTTATCAATGGAGTCATTACCTTAATGTCAGGCCACGCCGAATCTAAAGGCATTACCCTGACATCTGATATGGATTCAGATATTCCCCATTATGTTGTAGGCGACCCGGCACGTTTACGGCAGGTATTACTCAATCTGATCGGTAATTCTATTAAATTCACAGCCGAAGGCGGGGTAACGGTGCATGTTCATTCGGATCACCCCTCTAATGCTACCGGAGAACAAAGCATTAAACGTATTCGTTTTTCTGTTGAAGATACGGGCATCGGTATTTCTAAAGAAGCTCAGGTCAATTTATTTAGCCCCTTTTCACAAGCCGATTCCAGTATCACAAGAAAATTTGGTGGAACCGGGTTGGGGCTAACTATTTCACAACGTTTAATTGAAGCGATGGGCGGAAAAATCCAAATTGATAGTATAGAAGACCACGGTAGCACGTTCTTCTTTGTGCTCATCATGGAAGAAGGGGACGTCGAGAACGTTCAAGACAGCAAAAGCAGCCTGTCTAGTATGAAAAAAGCAGAGCAGGAACTTAACGTCCTTATTGTTGAAGACAATGAGATTAACCGCAAACTCTTGAAAGAATTTGTCTCTCGCATGGGCCACAAAACTTCCTTGGCTGTTTCCGGTGAAGAAGCAATGGAAATCATTGAAACCCAACCGATTGACTTGGTTCTTATGGATATTGAATTACCAGGTATGAGCGGCATGGGGACCACAAAAGCTATTCGGGCGCTGGCAAACCGTGAAAAAGCAGCAATACCCGTGATTGCCCTAAGTGGTAATGTCCGGGATGAAGATATAAGACAATGCTATGCCGCAAACATGAATGCGCATTTGGGCAAACCAGTTGACCCCAAAAGCCTTCAAACAGCCATTGATAAAGTTATCAAAGGTAATCTGGATAACCCTGTATCCTTGGACGAAGAAGCAGACAATGCGGTACAGATGACAACGGTAGCTGTTTCCGATGATGTTTTGGAAAAAAATATAGATTTTGATCTTGAAGACACAGAGCAAGAAAACGGTATGGCACAAGCACCTGAAAAACCGCCTATCATGGCCGCCCTGCTTCAGAACGACAATTTGACGTTATCAGAGGATGACCTTGATGAAGACAGCTTCGAGACAGCGCTACAAAACCTGGACACAGAAGAAAACAACCCGCCTGAGAAAGAAAGTAATCCTGTTTTTGATCAAACGCTCCTCGTAAACCTGAAAGACAGTGTTGATCCCGAGCAGTTTCAAGAATTAATAGATGGTTTGTTTGAAAGAGCCGATGAAATTATGGCGCTTATAAAATCAGCTTTTGAAGAACAGGATATTCACAGCATAGCCACCCGCGCCCATGAACTTAAGGGCATGGCTGGAAATTTTGGATTGGTAGAAATGAGATCTACAGCTGCTCAGATTGAGGATTTCATTAAAGCCAGTCACATAGAAAATCTGGAGGCCCTATTATCCGAGCTACCCGCCATCAATGAACGCGCCAAAATAGCAGTGAAAGAGTGGATGGCTTAGCCAACCAGCTCTATATCGCTGAAGAAGAAATCGACTTCAATTTCTGCATTATCCTGACTATCTGAGCCATGAACGGAATTGGCTTCAATGCCTTCGGCATATTCCGCACGAATTGTTCCGGCATCGGCATTGGCAGGATCCGTTGCACCCATAACGTCACGGTATGTTGCCACAGCATTTTCACCTTCCAAAACCTGAACAACAACCGGTCCCGATGTCATAAAAGTCACAAGATCATTATAGAAGGGGCGTTCTTTATGAACTTCATAGAATTTCTGTGCCTGATCAGTTGTCAGATGAAGACGTTTCTGCGCCACAATATGAAGTCCGGTTTCTTCAATCTTTTTATTGATAGCACCTGTCAGGTTACGGCGTGTTGCATCCGGTTTGATGATCGAGAATGTGCGTTCGATAGCCATGATTATTTGTCCTTTATATGAATGTTATATGCTGGGGCGTTTTATATCCGGCGTATTCATTTTGCGCAACAGGAAAATTAAACAGGCTGAGAAACAGAAAGAAGAGATATCCCGTGTCCCGGACTTTTCAGGAGGGGTTTAAGTGCTTTTTTTACGTTGGGATCGGAGGCGGCCAACATGACATCACTGCCTGTCCATGACCACGCTGTCAGAAGAAGACCAAGATCATTTTGAACATAAGCGGAATATATGAGAAAGGGGCGGCCCATAAAAGGAATGGCCGCACCGGCGAAGACTGGGTTTTTACGGACGGCGCTATAAGCCCTGTTCCACAACGCTGTTATACCTTTGTGCGAAGGATCGGCCACGGGCGCCTTACTTGAATCGGTTGCCATCAGACTCCCGGCAAAAAACACAGGAATCATACTTCCCGCTTGTGACAAAAACCCGGGTTCCCCATAGCCACTAGCGGCAAGAGCTGTGCTTCCCCCCATGATAAAGGCACCGGCGATCTTCATAAGAAGCGGGTTCTCCTTGGCTTTCCACAAGGCAACACAGCACCCCAGAAACAAGCCACTGGCTAATGTTTTCATATCGGCATGTAATCCGCGTTCAACCAGAGGAGTAATATTACCAAAAGCATAGCCGGCGGAGGCAAGGCGCTCCGAATTATCCAGAACATTGCGGGCTACAGCTTGGAACTTATATTTCAACGAATTCATCATAATCCGAGAATTATAGAACAAACTACATGATTATGTCAAATAAAAACATAACGTTATGAACCCGGTTTGAATTCACACAGAGATGCAAAACGTTCTGCGCCTTTTTCACGGAAGGTATCAACGACATATTGCGCTTTTAGTTCTGCCGGCAAATCGCTGAAAAGATCTTCGTTGGAAATAACGCGTTGTGCCAACTCTGTAAATGTATCCAGAAACTTTATTTGAAGAGTCATAAAACTTTCGCTCATAGTACCGGAAAATACAGCATCCATTGATTCAGCTAATATTTCGCCCATCAGTTCCTGTAAATCTTCTATTTCTCCCGGTTTAAAAGCATTTTGTAGTCTTGCGCCTAAAACAGCATCATTTTGAATGCGGCCTTCTACAACTTCCTTAAAAGCAGCAGCAAGCGTAACCATTTGTTCCAGATTTAAATCATCATTATTATTTGTAGCCATTGAAAAAGCCTCCTCTTAAATTTCCACAACTATTGATTATGGCTATATAGAGGATGGGCTATGAATATGTCAATAAAAATTATTTTTTAAGACGGGCCGTTATTATAAAGACCCTTTCTGGCAGCAAAATAAAGGGCTGTATAGACCTTCGGGTCAATCATCTTACCCTCTTTACCTCTAGCTTCCAGCCAAGCCTCAACATCAGGCAGCTTTATGACATGGACCGTGATATCTTCACCGTCAACACCGCCGCCTGCGGCCACTTTTTCAAGATTGGCAGCAAAATAAATATCAACAACTTCACTTGATATCCCTGGTGATGGCGGCCCTTTTGTCAATAATTCAAAATTCTGACCTTCATAGCCCGTTTCTTCCAAAAGCTCCCGACGCGCAGCTTCGGTAAAGGCTTCGGCTACATTTTCATCACCGGCTAGTCCGGCAGGCAAACCAATCACGCTGGCATTCACAGGCGGTCTGAACTCTTCAATCAGGACAAGCTCTTTTTCCTTCGTAATACCGATAATAATAACGATTCCCGTATTGCCAACACGGTCCGCATATTCCCACCCTGTTTTTTTGTCTTTGACAAAACGGGCATATTTACCTTTGTAACAAATATCGGGGTCGCTCATTTTTATTCCCTCTTTAAAATCCAAAAGTAACTATTTATAACACAGAATTATGAAAATATACAAAATAAAAACAGGCAGAGGGGCGACCTTCATTTGTAGCAAATATCAGAGCCACTCATTTTTGTTGCCTCTTTTAATGTCATGCCCGCGAAGGCGGGCATCCGGACAAATCAATAATCCTCATCTTCCAAAGTCTATTCCACTTTTTTAAACGCTTCTCTCTTTGAAAAGCAATTTCTGCGCTTCTGTGAATTTCATAATAAACCAGGTTTTTAACACCGTATTTTTTAGTGTAACCGTCTACAACTTCATTTTTATGTTCCCAAATTCTCTTGGGAAGATCCGATGTAACACCAGTATAAAATGTCCCATTCCGTTTTTTAGCAAGAATATAAACATAAAATAACTTTTCTTCCATTTAGGTGTGTCGCCTCCGGACCCCCGCCTTCACGGGGGTGACATTTTTATTCATCCCGCTGATGTTTCCACAATCCACTCAATAGCCTCTTCCAGTTTATCTAAATTGGGACCGCCCCCTTGTGCCATATCAGCGCGACCGCCCCCTTTTCCACCAAGAAAATCTTCTGAAGCCCTTGTGACCAAATCAGAAGCACTATAATCAGAGGATAATTCTGAAGAAACGCTAACAACAACAGATGCCTTTTCTTCATCTCGACTACCTAAAGCTATAACGCCGTACTCACCTTTAGCCCTAATTTGATCTGCTAGTGATTTTAATTCTTTTGCAGGAAGGTCAACATTATCCCAATAAACGACAAAATCTTTCTTAACATTCTTTCTTGTCTTAACAACCAATTCCCTCCCTTCTCCACCACCACCCGTTGCCAATTGACGGCGCATATCGGACACTTCTTTTTCCAG
>JAJFGQ010000075.1 GCA_021776075.1 Alphaproteobacteria bacterium | reverse complement strand
CATCCTGAACGCCACAAAAAAATGGACCATGCCCATTCAAAACTGGAATTTGACACTCTCCCAATTGTCTATATATTTTGAGGGAAGGTTAGATGACGCTCTTGATCTTTAAGCCACTGACACAGAATTCTGAACGCCCTCGGCGTTTAGGCTGATTTTTCTTTCAGTTTCTGAGCTTGCCAAATCTCTTCCATTTCTGCGAGGGAAGCCTCTTCGATAGATGAATTCATTGCTTTAAGATCATCCTCTATCCCTCTGAAACGGCGCTCAAATTTATTGGCTGTTTGGCGTAATGAATCCTCAACATCAAGCCCCTGTGACATCCCGAATTTGACCATCACAAACAAGATATCGCCAAATTCATCTGCCAGTCGTTTAAGGCGCGTTTCCGTGTCAGGATGATCCGCATTCAGTTCAGCCCTCAATTCGCCGATTTCTTCCTCTATTTTCTCCAAAATTCCTTGAATATCAGGCCAGACAAAACCGACCTTTGCCGCTCGCTTTTGCAGTTTTTGCGCACGCTTAAGGGCAGGGAAGGCTTTTGGCACGTCATCCAGAACACTTTCTGCAGCTTGTCGTTTTTCTTCCTGATCTTTTCGTTCTTCCCAGATACGGTTTTCAACATCCATTGCCGTTTCTGCCGTCTCGTCACCGAAAATATGCGGGTGGCGGTGGATCATCTTTTCTGTAATGCCCTGCACGACATCACCAAAGTCAAAATGACCTTCCTCTTCAGCCATCCGGGCATGGTAAACAACCTGTAACAGAAGGTCGCCCAGCTCATCCTTCAAATCCTTCATATCGCCCCGGTCAATGGCATCGGCCACTTCATAGGCTTCCTCTATCGTATAAGGCACGATCGTCTCAAAACTCTGCGCCAGATCCCATGGACATCCGCCATCCGGATCACGCAACCGCGCCATGACGTTGAGAAGGGATTGTATGGAGCTTTCTTGTTTAATACTCATGGTGAGAATATTACTACAGCAGGAGAAGCTCTTTGAGAAGAGTTATGCTAAAATCATGGGATGAAAATACCGTGGGCGAAAAAAAAGAAGAAACCATTCAAACAGAGGATTCCAGAATATCTTCTTATCTACACAGTCTTTGTTGTCTTTATAATCTTTTCTCAACGCCATTTTTTGTATTTTCCTGATGAGAATCTACCTGATATATCTGCCACACCATGGATGGGTTTGATAGAAGTCACGACAGAGGACCATCTGACATTAACAGGCTGGTGGATCTATCCGCTTTCTAAAGATAAACCAACCATATTGATGTTTCATGGTAATGCTCAGAATATTGAAGTCCGCGCACCTAAAGTCAGGTCACTCATTCAGCAGGGGTATGGTGTATTACTTGCCGAATATCGCGGATATGGCGGCAACCCCGGAAAACCATCAGAAGAAGGTTTCTATAAAGATGGCCGGGCATATATGGAGGGGCTCACAGAGAAACTGTCTATTCCGTCTGAAAACATAATTCTGTACGGCGAGTCACTGGGGTCAGGAATTGCTGTACAGCTTGCTACAGAATATAATGTAAGGGGAATAGTGCTCGAAGTACCGTTTAGCAGCATTCTTGCTGTGGCCAGACTAAAGTTCTTCTTCGTCCCGTTTAAAAATTTTCTACTGAAGGATCAATATTTAAATAGCAAAAAAATTAAAAACATAAACATTCCTGTTTTTATCGGCGTTGGAGGCAAAGATGTGGTTGTTCCCAACTGGTTTGGTAAAAAGTTATATGAGGCCGCCAACGAACCTAAGAAACTCATCGAATACCCCGAAGCAGGTCATAACACGTTATACTTACATGGATTTGAAGAAGACATGCTAAAATTTATTGAAGGGATATAAGAGATATACCAATAGCCTCCTGAAAAGTGATAATGTGTATTATGGAAATTCAAGGGGTGTTTTCAGGGGGGTGGAAAATGAACGCCCTAGACCGATGCTTCCAGTTCCATACCATCATAAGCAACATCAAAGCCCTCAGGCAGTTCTTTTTTAAGCGTCTGATAGTCCATTTGCTGTGATAAATGATGAACAATCACACGCTCGGCCTGAATAACCTCATTGAGGTCGTAGAGCGTCTTCAGGTTAGCATGAACAACATTATTCGGCATTTTATAAGCACAGCCGTCGGCAATCCATGTTTTTACGCCTGAGAGCTCTTTAAGCGCCGTATCATCCAGATCAACGAAATCTGTAGAATACGCCACATCGCCGAAGCGAAACCCCAATGAACGACACGTACCGTGCTCCTGAGCAAAAACCGTAAATGTAATGTCGCCAATCACCATAGGCACACCAAATTGCTCATCTGTAATGATATTGCCGTTGAGAACGCGCGGATAAACACCATGATTTTGATCCCGAAACAGATATTGATAACGCTCCTGAAGTTCTTCAATCGTCTCTTTATTTCCATAAATATCTGTAATCTTCTTGTCCCGAAGTCTGAAAGCACGCAATTCATCAATGCCGCTTATATGGTCGCTATGGCAATGTGAGTAAAGGACAGCATCAATGTGGGCAATGCCGGTTTTATTGATCTGTGTCCGCATATCCGGCCCGGTATCAATCACCAGATTTGTATCCGCGCTTTGGATCAGGACACTGGCCCGTGTGCGATAATTGCGCGGCTCCTCCGGATCGCAATTGCCCCAGTAATTGCCTATGGTGGGCGTACCGGACGAATGACCGCAGCCCATAATCGTGATTTTCAGCTTCTGATCACTCATGCAGCTTTTGCTTTCTCAAAAAGGCTGAAAAAGTTGTTTTTTGTATGAGTTGCGAATTCTTCTTCAGATATCGCATGAAGCTTAGCAAGGAACTGACCCGTGTGAACCATCATGGCCGGTTCATTGATCTTTCCCCGAAACGGTTCCGGGGCCAGATACGGCGCATCCGTTTCAATCAGCATCAAGTCAAGCGGCACATCTTTAGCAAAATCCTGCAAATCGGCTGACTTTTTGAATGTCACAATACCGGAAAAGGAAATGTACAATCCCAGTTCGAGGGCGGCTTCACCAAGGGCGCGGCTGGAACTGAAACAATGCATAACACCTTTCAGGTTCTCAGCATTACCGCCCTCCTCCTTAATAATACGAATGGTGTCTTCTTCCGCATCACGGGAATGGATAATCAGCGGTAATCCTGTTTCAAGACAGACACGGACATGCTTGCGAAAGTTTTTCTGCTGATTTTCAGGCGTGGAATGCTTGTAGAAATAATCCAGCCCCGTTTCCCCAATACCGATAATATTGGGATCTGAATTGGCCAGCGCGATCAGCTTTTCCTGTGATACAGCCTGCTCCGCTTCATCATCGGCTTCGTGCGGGTGTGTGCCAACACTGCACCAGACATTATCAAACTCCTGCGCCAAATTCAGAATGTCGGGGAATTCGTCGCTGACACGGCAACAAATGGTCAACATGGACTCCACGCCGGCCTCCGTCGCGCGTTTTACAATATCCGCCGGCGTCCCGATATTTAACAGGCGCTTACTATTTAGATGTGTGTGTGAATCAATATACATATCAACCTTTCAGGTAAATGACGGCAATGCCGGAGAATATCAGGAGACCGCCCAAAGCCGCAGCCGTATTCAACTGCACATCTCTAAACAATAACCAGGCAAAAAAGAAGGTAAAAACGGGGTACGAAATCTCGATTATATTCGCCATCGTCGCATTCTTCAGAGATATACTATAGAGAATAAAGAAACTTCCCAAAGCAAATGTCACAGCAAACAAGGCATAAAAAAACCAGAGATGACTAGCCATTCGCGGCCTCTTGCTTTTCTTCTTCGACGATCCGGGGGAAAACACCTTCCGGTTTGGCAATCTCTACGCCAGGTTTCAGGGCATGGTCGGCACTGATAAAGCTGAAATCGCGTTCATTATCCGGCACGGCAAGCTGATCCAGCATTTTAGCCGCCGAGGCCGGCACAACCGGCTGCATAATAAGTGCGAGACAGCGGATCGTTTCCGCCAACACGTACAGTACCGTACCCATACGCTCAGGGTCTTCTTTCTTCAGTTTCCACGGCGCTTGTGTATCAACATAGGCATCCGCTTCACTCGTCACAGCCATCACAGCCTCGAGTGCGCGATGAATTTGAAGCTTGTCCAAATCGCCCCGAACGGCATCAATTAGCCGCACCTGCGCATCATTTAATAGATTTTTATCCTCCCCCGTAAACGTACCCGGCGCAGGCATTTTGCCATCGCAGTTTTTATAAATCATCGACAGAGTCCGCTGCGCCAGATTACCAAGTCCGTTCGCAAGGTCGGCATTAATACGGTTCACGGCATGTTCATGGGAAAAGTTACCATCATTACCGAACGGTATTTCACGCATCAAAAAGTAACGGGAAGCGTCCACGCCGTAACGCTCCACTAATTCTGACGGCGCAATAGCATTACCCAAAGATTTAGATATTTTCTGGCCTTCGACTGTCCACCAGCCATGGGCAAAAATCTTCTTCGGCGGTTCCAGACCTACGGACATCAAAAAGGCGGGCCAGTAAACGGCATGAAAGCGCAGGATATCTTTACCAACAACATGCACATCCGCCGGCCAGAATTTTTTGAATTCTTCGCATTCCGTATCGGGATAACCAACAGAGGTCATATAATTCGTCAGGGCATCAATCCAGACATACATGATATGTTTGTCATCGCCCGGCACAGGCACACCCCAGTCAAAGGCCGTCCGACTAATTGATAAGTCCCTCAGACCACCTTCAACAAAGCTTATCACTTCATTCCGGCGTGAATCAGGTTGAATAAAATTCGGATTTTTTTTGTAGAAATCCAGCAACCTGTCCTGCCACTCGGATAGTTTGAAGAAATAGCTTTCTTCTTCCACCCACTCACATTCCGCGCCCGACGGCGCAATTTTTTTACCACCCGGTCCGTCTGTTAGTTCGCTTTCGGTGTAATAAGCCTCATCCCGGACAGCATACCAACCGCTATATTTATCCAGATAAACATCACCCGCATCCGTGATCTTCTGCCACAAAGCCTGCGCTGCCTTGATATGACGCTCTTCTGTCGTACGGATAAAATCATCATTAGAATAATTCATGACATCCACAAGATCACGGAAGTTTTGAGAAACCCGATCCGTTAACTCCTGTGGGCTAACGCCCGCTTTTTCAGCCGCCTGCATAATCTTCAGACCATGCTCGTCTGTGCCTGTCAGGAACTTAACATCAACGCCATCCAGTCGTTTAAACCGTGCAAGGACATCGCAGGCTACGGCGGTGTAGGTGTGCCCCAAATGCGGCTTATCATTCACATAGTAGATCGGCGTTGTAATATAAAAGGAATTATTATCAGACATTTAGGCTACCTTTTTTAAAGTAAATATTGAAAAAGCCCCCAGAACAGCTTGTCGTTTATCCAGATTAGCCTTTTGTATCATATCAAAATGAGATCTCAATCTCTCACAAATCTCTATCCATTCTTCAAGTGTGTACTGATCCAGTAAATTCTGGATAGCCTCATTGTTCAGTGCGCCTTCCAACACAGTCCCGCGTGCTTTTACCTTTAACACAGTCTCTGTTATCCAGAGCATCACATCCTGAAAAGACTGCAAAGCATTTTCCTGTCCTGGACGATTGACCGTTTCAGACAAAGCGTGAATTTGTACCCAGTCCCAGTTGGGCCAGCTATAGAGCAACGCCATGATGTGACTGACGGCATCCAGCCCGCCTTCCTGAAGAATACGCAACCCCTGCCCTACGCTACCTCCGGCAATACTATAGAGGATATCAATATCATCGTTTGCAAGATCAGTATGCTCCCGTCGCACAAGGCTGGAAAACACGCCTTTGGCCGGGGGCACAAAAGAGACAACACGGCAGCGCGAACGTATCGTCGGAATGAGAAGCCCCGGTCTGTGTGTCACAAGGATCAAAACCGTACGTTCCGGCGGCTCTTCAAGGATTTTCAGGATGGCATTCTGGCTGTTACGATTCATTGTATCGGCATCATCCACAACAACAACCCGCCAACCGCCTTGTACTGACGCTGTAAGACGAAGAAACGGCTCAATACGGCGCACCTCATCAACCTCTACTGTGCCTTTATAGCGGCTTTTTTTTTCGTCAAATAAACGCTCTATCGTTAATAAATCAGGATGAGCGCCTGATGCGACACGCCTGAACACGGGATCGTCTGCGGCTATAGTCATGTTAGCAGGAGTCACAGTGGGCAAAGCATCACCAAAAAGACCGCTCTCTTCCTCTTTTTTGCCATGTTTAAGTAAATAACGGGCTAAACGAAAGGCCATTGTCGCCTTACCAACGCCCTCCTGCCCGGCAAAAATAAGAGCATGAGGCATGCGGCCTCCATTAGCCATCTCCAGCAACGCGGCCTCAACGTCATCGTGACCAAGACATTCGGCCATCTGACGCGGCGCAGGCAAAGAGAGGTCTTCCTCCACGACAGGCTCATCTATATCAAAATTATCAAACATTCAGTTTTTCCAAAGTCACCCGTTCCAGATCCTCTGCAATTTCTGCAACAGAACGGCCAGCATTAATAACGTGACAACGCCCCGGTTCCTGTTCGGCAATTTCCAGATAGCCCCGCCGCAACCGCTCATGAAACTCTACATCCATTCTTTCAAAGCGGTCTTCCTGCGACAGATTATCCGCCAGTCTTTTTTCCGCCCGCATAAGCCCCTGTTCTACCGGCATATCCAGAATAAACGTAAGAGAGGGAGAAAAACCATTCAAAGACAGGTTATTCAGACCTTCTACAATATTGCGGTCCAAACCACGTCCATAACTCTGATAAGCGCGTGTGGAATCAGTGAAACGATCGCATATTACAACCTTACCCTCAGCTAGAGCGGGTGCAATAAGGTCTTTAACATGCATGTTGCGCGCAGCGAACAGCAACAGAGATTCTGCCATAGGGGTCCAGTCGCCCCCTTCTCGCTGCACCAGTAAATCACGAATTTTTTCGGCTTCCGGCGTACCTCCCGGTTCACGGGTTACAGCAACCTCGTAGCCTTTTTTTTGTAAGCTGTCTGCCAAAAGCGCGATCTGCGTTGTTTTTCCGGTTCCCTCGCCGCCTTCAAAGCTTATAAAAACGCCTTTTTTTTCATTATTCATTCAGCCGACGAGCCTCCCCCTATCAACAACTTTGCTTTCGCAAAGGTTCCGGCCAAAAACCCCAAGGCCTCTACATCTTGTGCTACAACAAGCGAGCGCTCTATGGTTGCCAAACGCGGCACATCAATCCGCAACGTTCCGACACGCTGCCCCTTCTTGACCGGTGCTTCCAGCGGCCCCTCATAAATCATCTCGACCTTTAGATCATTTTTAACCGTAACAGGAACCGTAATGTTTATATCCTCCTCTATAATAAGTGCGACCTGTTCCGTAGCGCCCATAATCACAGAAGCGTAATCAACTGTTTCACCGGCCGTAAACAGGGAAACATTACCGAACCCTTTCAAGCCCCACTCCAATAAGCGTGCGCCCTCCTGAGCGCGGGCCTTTTCATTAGCCAATCCGTTAACAACCAGTACAACACGCCGCCCGTTATGAACACCAGAAGCCATCAGGCCGTACCCACCCTTATCCGTATGGCCTGTTTTCATGCCGTCAGCCCCTATATCACGGTAAAGCAGAGGGTTGCGGTTACTTTGCTTGATATTATTATATTTAAACTCAGTCTCCGAATAATAATGATAATATTCCGGGAAATTCGCAATCGTCTGGTGCGCTAACATTGCCAGGTCACGTGCTGTTGAATAATGCTCCGGATCAGGCCAGCCACTGGCATTTTTAAACTGGCTGTTATTCATGCCGAGCTCGTGCGCCTTTGCCGTTAATGCTTCGGCAAAAGCCTCTTCCGTTCCGGCTATTCCTTCCGCCAAAACAATAGTCGCATCATTACCGGACTGCACAATAACGCCACGAATCAGATCCTCGGTTTTAACGCGCGACCCGACTTCAACAAACATCTTAGAACCACCTTTACGCCATGCTTTCTCACTGACGGGTAAGGTAACATCCAGACCAAGCTTTCCATCGTGCAAAGCTTCAAAAACCAGATACATACTCATCACCTTACTCATGGAAGAGGTCGGCATAGCGTCATCGGCATTTTTTTCAAACAGGACCATACCGGTATCGTAATCAAGCAGTATCGCCTGTTTGGCATTCGTATGATTGGCCTGCGCTCCTGCGGCAAAAGCAGAAAAAGGCGATAACAGCACGACAAGGCAACATAAAAAATAGAATAAAAATCTGTAGGCCATTTGGTTTATAACTCCAGAGTAAACAGTTACTCAACGATGATGATAGCTTCTCTATAACCGGAATCAACAAGACGCGCCAGAATTTCATCTGCTGTATCTACATTATCCAGTGGCCCTAGCCTGACACGGTGAAACTGCTGTCCATTCACTGCCGCAGGATATATTCCGGCTTTTGCAATAGTCTGCAAATCATTACGCAAATTCATAGCATTATCATAGACGGTGAAAGCACCCGCCTGCACATAAATATTGGTCGGCGTGACCGGGTTTTCTGTAATCACAGGATCGGGATAAAACTGCCCGCCGCGCGTATGCCCGGGAATCATTGTTTTAATAGGCTGATGATCAGCAACAGGTACAATGAGCGTTTCTCTCTCAACAGATTGAACGACCGCCGATGTTCCGGCATTTCCTGCACCAGGTTGCACCGCAGCCACTTTGTAAGAAGGCCTACTCCCTTGCGCCGAGAGTACAGTTGGTGCGCGCGGCGGCGTGGGAAGTGTTCCCCGGCGGTTAACAGCAACCTCATAACCACTTGTGTCTTTTCCGGCTTTAGCGGCCTGTGCAATTTGCATGCTTTCCTGTTTCAAGACCTCAATCCGCACCTTTGCCGTCCCATTCGCCTTATAACCGAGAAGCTCTGCCGCCCGCTTGGATAAATCAATGATGCGACCCCGCTTATAAGGCCCCCGGTCATTCACACGAACAATCAGCGATCTGCCATTCTCAAGATTGGTCACACGAACGAGGGAAGGCATTTGCAAGGTCCGGTGCGCCGCCGTTAACTCGTTCATATCATAAGTTTCACCGTTGGCCGTTTGTTTATTGTGAAACCCCGGCCCGTACCAGGACGCAATCCCTGTCTCAACAAGGTCATATTGTTCTCTGGGGTGATAAACACGACCATTGATTTTATAAGGATTGCCTACTTTAAACGTCCCCACACTTTGAGGGGTCGGCGATGCTTTTTTAACAACATGAGAAGCCAGTTCGATCTCTGAACAGGATGCCAAACACGATAAAGCCGAAAGAAGGAGCAGAATAACGCGCATTATTGTTTCCTTATTATCTTGCTATCGAATCCGCCAGCAAGCCTACAGAGGTGGCAAAATAAGTCGAACGATTCCATTTCATGATCGTACGATAATTATCATAGACAAGAAAAGCCGGCCCGTCAGCACCGTCAGGGGCAACAAGAGAAGCTTTCATCCCCTGAACAACCGGAATAGGAGAACCATCCGGCATAGTGATACCCATTTTTTTCCATACGGACAAAGGCTCACTTACTTTTTTCAGATCAATCATTTTTTTATCGAACCCGACAGGAAGGCGGACAGCCCTGCCCCACCGTTGACCTTCTGTCCAACCACTTCTGGACAGGTAATTAGCCGTTGAGGAAAACACATCCGTCAGGTTCGTCCAGATATCTTTGTGGCCATCAGAATCGCCGTCTACGGCAAAGGTTTTAAAACTGGACGGCATAAACTGGTTTTGCCCCATAGCTCCGGCCCATGACCCTTTCATTTTCGCCAACGTAATATGTTTTTCATCTAAAATCTTAAGGGCATGAAGTAACTCCTTGGTAAAAAAGGCACTTCTTCGACCGTCCCATGCCAATGTAGCCAAAGCGTGAATAACATCAAAACCGCCTGTATTCTGACCATAATTTGTTTCAATGCCCCACAACGCCACGATATATTGAGGCGCTACACCATATTTTTCTGAAATACGCGCCAGTTCATCAGCGTGTTGGCGCATCATCTCCTGCCCTTTTTCAATACGATGCGCACTGACAACATTTTTTTTGTATCGCTGAAAGGTCATTGTGCCTTCAGGCTGTTTACGGTCAAGCTCAATAACTCTGTTGATCGGCGTTATACCGGACAGAGCCTGCCCTACAATCTGTTCCGAAACACCTTCCTGAAGAGCCTTGCTCCGCATACCCTGCAACCATTCATCAAAGGGCTGCGCCGCCATAGCGCTCGTTTGCCATGACGCCATAATTGAAAAAACCAGAGCCAGTAAGAGTTTTTTGAATTTATGCATAAAGTCTTCTTTCCTGCTGTTCGGAATAGGTGAATCTGTCGAACAGAGTAGCGATCCCTAGTCGTGAGGGGAAGTGATTTTTCCCGTCAAAATATACCCCAGAACCCCCGCATATTCATGAAGGGCAAGCTGTGTTTGATAAACTTTACCCAAAACATCGAAAGAGTCCGTTGGTTTCCCCCTTTTCCCATGCGTATGAAAATCAGTAGGGTAAGGTATCAAACGCCCCGGCCATTTTACTGTTTCAAACACAGCCATAGCCCGCGGCATATGATAAGCCGACGTAATGACAATCCATGTCTCATAGGGTTTTGGCTGCATCAATCGCCCGGAAAAAAGAATATTTTCGTAGGTATTGCGAGAGCGATCCTCATAAAACACATTATCCTCTGGAAAACCTATTTGCTGCAGAAATTGCTCTGTATCCGTAGATTCCAGCGTACCTTGCCCTGTCAGGCTACCGTTACCGCCGCTGAAAACAACAATGGCCATGGGATAACGCCGTGCCAGTTCCACGGCATCAATAAGGCGTTCAACACCATCATTGATAACAGGAAATCCGTATGTAGCCGATAAATCTGTTTCAAAGCTACCGCCCAGCACAAGAATACCGTCCACCCTTTCCGGCAATTCCTGCGGTCTTTGATAGGACGATTCCAACAGAGACAATACATACGGACCAGCAGGCGAAACACCAAAGAGAGCAAAGAAAAAAACACCGAGCAGAATAAAAATGCGCCCTGCCTTCACTCTGAATACAAGCAACGAGGTTCCCGCCACGAAAAGAAGGAAAATAAAATTCAGCGGCGCAATAACGGCCCAGACAATTTTCGAAACATAAAAAAACATTTATAATTGAGGATGCTGATCCTTTGGAGAAGGATGCGTTGCAGGAGGAAGCATTGTAACATTCTCATCATCATGATCGGACTCTTTTTTTGCAGCACCTTTATTCATAGCGCTTGTCGGCGAGACGGTCGTAACAATGCCCGATCCGGCGACAGATAGGTCAGGAGTATTTTCCCGCGATAAAGATAAACCAGCAGAAGGTGTCGGTTTAGTAGGCTGAACAACCGGTTTTATATCCTGATTAGTACTCCATTTGCTCTTGGTGAAATTATAGACTTTCATAGCGGGGTTTACGACAGTCATCGTTACAAAGCCCGCAACAACACCGGTCATCATACCCGCCACAACAGGCAGCCCCGTCTCAATCGCAGAACCAACATACGGAATGAGGCTTGCCCCATGAGCCGCTTCATGAACAAAACCCCCGATAGCCGGAATACCATGCATCAGGATTTCTCCACCAACCATGAACATGGCCGCCGTACCGGCATATGACAGAGCGCTCATAACTTTAGGCGCAGCCCCTAAAAGGCCGCGTCCCAATACACGGGACATTTTGGCACCAATACCATCCCCCTGATTTCGCATCAGAAGCAAACCAGCATCATCTGCTTTTACAATACCCCAGACGGAAGCATAGACACCGACAGCTATCCCAACACCAAGAGTAAACAAATTTAAAAGTTGTGCAGGCCAGGGAGAAGCAGCCATTGATCCAAGACTAATAGCCGTAATTTCTGCGGAAAGAATAAAATCCGTACGGATTGCGCTTTTTATCTTTTCTTTTTCATGCGCCACCACATCCGTAATTTCCGGATCAAGCGCGGCCGGTTTGGGGTGCTTGTCTTCCTTCTTATGCGCCATACCATGCAGGATTTTCTCTGCGCCCTCATAACAAAGATAAGCGCCGCCGCACATTAAAATAGGCTGCATAATTTTCGGCCACCACGTACGAAGTCCGACAAACAACGGAGACAAAATAGCTTTATTAACAACAGAGCCCTTAAAAACAGCCCAAATCACAGGTGTTTCACGGTTAGGTCTCATGCCCTGAAGCGTTTCGGCTGTTACGGCAACATCATCCCCAACGACAGGAAGCGTTTTCGCGGCAGCCGTTTCAAGCACAGCAATATTCTTTGCCGCCACCTTATGAGCCGCCATTGCCGTTTTCTTGCCTAAAATAGCAACGTCATCCAGATTCTTGCCCAAAACAGCAACGTCATCCAGTAATGCGGTTATATCGTCAAGAAGTGCTAATAAGCCGCCAGCAGCCATGTCATTTTCCTATACTCAGTTGTAATTTTGGAATAGCGTCTACGCCTTAATTTCCCTAACGTTTATACTTTATCGCTATGGAAAATACAAGAAATAATTGATATGGCAGGCATTTCATCTTATAAGGATTATCTCTGAAATGCGGAGGAGTGGCAGAGCGGTTGAATGCACTAGTCTTGAAAACTAGCAAGGGTGCAAGCCCTTCGAGAGTTCGAATCTCTCCTCCTCCGCCACTATGCCATTAGCCGAACAAGCCATTTAACAACGTTCACTTCCTCATCAATCAGATTTGTCCGTTAGATTTGACCTGTTTGCTGGCAATAAACAACCAAACAGAGCCCACAACACCAGCAATCAGGGAAGAAAACATAATTCCCGTTTTGGATATTAGCAGCAGATTTTCATCAGTCTCAAAAGCAAGCTCAGCAATAAATATAGACATGGTAAAGCCGATCGCTGCCAGCAATGATACGCCCGCAATCTGCGTGAATCGTACATCTTTTGGTAAACGCGCCAGCCCCAATTTCAGGAACAACCAGCTCACGCCGGTAATACCAACAAATTTCCCGACGACAAGACCAAACGATATTCCTAAGGCTACGGGATGGGATAACGTGTCACTCATGGAAGCAAATTCCAGCGGAATGCCTGCATTCACCAAGACAAAAATAGGGATAACGAGGTAAGCCACAGGCATGTGCCATATATGCTCTAAGCGTTGCGACAGGGTTTGAACTTTTTGCGCCCCGCTTTCCAAAGAGCGTACAATGGCTCGTAGCTCTGCGTTGTTCATGATATTTTGATCACGCTTATAACTAGCCTCAAAATGCCCCATCAAATCTTTAACCCGCCGATGAAAGCGCATTGGGTTGTATTTGGGGATTGCAGGCACGGCAAAGGCGCCCAGAACGCCTGCCAAAGTCGCATGGACGCCCGATTGCATAAGCGCGTACCACAAGAAAACAGAAACGAGGAGGTAAGGCATTGTTTTTCGAATGCCTCCAAAATTAAATGCAAGCAGTAAAGTAAACAAAAACCCCGCAACCGCCAGTGCATCAAATGCGATTGTCTCTGTATAGAAAACAGCAATCACCGTGACCGCGCCAAGATCATCGACAATCGCCAAAGCCACTAAAAATGTAATTAAAGCTTTGGGTACACGGTGGGCGAGCAGAGCCAATACACCAAGGGCAAAAGCAATATCTGTCGCCATGGGAATGCCCCACCCTCCGGCGGCAACACCTTCGGGATTAAGAGCAAAATAAATCAGAGCCGGAACGATCATGCCGCCAATCGCGGCAGCAATCGGCAATGTGGCTTTGCGCATATCCGCCAGTTCGCCGACCAGAATTTCGCGTTTAAGTTCCAGACCGACCACAAAGAAAAATATATACATCAAACCATCATTATCCGTGTGGTGCTGGTTTTTTTCAAGCCCCCAATGACCAATCCCTATTGAAACAGGCATATGTTTTAGATGACTATAGAATTCATAAAAGCCGGAATTTGCCAATATCAAGGCCAAAATAGCCAT
This sequence comes from Alphaproteobacteria bacterium, assembly GCA_021776075.1. Classification (GTDB taxonomy): domain Bacteria; phylum Pseudomonadota; class Alphaproteobacteria; order Micavibrionales; family Micavibrionaceae; genus JAJFGQ01. The sequence continues at coordinate 17,300 of JAJFGQ010000075.1, read as the reverse complement.
GAACATTAACAACAGGCCACTCGTTGTCTGGCGGTGTATGAACTCTTCGAAAGGGGTAATTATTCGGTTAAAATTTCTCTCCCAAGGCGCGTAGAAAATGCCGTCTTCTGCTGAGTTCTCCGCTGTAGGTTTATTCTGATCGTCCATATAAAGTTCCCCCTCCCTCGCGCCTCTAAAAAGGCTGCTATTTATGTACCATTTTTACAGGTAAAATTATATAGTTCGACTGTTCTTTATTGGAATAAAACAGCATGGGAATCTATGACCGAAACCATTGATCTAACGCATATCCTTATTCTTCTGGCGGCTGGCGTCTTAGCGGTTCCTGTCTTTCACTGGCTTGGACTTGGCTCTGTCCTTGGTTTTCTTTTCGCCGGGGCCATTATTGGCCCGTGGGGGTTAGGCGTTATTCATCAGGTTCAGGAAATTCAGCATATTGCCGAATTCGGCGTTGTCTTTTTGCTCTTTGTTATCGGTATTGAGCTAAACTTCAAAAGATTATGGGCGATGAAACGTCTTGTCTTTGGTTTGGGGACAGCGCAGGTCATTCTAACGGGCATTGCTCTGGCCGGGCTGGCTTTGTTACTTGGTGTATCAAAAGAAACAGCTATTGTTATAGGGTTCGGCCTTGCCCTTTCCTCCACTGCCTTTGGCCTGCAAATACTAACTGAGCGGGACGGTTTAAAAAGTGTCGCAGGGCGAACATCTTTTTCCATCTTACTACTACAAGATTTATCCGTTGTTCCGCTTCTGGCACTCGTATCCTTTTTGGCGCATGACGCGCCGTTGGCTCAGGGCGTTGAGTTTACCTTGCTCAATACACTTTTTGTGGTCGGCGCTGTCATTTTGGCGGGCCGGTTTGTGTTAACACCCGTTTTACGGCTGATAGCCCATAGCCACAACGCGGAGGTTTTTGTTGCCGCAGCTATTCTGGCCGTACTCGGTACAGCATGGTTGATGGAAGAAATTGGATTATCCATGGCGCTAGGCGCTTTTCTGGCCGGTTTGATGCTGGCAGATTCCCAATACCGCCACCAGATTACTGCCGACATACAACCGTTTCGTGGCATTCTCCTCGGGCTGTTCTTCATGTCTGTGGGAATGTCCGTAGATTTTGGACTTCTCATGCAAAAAGCGCCCTTAGTTCTGGGGCTGGTTGGTGGATTACTATCCATTAAAGCTGCAATGATCTGGGCACTGTGCAGGATTGCAGGCACAAATAATGGTTCGTCCATTCGTGCCGCGCTCTTGTTGTCGCAAAGCGGAGAATTTGGATTTGTTCTCTTTGGGCTGGCTCTGACAACGGGCCTCATGGACATGGAGATATTCCAGATGCTCACGCTGGTCATCGCCATGAGTATGGCGACAACACCCTTCATGGCTATAGCTGGCGAGAAGATAGAAAGAGCACTAGGGAAAAGAAAAACACAAGATGCTGCGGATGCTATGGCTTTGGATGATGAACAATTCGTTATCCTTGCCGGGTTTGGTAGAATGGGAAAGCGTATCGCAAAGATTCTAGATGCCGCCAAGGTCCCTTATCTGGCACTGGATAACGATCCGGATTGCGTTACGAAAGCACGAAAAGAAGGCTTTTCGGTGATTTACGGAGATGCTGGTCGGTATGATGTTCTAAACCGAATGGAGGCAGATAACGCCAATGTTTTTGTCATCACAATAGATGAGGCTGCGGTCGCAGAACGGTTGGTACATATTATGCGCCAGCACTACCCGGAAACACATATCTATGCGCGTGGTCGTGACCACGAACATTGTGAGAAGCTGAGCAAGGCTGGCGCAACACTTCCTGTTTCAGAAAATTTAGAGGCAAGCCTAACCCTTAGCGGTGCGGTGCTTGATGTGAATAGCATTCCAAGCGAAGAAGTCACGCGGCTTTTGGAGGAATTCCGCGAAGTCTATTATGGGGATATGGATAAGATCGGTATTACTTAGGAACGCATCACGATTATCGCATGAATTTTTAATAAGTACCTTTAATCCGTCTAAGTCTTCCTAACAAACAAAAAAGGCCGAATCAGGAGCCGGAGGAAAGTCGTATCATGCTTGCCTTCCACGCCGATTTTCATAGCTTTTGATCTTTTTGTAGGGCTGTTCGTATGAAACAGCCTGTCCCAGAAGCTAAAGATCGTACCATAGTTTGAATCCGTATCCTGCCTGATCGCGTGATGATGTACCCAGTGAACAGATGGTGTAATCATGATCTTTGCCAAAGCCGCCTCAAACTTTTCGGGAAGTTTTACATTGGAATGGTGAAACAGGGTAAAAGCCAAAACCATGACTTCGAATATAATGACGGAAGAAAAAGGAACGGCGCAGGCTATCAGGACGAACGCCCTTACAAAAGTTGCAAAAAAGACTTCACCAAAGTGAAACCGGATCGCCGATGTTGTGTCCAGATGCTCATCCAGATGATGGATTTCATGAAAACGCCATAAAAACGGAACAATATGAACGCTGCGATGCCACCAAAAAAGAAACAGGTCAAGCACCACAATATCAAGAGCCAACCCCGCACCAGCAGGCAGCCAAACAGGTCGTGTCCAGAATTCCATTTGAGTAGCGGCATAGCTTATGGGCAATATGACGGCAAGAGATAGCCCGATATTCAGAGGCCAGAACAACAGATTTTTTATAACACGCTTATAAGGGTCATGACCCGCGGCTGCCATCGGTTTAAACCGCTCAAGGACAAAGAGCAGAGCAAACACCCCGGCAACAATCCAGCCCTTATATTCAATAAGTCCCGATAAAGTCACGCCGCTTTCTTTTTGACTTGTCCTTTTGCCGAGGGTTTGGCCGAGGATTTAGCACGCAGGATAGAGCTTCCCGCATAAAGCGCTTGCGGACCAAGTATATCGTCAATCCGCAGGAGCTGGTTATATTTCGCCGTACGGTCAGACCGTGAAAGGCTTCCTGTTTTGATCTGCCCGGCATTCGTGGCAACAGCCAGATCGGCAATCGTTGAGTCCTCTGTTTCACCCGAACGATGAGAGATCACAACACCGAACCCTGCCTTTTGCGCCATTTGAATGGATTCCAGCGTTTCGGAGAGCGTACCAATCTGATTCACTTTAACCAAAATCGCATTCGCGGCCTTCATCTCAATACCTTGCGCCAGCCTTTCCGGGTTGGTCACAAAAAGATCATCGCCGACAATCTGGATTTTATCACCGAGCGCCTTCGTCAGGTTAACCCAGCCGTCCCAGTCATCTTCACCCAGACCATCCTCGATGGAAGCAATAGGATATTGAGCACATAAATCCTCGTAATAGCGGATCATTTCATCGGAGCCGAGGATTTTGCCTTCGCCTTCCAGATTATATTTGCCGTCCTTGAAAAATTCAGTCGCCGCCGCATCAAGCGCCAGCATGACATCTTCACCGGGTTTATAGCCAGCCGATTCAATTGATTTCAAAATAAAATCAAGAGCTTCCTGAGAAGACTTAACAGATGGGGCGAAGCCGCCTTCATCACCTACATTGGTACTATAGCCCGCATCCTGAAGCTGCTTTTTCAGAGCATGAAAAATTTCAGAGCCACACCGGATACATTCGCTAAAACTCGGCGCACCAACCGGCATGATCATGAATTCCTGTATATCCACCGGGTTATCAGCATGCGCACCGCCATTGAGAATATTCATCATCGGCACAGGCAATAAATGTGCGTGCGTACCGCCAAGATAGCGATAGAGCGGCACATCCAGCTCATCCGCCATAGCTCTGGCAACAGCCAGCGAGATGCCGAGGATAGAATTTGCGCCGAACTCTTTTTTATTTTTTGTACCATCGAGCGCGATCATCGTACGGTCAATATGGATTTGCCCCTCCGCATCCAGCCCGCATAAGGCTTCAAACAAATCAGTATTGATAAAATCAATAGCCTTTGTCACACCCTTTCCACCATACATGTTCTCGTCACCGTCACGCAGCTCAACCGCCTCATACGCACCCGTCGAAGCCCCCGAGGGCACCGCCGCCCTGCCCCGTGCCCCGCTTTCAAGGACAACATCGACTTCTACCGTAGGATTCCCCCGGCTATCCAGTATCTGCCGTCCCGTAATATCTATAATGGCTGTCATGTTTTTTCTTCTCCTTTATGCAATATCGACCAGAGACATGGACTTCACAAGATCGTCAATAGCCTTGGCTTGCGTCAAAAACTCTTCCAGCTTATCGAATGGCAGGGCCGAAGGGCCATCGCATTTGGCTTTGTCCGGGTCTTCGTAAGCTTCAATAAAAATCCCGGCAATGCCAATCGCCAAAACAGCACGGGTTAAATCCGGCACAAGCGCACGCCGCCCGCCTGAAGATTCGCTGCCCGTCAACCGCATCTGCGAAGCATGAACCGTGTCACATATAAGCGGTGTATTGTTCGTTACTTCTTTCATGACACCGAAAGCCATCGGATCGACAACCAGATTATCATAGCCAAAACTGTGGCCACGTTCACAGACAATCAGATTTTCACTACCGCATTCCTTAAACTTGTCGACCACATTACCGATCTGAAACGGCGACATGAATTGCGGCTTCTTGATATTAATGACCGCCCCTGTTTTCGCCATGGCCGCAACAAGGTCGGTCTGGCGCGCCAGAAAAGCAGGTATCTGAATAATATCAACAACATCAGCCACAGGCTGGCATTGCTCCTGCTCATGAACATCTGTAATCAGAGGCACATCAAATTCGCTTTTGACCTTCTCAAAGATACGCAGCCCCTCCTCCATTCCTACCCCACGATAGCTATGAATGCTGGAACGGTTGGCCTTGTCAAAGCTGGCTTTAAAAACATAAGGAATACCGAGCTTATCCGTGATCGTTTTATAAACCTCAGCAGCCTTCAGGGTTATATCCTCATTTTCAATAACATTCAGCCCGCCAAACAGGACAAAAGGGCGATCATTGGCGACTTCAATATTTTTAACTGTAACTGTTTTCATCAGGGGTTCTTTTTAGCGTCAAGACGTCGGAAATACCAGATTTTATTTCCCGTCATTTTTTGTTGACATAATGAAAAATAAAGTGATAGGGTGCCTTTTTTTAATGACTACAAGAAAACAAGACAAGCAAAAGCGAGAGAAAAAATGGTGCAGCTTTATTCCAAGGACCCCCAAACAATACACCATGCTGCCGGTAGCGCAGCGCAGGAAACATTTTTTAAAGCCGCTGTAAAGGCCACCAAAGAATCTGGGGCTTCACTCAAAATTTGTTGGTCAGGAACCCTGGTCACAGTGACACCAGAAATGGATTTACAAAATTGTCACAAAAAATGGGATAAAGAACGCCGTCTGGCACAGAATGACAACAGACCAACACATCCCGCATTTTGTCCTGAATGCTAGGGTCAGGGCCCTAGACCAGCCTGCTTTGCGCGACGGCCGCTTCAATAAAAGAAACAAATAACGGATGTGGATCAAAGGGTTTTGACTTGAGTTCCGGGTGGAACTGCACACCGATAAACCACGGATGATCTTTATGTTCGACAATTTCAGGCAATTTACCGTCCGGTGACGTCCCGGAAAAAAGCATCCCCTTTTCTTCCAGTGCATCCTTGAAATTGGCATTCACTTCATAGCGATGACGGTGACGCTCGCTGATTTCCGCGGTACCGTAAATCCCGGCAACTTTGCTGCCTTTGACTAATACAGCCGGATAGGCACCCAAACGCATAGTCCCGCCCAGATCATCATTCGCACCACGCGATTCTTTCTTGTCTCCGCGTGCCCATTCTGTCATCAACCCGACAACAGCATTATCACAAGGACCGAATTCAGTGGAATTGGCACGGTCATAACCGGCAAGATTACGCGCCGATTCAATAACAGCCATCTGCATCCCGAAACAAATACCGAAATACGGTACTTTACGTTCGCGGGCAAATTGCGCAGCCTTGATCTTGCCTTCTGCGCCCCTTTCGCCAAAACCGCCAGGCACAAGAATGCCGTCAATATTTTGCAGATGATCCGCCGGATTTTCTTCTTCAAAAACCGTGGATTCGATAAATTTGAGCTTCACCTTCACGTTATTGGCAATACCGCCATGGGTCAGTGCTTCATTCAGGGATTTATAACTTTCAGTTAAATTCGTGTATTTACCGACAATAGCAATATTCACTTTGCCTTCCGGTTCCTTGACACGCCGAACAATATTTTTCCAAACGGACAAATCAGGCGCCGGCGCATCCGTGATACCAAAGCAATCCATAACCTGATCATCCAGGCCCTCCGCATGATAAGTCAACGGCACATCGTAAATGGAGTCGGCATCGAGCGCCGGGATAACCTTGTTCTCATCAATATTGCAAAACAGAGCAATCTTGTGCAGCTCTTCTTCTTCGATTGCGCGATCCGCCCGGCATAACAGTATACGGGGCCGAATACCGGCGCTCATCAATTCTTTGACAGAGTGCTGCGTTGGCTTTGTTTTCAGCTCTCCGGCAGTCGGGATATAAGGTAAAAGCGTCACATGCATGAACAAAGCGCGCTCTTTGCCCACCTCATTCCCAAATTGGCGAAGCGCTTCCAAAAAGGGCAGGCTTTCAATATCGCCTACAGTACCGCCAATTTCACACAGGACAAAGTCGGCAGAGTCCTCTTTCTCTCGTATAAAATCTTTGATTTCATTCGTGATGTGCGGAATAACCTGAATCGTTGCGCCCAGATATTCCCCACGCCGCTCTTTTTGCAGGACACTTGTATAAATACGTCCGGTCGTTGTGTTATCGCTCTGCACGGCCGGCCGGCCTGTAAATCGTTCGTAGTGTCCCAGATCAAGATCAGCTTCCGCGCCATCATCGGTTACATAAACTTCACCATGCTGGAACGGGCTCATCGTGCCGGGGTCAACATTCAAATACGGATCGAGCTTACACAAACGCACTGTAAAGCCCCGCGCCTGCAACAAAGCGCCAAGCGCAGCGGAAGCAAGGCCCTTCCCTAAAGAGGAAACAACCCCGCCCGTAATAAATATGTATCTTGTCATGTTATCACTCAGAAACCGGTGCGGAAGGCGCTTTCGCCGGAACGGGAACATCCTCGACAACAGCTTTACCCTCTTCCGTAATCGTAATGGCTGTTGTTGTCTCTACACCCGGTTGAGCCAGTTCATCCAGAATGTTTTTTGGCTGGCTCTGTGTACCTGCCAGAAGCCCTAAAAGAAGGCTCGTTGTAAAAAAACCTGCGGCACAAACTGCCGTAGCCCGCGTCAATACATTGGCCGTTGTTTTAGCAGAAGCCAGCGCGCCCAGTCCGCCGCCACCGCCTATTCCCAATCCGCCGCCTTCAGAACGTTGCAAAAGAACAAGAGCGATAATAGACGCCGCCAACATAAGATGTATTACAAGAATTACTGCTTCCATTTTTCTTTTACCAATCCATTAATTGTTCAGGCTGCCTGCGCAATGCCTATATATTGATCTGCTTTTAAACTGGCCCCGCCAATCAGTGCGCCATCCACATTTTCCACCGCAAATAATGCCGCAGCGTTATCCGGTTTCACAGAACCGCCGTACAAGATACGCACACGCCCGGAATCTTCAAGCTTTTCCTGTAGTTTTTCCCGAATAAATCTATGCATGACTCGTATATCTTCGGGTGTTGCTGATTTTCCTGTTCCTATCGCCCAGACAGGTTCATAAGCAATAACAGTGTTCTCCGCCGTAGCTGATGACGGTAATGAGTGGCCTATCTGCTGACCGACAACATCTTTTTCATGCCCTGCACCGCGCTCATTTTCTTTTTCACCGACACAAATAATAGCGATCATACCCTTGGCATGGATCCGCGAAGCCTTGGCCGCGACAAGCTCACTTGTTTCATTATGGTGTTGGCGTCTCTCGGAATGACCGACAATAACATAACGACATCCAAAGTCATGGAGCATGTCTGCCGAAATATCACCTGTATAAGCACCGTCTTCCGTATGAGCACAATCTTGTCCACCAAAATCAATGGGGGCCTTCATAGGGATAACAACCGCCCTGACAGCAGAAAGATGAAGAAAAGGCGGGCAAATCAAAAAATCATTTTTTTCAAGGAGCGCCGGTTCTGCCGCAACAGCACGGGCAATATCTTCGGTAAGAGTCTGCGCCGTAGCAACAGAGCCATTCATCTTCCAGTTTCCGGCAATCAGTTTTTTCATGAGAGTAATGTAGAAGCCTTACCTATAAATTGCAATCGTCTGTTGCCGCGTCGAAATGTCCGTTCTATAGTTCTTCACGTTTTTGAGTTTCACAAGAAGGTTGGATACAAATGCTGAACAAACTGCGCGAAGGCGCGAAATCCGGTGTTTCGAAGTTTATTCTTTTCGGTTTTATGGTCATGGCCGTTGGCGGTCTGGTCATGATGGATGTCGGCGGATTTTTCCGTGGCGGTGTCAGCGGTACAAACACTGTAGCCAAAATCGGTAATAGCAAACTCAGTAGCCTGACCTTCGACCGCACAGTACGACGCACTTTGTCACAGCAGGGTCTTGATATTGAGACCGCCTACAAACTCGGCTTTATCAAGCAAATTCTTGATGCGGAAATTTCCAACACCCTGATGCGGCGTGCATCCTATGATCTGGGAATTCAGATCAGCGATAAAATGGTTGCTGAACAGATTAACCGGCTGATCGAACCTTATGTTTCAGACACGACCAGCACAGAAGAGGCTTTAACCCGTATTTTATACAGTCAGGGCATGACAGAAGGCGATTTCGTGAATGCTATTCGTTCAGAAATGACGAACACAATGTTGCGCTCCGCCCTTCAATTAGGCTCTGCGGTAACAACGAATCAAGAAACGCAGGACTTGTACCAATACCGTAATGAAGAACGGACGATTGAAACTGTTTTTTACCCCAATGACACGGTTGACGGCGTGCAACAGCCTGTCGATGAAATCCTTCTCCCTTTTTATCAAGCCGGGCAAGAACGCTACGCTGTTCCTGAGTCGCGCACGCTGACTATGGCACTCTTATCAGAAGAAGCTCTGGCCGGAGAATTTGATATTTCGGAAGAAGAGCTGAAACAAATTTATGAGAAAGAAATAGATGCCTTTACATTGCCGGAACGGCGCCTGCTGCAACAATCTGTTGTCAGCACACAGGCTTTGGCCCTTTCTCTTGTGGAAAAACTGAATCAGGGAAAATCTTTAAAAGATGCCGTTGAAGGCGTAACAGGCAATACTGAGTCCTATCTGGGAGAAGAAGATTTTCAGCAGGAAGGCTTACCCAAAGAATTGGCTGACTCCGTCTTTTCTGCCCCCAAAGAAACGGTTGTTGGCCCTGTCCAGACGGCATTGGGATGGCACGTCCTGTTTTTAAAAGACATTTTACCGCCGGAAATCCGCCCTTTCAAAACAATCAAGGAAGAGCTTCGCAAAGATATGATGCAGCTCAGGCTGGCCGACCAAATGTACGAGATTGCCAATGACCTTGATGACCGCATGGCAGGCGGAGCCAATCTGGAAGATGTTGCCAAAGAAATGGGTTTGACAATAAAAGCCATCGGTCCTTTGCGAGACGACGGCTCAACACCGGACAACAAAGACGGCATCAAGGATTTTGCAACCGACCGCTCTAAAATCCTGCAAACAACATTTGAATTGCTGGAAAATGAAACAGCACCGGTTATGGAGCTGTCTGACGGGCGCTTTGCGGCCTTACGTGTTGATGTTATTACGCCGAAAAGCTACACGCCTTTCGATGATGTAAAAACGACTTTGGCAAAGATCTGGATTCATGACCAGCAAGATGTTTTGAACCGGCAAAAGGCGCAAGAATCCCTGAAACAATTGGCCATGGAAACCAAAAGCCTCAAAGACCTCGCACGGGATAATAAGAGCAAGGTGAAAACCTATAAACTAAAACGGGTGGATGACCTGCCCCCTGCCCTGACAGAAGAAGCCAGAACAAAGTTTTTTGAGCTAGGGCAAGGAGGCTACGCCTTATCGAGAGTAAAAGATGGTTATATTGTCGGCAAAATAGCAACGGTGACACTGCCGGATGTTACAAAAATAACGGAAGAGGACCTTCAGTCCATAACGGAGTCTGCGACCAGAACGGTGCAAAACGAAACGCTGCTGGTTTATCTTGAGCATTTGCATCAAAAATACGGCGTCAAGATTAGCGCCGGTACACTTGATGCTATATATGGACCAGGTAGCAACGCGTTTTAAAACACGCCACATCGTCCACAACGATAAAACTAAAGAAGAATTTTACGCCACTTCATCCAGATGATGGAGAGAGCCTTGCTCAAACGCGGCGGCCAGAAGTCTGTCAATAACCTGTGACAGACCCGGCGGAATTCTGTCGTCATCTTCAAAACGTTCCTGAAAATCCTCAACAAGCTCAGCAAAGCTTTTCGCGGACTCTGCAATATCTTCCGCCAGCTCAAGAAAAGGATTGTCTTCAAGGTGCGGAAGATGCCCTCCCTGTTGCAGGGGAGCGCTTAAAGTCAGACTGTTTTCCTGTGTCACATTCAATTGTGCAAAAATCAGACTGGATTCCTGAGATGAAAATGCGACCTCCGTAGCACCATCATCTCCGGCACTGACGGTCAAAGACTGCGACGAATCGGATATGCGGAGAAAGCTTAATTCGATATTCAGGCTTTGGCTTATTTCGGCTCTCTGCCCATCTGCCGTTTCAATCGTCGCGACACGGTTAAAACTGAAGGAGAGTGTCGTCGCTTCAATTGTCGTACTGCGTTGTTCAATCTGAATCTCTTCCCCCGGCTGTATCAAACCGATACGGTGGCCAATGCTTTCCAGATTGCGTCCCAGATGCTCTATACCCTCTGATAAAGGCCGCGCCTGATCTTCATTCGCGTTTTGAAGAAGCTTCTTTAAAAACCCAAGCTCTTTCCTGATCTGCTGGAGCTGTTCACGAATAAGCTCAACTTCTTCCTTGATTAAATCCCCCCGGCCCTCTCTCAAAGACGACAAAGCCTCACGGCCATCTTCTAAATGTGCGCGAGCATTTTCTGAAAGATCAACGAGATCCGCCAGCAAACCACCTTCTGCGGTGCTTGCCGTCAAATTCCCCTGCGATGATGACGGTGATGAAGTAAGAAAATCCGCCGGAACCGGAAAAGTTCCAGTCTGAATACTATTCAACAGTGATCCTGCTTCTGCAACCATGCTATTTCATCCTGAAATGCATTAATGGATTCTCTTACCAAGACCATACACGCCAATCGTAAAGAAAGTGTTACAAAATCGGTGTTCAGCAGGAAATATGTTGTGGATAACGCTATAGCTATAAGAATACGAAAAAACGCTTTAAATAACAATTTTATTGCAATATGAAAAATATATCTATATAGTTCTTTCATGGAAAATTGAAGGATCAATAACGATGGCCCCTACTAGACCTAGACAAGATTTGAGAATGGGAAACAGTTTACTTGAAGAACGGGAAGACGGTGTGAGCTCATTAAAAACAGCGACGCCGCTTCAATATGCTGCGTTTCTGCACAAACATCTCAAAAATGGTGGAGTAATCAGCCACATTTATGATTACCCTTTTGAAAGAGCAGGCATTAAAATAGCAACCCAATCCGTATCCATTCCCAAAGGCTGCGGCACAAAGGCTATAAACGTTATCGTTCCCGATGGAATGACAATAAACCGTGTCGGTGATGGCAATAACGATCATGGTGATAGTTACAACATGAAAGACGGCTCTGTTTCCGGCTCCTGGACACCAATTTACCCGGATGTTGTTCAAATCATGATTGATAGAGGATGGTATCCTTTTAAAAAATCTGATTTTGACAGCCACGCGGATGAGGAAGATGTTAATAACCTAACAAACGGTAATGCCCATTTTGGAGACATGCCTGAAGCAGAGCTCACCGAAAGCAAACCGCCAAAACCGTTGAAAGCTATATCCCCCCGTTCCAAAGCGTGGCTTACAAGGTCAAACGCGCCCGCAGAAGAGTTGAAACTGACAAAAACAGAATGGGAACAAAGAGAAAGATTTATAAGACAGCTTAGGGCAGAGCGTGATTCTGATACGATAGAGGCTGACATTGAAACAATGGACAACAAACAGCTTTTGGTAAAACTCTTTAACACCCGCACGAAAGTACCGGAAAAGATGTTGAATCTTGTGCCCTACGAAACATTAAAAGCACAGTTCAATAAAACGATAGATCTGAGAGAGAACGGGCCAATACTTATCGTTGCTGGCATGGGTTCTGTAGGAAGCTTTATAGCTTCAGCAGCTCTGAGCTATGGATTTTCAAGCTATCTTCCCATATTGATAGGCACACTGATATCTGTTGCAATTCCCATACTTGCCTTCGAAGGCGCAAAAAGTGAAGAAAAAAAGAACGCAGAAATCGGGCAGGAAACGCTCAAGATGCTCAAAGCCGTCCCTTCCAGACGCCTCTTGCCCGAAGGTTAGCCCTGATTGATAAAAACGCCATAGATTTCTTGACAGAACAGCTCATTCTAGTGTATCAACCTCCTTCATAAATCTGACAGCGGAAGTGGAAGAACATGTTTGCAGTAATACGCACAGGCGGTAAGCAATATAAAGTTGCTAAAAGTGACAAGATCAAAGTTGAAAAGCTGGATGCCGAAGAAGGCACTTCGGTTGATTGTGATGTTCTTTATGCCGAGGGCGGTAAAGTCGCCACGGTAAAGGCTAAAATTCTGAAACATATGCGCGCACCCAAAATTACTGTTTTCAAGAAAAAGCGCCGCCAGAATTACCGCCGGAAAAAGGGACACCGTCAGGAACAAACGATTTTGGAAATCACTGACGTAAAGTAAGCATAAATAATTGTAAGGATTTTTTAAGATGGCACATAAAAAAGCAGGCGGCAGCTCCCGGAACGGTCGTGATTCAGCAGGACGCCGCCTTGGTGTAAAGATTTTCGGTGGCCAGCAAGCGACAGCCGGTAACATTATCGTGCGCCAGCGCGGCACAAAGTTTCACCCCGGCCACAATGTCGGCCTTGGCAAGGATCATACGATTTTTGCTCTGATTGACGGCAATGTTCGGTTCTCAATGGGCCGGAACGGTCGTCAGACGGTGAATATTACACCGGCAAATGACGTGTCACAGGCTGCTGAATAGCGGAGCCTTCTCCATCTTTCTTTTCTGAAAACAATGCGTTACTATCTTTCGATTAGAAAGGTCGTGATCTTGCATGCTTGCTACGCACACAAAAAAACATAGTTCCAACGCCATTTCCCTGAACAATCTGCAAAGATCCGTGGCCGCAGCTTACAAAGCAGCGCAATACCCGGAAGCTTTCGGCCTTATTTGTGAATGCATATTTCTTGATCCTTCAAATGCGACGCATAAAATACGGCTGGGTGACGTCTTACAAAAAATTCGGCTGGAGATTTTTCATCCCAAAAGCAAACGCGCCATTCTTGCCTGCCTGAAAAGTCACGCCGTGGGATATCAAAAATTTGTCCGTCCCTGGATGGCTACGCTTCAACAGGACCCGGCGCACAAAAACCTCATGGCCCTATGGGAACAAGCTGATTTTCAGGCCTTTGAAGCCGCCATGAACTGGCGCTCTATACAAACATCTTTGCAGGATGACTTTCTGCTATACGGCATGCGGTGCCTGATGATTCAGGACCCTAATCTTGAAAAGCTCCTGACCCATTGGCGCCGGTGGTTGCTTTCGGCATGCATTGAACAACCCGCCCTTCTGCGTCAGAAAAACCTGCCCTTCCTGTCTGCTCTGGCTGAAAACTGTTTCCTGAATGAATATGTTTTTATCGAAACACCGGAAGAGGTGGAAAAAGTTAACATGCTACTCGCCATGAAAGATCCTGATGCCATACAGCTTGCGGTGCTGGCTTCATACAAGCCACTTTATAAATTGCCGCAGGCGGGCGTGCTGGCAGAAAAATTTCAGAACGGCCCTCTTGCCGCGCTTATTAAACTGCAAATTACAGAACCGATGGAAGAAGAACGAAGCAAAGCCGATATTCTCTCTGTTGGCTCCATTCAGGATAATGTCTCGGAAAAAGTCCGTGACATGTATGAGCATAACCCCTACCCGCGCTGGAATGCATTTGATATTCCTCAGGTCCCTCGTGCCGAACTTAAAGGGGATTGGCTTATTGCCGGCTGCGGCACAGGAAGAACTCTTGTACAGGCCGCCCTTATTTTTCCCGGCGTGGATTTTACAGGGGTAGATATCAGCCACAGCTCTCTTGCCTACGGCATGCGTAAAACGGAAGAGTTGAGTGCTGACAATATAAGTTTTGTACATGCTGATATTCTGGAGATCCCCACTCTGAACAAGCAATTCGACGTCATTGAATCAAGCGGCGTCCTGCACCATATGGCTGAACCCGTAGAAGGCTGGCGGCAGCTTTTAAAATGCTTAAAACCCGGCGGTATCATGCATATCGGCCTGTATAGCGCTCTCGCCAGAGAAACGATCCGGAAAGGACAGAAATATGTCGTTGAAAAAAGCTATCAACCCACACCAGAGGGGATTCGTTCCTTCCGCACAGATGTTTTAGCGCTGCCGTCTGACCATTCTCTGAAAGGACTATCCGAAATTACTGATTTTTATTCCCTGTCTGACTGCCGTGACCTTATTTTTCACGTACAGGAAAAAAATTACACCATACCGGAATTGCAGGGCATTTTGGATGAACTGGACTTGGCCTTTCTGGGCTGGCGAATGAACAAGCCTGACGTTCAACAGGCTTATAAAATCCGCTATCCCGGTGACACAGCCATGACAAACCTTTCCTACTGGGATGAGCTGGAAAAGGAAAATCCGAATATCTTTATCGGTATGTATCAATTTATTTGCTGCCGGAAAAGCGAAGCCGATCAACAAAATGAAACGACCAAAGCTCTGTTGGAAACAGGTTTTTTTCTCCAGTAATGGACAAAAGCCCCCTTCTTGCTATAGAACCCTCCTATGAAATTTCTAGATGAAGCCAAAATATACCTGCAAAGCGGCAATGGCGGTCCCGGATCAACAAGCTTCCGGCGGGAAAAATACATTGAATTCGGCGGACCAGACGGCGGTAACGGCGGCAAGGGCGGCGATGTTATTTTTGAAGTCGTCGACGGACTGAACACCCTGATTGATTTTCGTTACCAGCAGCATTTCAAGGCACAAAGCGGTAAAAACGGCATGGGCAAAGACCGTAGCGGTGCCGGCGGTGAAGATTGCCTTATCAGGGTTCCGGTCGGCACGCAAATTATGGACGAAGACAAGGAAACCGTTTTAGTCGATATGACAGAACTGGGGGAGCGTGTTGTTTTCCTGAAAGGCGGTGACGGCGGCTTTGGGAATGCTCATTATAAAAGCTCCACCAATCAGGCCCCCCGCAAACACACACCCGGCTGGCCCGGTCAGGAAAGTGCCGTATGGCTCCGCCTGAAACTTATTGCCGATTCCGGACTTGTCGGCCTGCCCAATGCCGGAAAATCCACTTTTCTGGCTGCCGTTTCCAAGGCCAAACCCAAAATCGCGGATTACCCCTTTACCACCCTGCACCCCAATCTGGGGGTTGTAAAAATCGGGGAGTATGATTTCGTACTCGCCGACATACCCGGCCTGATCGAGGGTGCGCACGAAGGCCACGGTCTCGGCGATCGTTTCCTGGGGCATGTTGAACGCACATCCGTGCTGCTCCATTTAATTGACAGCACACAGGATGACCTTGTCGGTGCGTACAAAACAATCCGTCATGAACTCACGGAATACGGCCACGGCCTTGCTGAAAAAACAGAGATCATCGCCATTAATAAATGTGACGCCATCGGTCCTGAACTCTCCGAAGATCAGGCCCAGACACTCTCTCAGGCCATCGGCAAAGACGTTTATCAAATCTCTGCCGTTGCCGGTAGCGGTGTTGAACAAATCCTGTTCAAACTGGCCAAACAAATCAGAATATTTAAAGGGCAGGAAAAGGCCGATCCGGATCAGGATGATGAAGATACATTTTACGGCAACGCCCCCTTAGCCTAAACGCCACGACTCACTCTTCCTGTGTTCATGTCCTCACCTATATCCGGTATTTCTGGACAAGTGCGGTTAAATTACCATATAATCGCCATTATGGACAAAAGAAAATGGAAAGAGAACATTAAAAGGCGCTACAACAAAGCGTCTAAAAGCGTTTCCAAAGATGTGGATGAGCTGAAGGCGGAGTATATTCTTCCTGCGGTCAAGTTCGGTAAAAACCGGATCATCAGCACTGTTGGCGGCGCAAAAGTCGGCGCTCTGACAGGATTAAAATTCGGTGCTCATCTTGGGTTAATCAAAGGCGCCATTGTGGGGGCCTTCTTTGGCGCTGTTGCCGGGCCAGCAGCCCTTGAGAAAATTGAAAAATGGATGGAACCCAAAGCCGCCAACGATGATAAAGACGATAAAACCCCTCCTGAAAAACCCGATGATAAAAAGAATGGGCCAGACCACAACACACCGGGATAACGGCTATTTGCTTCCTTCCAGAATCATGACATCATCTTCCGATGATGAGAACAGACACCCCGCAGACGATTCACCTGAAAGATTACGCACCGCCTGCTTATCTGGTTGAGCATATCGACCTGACCTTCAAAATTTTTGATGAGCGGACGATTGTTCACAGCAAAGTAAAATTCCGTAGAAACAATGATGCTCAGGCGCCGTTAATCCTGAACGGTGAGCATATGGTCCTGAAATCCCTGACACTGGACGGGCAATTGCTGGATGACGGCAAGGACTATAGCGTCGATGATAAATTTCTGACACTCCCCTGCCCGGTCCTTGATGAATTCACGCTGGATATTGAAACCGAAATTGACCCGGCGGCGAACACGCGTCTTGAGGGTCTGTATAAGTCCGGTGGAAACTGGTGCACGCAATGCGAAGCCGAGGGTTTTCGTACCATCACCTATTATCCTGACCGCCCGGATGTTATGACAACCTTCAAAGTCCGGCTTGAGGCGGATAAAAAAGCCTGCCCCGTTCTGCTGTCCAACGGTAATTTGATCGAGGAAGGCGAAATTGAGGGCGACCGGCATTATGCGCTCTGGCATGATCCCTTTCCGAAGCCCTGTTACCTCTTTGCGCTTGTGGCCGGTGATCTGGTTCATATCGAAGACACATTTACGACCCTGTCAAAACGCGAGGTTCTGCTCCGCATTTATGTACGGGAAGGCGATCAGGACCAATGCTGGTTTGCCATGGAATCTCTGAAAAATGCGATGAAGTGGGATGAGGATGTTTACGGACGGGAATATCAGCTTGACCGGTTCAATATTGTCGCCGTCAGTGATTTCAACATGGGCGCGATGGAAAAC
>JAJFGQ010000074.1 GCA_021776075.1 Alphaproteobacteria bacterium | reverse complement strand
CAGCAGTGGCTTGATATGCCGCTCAATATTGGATTTATCGGTTCTCCAGGTAGAGTCCTTTTTATCCGGCTTGTAATTCGGGCCGTCCTGAATATAGAGATCGGCCAGTTCCGTTATTGTCAGCGCCGTTCTGGCCTCGGTTTTCTCGGTGGCCGGATCATTGCCGTCATCGACAATGTGCAAAATGCTTTTGGCTTTCCTGCGCGCCTCCTCCGGCGTCCAGGGAGAGCCGTGCTTGCCGATGGTATATTTGCGGCTGCGTCCTTCCGCATTCCGGTATTGCAGAATATAGGATTTATGGCCCGAGGGTTTCACCCGCAAACCGAAGCCTTTTAATTCCGTATCCCAATAAACGGTTTCTTTGTCTTTTGGCTTAATCGTATCGACAGATTTTTTGGTTAATTTTGGCATTGTGTCTTCATTGTCCCTTCCAAAAGGTAGCACGGGGGTAGCAGAAAGCAGTAAATTCCGGCAATTCCCTTTTCTTTCTCAGATACGCTGAAGACATGAAAAAGTCAATTAAATGAGGCTCTTAGTAAGCACTGGAAAGCACAGGCAACTTGCGGTAATATGGGGCGGACTACACTGGCAGTGTAGAGGTCGGGAGTTCGATCCTCCTCGGCTCCACCAATTCCACTAACCGTATTTAAACGTCCTTTGATTTTTTACGAGGGAAAAGATGCCGGGGGAAATCGGGATGATCGACTACCCATTCACTCACGAAGGCAAAAGGCAAAGCAATAAGAAGAACAAGCCACATATCTGTGATTCTGACGGCCTCTCCTGAAACCAGCCAGACAGCCAGTATATCTTCGGTTACACCCATTCCTATTCCTATTCCTACGATTAAAAATTCAAGCAGCCTTGATGTGCGCTCTTTCATTATTTGTTCCCCGTTTACTAATTCAGAAAAATTAAGAGTAAACTATGTATAGGCTGATTCTACGGCTTTTTTAATACAGAGCAACCCTCAACAACCTCTCTCGGGGTTATTGAGCCTAAAGAAGTGGCTGCGTCTGGAGGCAGAAATATGGGGAGAATAGCTTGATGAGAAATCATTGGGAATTAATAGATCATCTACCGAACCATTTTTTACGATAGGTTATCGTGCTAACTTCTAGAGAGAGCAAAATGGAACAGATTAAAGATATTAAAAAATCAGTCATGTGGCTGACCAAGCCCCGGATTGTTTTTTACACAATGATCTGGCTTATGGTTCTTTTGTTTGTTGGCACGATCGCCCAAAAATATATTGGTCTATACCGCGCTCAAAACATGTTTTTTTCCTCCTGGATTGTGTGGTGGGGGCCCGTTCCTTTTCCGGGTGGTCTTTTAACATTGGGGCTGTTAACGCTCAGCCTAACGGCAAAGCTGTTTCTGGCAAGTCGTTGGAGCTGGCAAAATTCAGGCACGATTGTTACGCATATAGGCGCCTTGCTTTTGCTGGTTGGTGGCCTGATCACTTACATGCATGCGCAAGAAGGCTCTATGATTATCTATGAGGGCGAGCGCTCCCATGTGTTTTCTGATTATCATATCCGTGAGCTTATTGTTGAAGACAGCGAAAATAAGCGCCAGATTATCGCTTTCCCATGGGATGATTTAGAGGCAGGGAAGGTTTTTGACATTCCTAATCTTCCTGTGCGGATTGAAATTGTGAAGCTTTGCAAAAACTGCAACATCTTTCCCCGTAAAAAGGTTGAAGATGACCCGGTGTTTTCAGAACTTCGGGGAATGGCACAAAGGATGGACATAGCGCTTTTGCCTCCTGAGAAAGAGGATGAACAAAACCGCGGGGCTGTGCAGTTCAGGATTAGCGGCGCAGGTGAAGAAAAAGATGGTATTCATTTTTCGACCGACTTTATTGATGTCAGCCCATGGATCAAGGTGGATAACAAAGTTTATAATATAGCTCTGCGGCGCAAACAGACAGTCTTGCCGTTTGAAATTGAACTCATTGATTTTGAAAAGCAGCTTTATCCCGGAACGGACAAACCAAAGAGTTATAAATCAGAAATTATTTTACGAGAAAATGGTTCTGAGTGGCGCAGCATTATTCAGATGAATGAGCCTTTGCGTTATCGTGGTTACACATTTTACCAGTCCTCCTTTATTGAAGGTGATGAGCAGGAGGCAACTATTCTGGCCGTTGTTAAAAATGCCGGGCGGATGTTTCCTTATATTGCCAGTATTGTCATGTGTATCGGGTTGTTGATCCATGTGATACTCCGGCTGCCAAAGCTTATTGGCACTGCTCTGGCCGGAAAGACGACTAAGGCAGCTAAGGTAGCGTTGTTTGCCGGTGTTCTGATCATGTCCGCCGGTTTTGCGCCGCAGGCCCGCGCGACGAGCTATGATTATAATTTTGAGGTGTTTTCCCGTATTCCCATTCTTGATCAGGGACGGGTTAAGCCTCTTGATACGTTTGCGCGGACCTATCTTGAGATTATATCCGGCCGGGATTCTCTGTCTGATATGGAGGCTATTGAGTGGCTGGCAGAGGTTATTCTGGACCCGGGCCGTGCTTATAAGCGTGAGATATTTAACATTCCCAATCCAAAAGTAGTTGATGCGCTGGCGTTGGAGCGTCGTAAGGGGCACCGCTATTCTTATAAGGAAGTCACGACGGCGTTCTACACACATTCAAAGACATGGGACTTCCTGTTCACAATGCCGGAAGAAGAAATGAGCTTGCCGCAAAAGCAGCTTTTAGAGGCCTTTACAAAGACGCAACTATTTGCAGAATTGTCACGTTCCCTGTCTCTTGTCTTTCCTGACTTTCTTATTCCCGAAGGGCCTTTGTCCAAGGCCCTGGATGTGGATCCGGGAACGTCTGTGAATTTTATTAAGCTTCGCAATCAGCAAACATTAATTGAGCAAATGTCGAAAGACTTGCTGAAAAAGAGCAAAAATAAGGATTACAAAATCTCGGCTGAGGGTGTGATGCTAACCAGTATAGCCGCTCACATGGCGGCGCTAAACCGTGATCGTAACAGCTATATTCTTAAAGTTATTCCGCCGCAATGGGAGAGCGTATCTGAAAACAATCATGACAGAATGTGGTTTTCTCCTTGGGGGATAGGCGTTTACGGACAAGGCTCGCCGGATAGTGTGAAGTTCCTGAATATGTGGGGTGAGCTTGTTCAGGCTTATCGCATGGGAAATAACACAAAATGGAATGATCTTACGGCTGAATTGCGGGCGTTTTCTCTTAGTATGGCTGATCAAAAGGCCTTAAATGGTGTTTTATCGCTTGAGGTATTTTTCAATAACGCAAAGCCGTTTTCTATTAGCTTTATTTTTTATCTCTCCGCCTTTTTAGTGGTGATGGCCAGTTTTATGATTTGGCCGGAAAGGCTACGTAGACTTGCCTTTGGGATGGTTTTGGCCGGGTTTGCATTTCATGCAACGGGGCTGGGCGTTCGCATGTTTATTATGCAGCGTCCGCCGGTGACCAATTTGTATGAATCTGTTATTTTCGTCAGTTTGATTGCCTGCCTGTTTGGGCTTTTTCTGGAATGGCGTTTAAAAAATACGATAGGGATTATCATCGCCGCATCGATGGGTACAATTCTGCATTTTATGGGCATGAAATTTGATGCCGAGGGCGACACCATGGGGATGTTGGTCGCTGTTCTGGACACTAATTTCTGGCTGGCGACGCATGTGGTAACGATTACGATTGGATATGGGTGTTGTCTTGTTGGTGGCGTTTTAGGGCATATATATCTGATTCAACGTCTTGTGAAGCCGGGTGACACAAAACGCCTGTCCGATCTGTTTCGCAATATGCGCGGTGTGGTTTTCGTTGCACTGCTTTTTGCCGTCATTGGAACAATTCTTGGCGGCATATGGGCAGATCAGTCCTGGGGCCGCTTTTGGGGATGGGACCCTAAAGAAAACGGTGCCCTTTTGATTGTTTTGTGGCTCATATTCCTTATTCATGGTCGCTTAAGCGGTATCGTCGGAGAGCTGGGCTTTGCCGCCGGTATGGTGTGTACGAATATCATTGTTGCTATGGCCTGGTTCGGGGTGAATTTGCTCAGTGTGGGGCTTCACTCTTATGGCTTTACAGAAAGCGCAGCGGTGAGTTTTTTCGTGTTTTGCGGCTTTGAATTTCTATTTGCGGTTGGCGCTTATACCTTTATAAGACTGCAAAAAAATAAACAGGGTTTAAAAATATGAAAGCCATTTTTCTTATTTTGGCAGGCACCATCTTTCTTTTCGTGTTGGCGGCCGGTTACGATATGTATGCCGGGCCGCAATTTGTTCCTGTTCCCGTGGAAGGTTACAATGAGCCCCCTGTTTCCGATTTGTCGTTAGGCGCCGTTCCCGATTTTTCCTTTAAAACCATTGACGGACAAACGCTCTCGGTTACTGAGTTAAGAGGAAGGCCCGTTATCATAAACTTCTGGGCAACATGGTGTCCCACTTGTCTTATCGAGCTTCCTGATATGCTGAATATGATTAAAAGTTATGATGGAGATGTTGTTCTATTGGCCGTATCCAGCGATTATACGCTTGGGGACATCACAAAGTTTATAGCAAAGCAGAGCGCTGACATGAGAGCGGTATTAAAGTCTAGGGCTGTATATGTCACGCTGGATGAAAATCGTACAATTACCCATGACATTTTTCTGACAGAACGTTATCCCGAAACGATCATTGTTGCAGCAAATGGTGAAATGGTTCGTAAAATTGTTGGCGGATTTGACTGGAAGGGCAAAGAGATTCAGAGCTATTTGGGCAGTCTTCTCGAAAAGAACAAATAGAGCTATTGCCTTTGGTGCTTTCTTCACTGTAGTTTGGTTTTCATATTATCGAGAGTGGCTCAATATTTTTTGAAAATGCTACCTAAAAGTTACAGATTGTTAATTTGTTACATGTTATTTTGATAAACGGAAGAGTGAGGTCGTTTTAACGAATATATGGGGAAACCTACAAAATCGAAGGGGAAATATTGTGGTTAAGCAATCAGGGGATTTTAAATCAAGTTCGATCTTGGTTAATAAACAGAGGAAACCGGTATCGCGGCTATTGTTATGCACGTTTTTAGCATCAGGTCTTTTGTTGTCTGGCGCACAAAGTGTTTACGCAGACGATGATGAGGGCGGACTCCTCTCCAATATGTTTTCTAAAGAAAACATCAGCACGGGTGCTGGCGCTCTTCTCGGCGGCCTTCTGGGCAGTCAGATCGGTGATGGAAACGGACAGCTTGTTATGACGGCCATTGGCGCTGCTGTGGGTGGTTACCTTATGGCTATGACATTGATTACGATGCGAAGAAAGACCCAAAAACTGGTGAACGTGAAAAAGGTCACTTAAAAAATTAACGTACGTGAAGCACAAATCATTCGAAGAATTTTTGAAGAATTTGCCAATGGAAAAGGTCCAGTACCAATTGCGAGGGGTCTTAATAAAGACGGGATACCTGGCCCTAAAGATAAAGCCAACCCCAATGGGCGACCATGGAAAGATACGACCATACGCGGCTGTCGTAAGTGGAGAAATGGTATCCTGAATAATGAGATTTATCGCGGTTGGCGTGTCCATGGCAAAACATATTGTATCACTGACCCATCTACAGGAAAAAAAGTTTTCCGCCTAAACCCAGAAAACGAATGGAAACGTTGTCCAGCCACCGGCCTTTGCCATCCATCGAGATTTTGATCTCATTTTCTTTCAGCACGTTCGTAAAATCAAAGCTCGTAAACGGGCTCCCCTGATCGGTGTTGAATATCTCCGGTTTGCCGTGGCGCATCAGGGCCTCCTCCAGAGCCTCGACACAAAAATGTGTGTCCATCGTATTAGACAATCGCCATGAGAGCACTTTACGGCTATGCCAGTCCATGATGG
>JAJFGQ010000073.1 GCA_021776075.1 Alphaproteobacteria bacterium | reverse complement strand
CCATTACGGTGACACGGGGCCTCATGGAGGCTTTGCAGGACGATGAACTGGAAGCGGTATTGGCACATGAGTTGACCCATATTATTAATCGTGATGTTCGTTTGCTGATTATCTCCATTATTTTTACCGGCATGATCGGTTTTGCGGCGCAGCTGGTCTGGAGTAGCCTGCGTTACAGGCTCTGGACCGGCGGTGGCCGTGGAGGCGGTAAGCGTGATGCACGAATACTTATTCTTATTATGTTGATTGCCCTGATTTTGTGGCTGGGTTATATGGCCACTATGTTTACACGTCTGGCGCTTTCGCGGCGGCGGGAATATCTGGCCGATGCCGGGGCTGTGGAATTAACCAAAAATCCGGACGCTATGATGAGGGCGTTGTTGCGTATTTCTGCCAACGACCATATTGCAGAGGCAACGGACGATGTTTCTATGATGTGTACGGCAAATTCTCATCGTTTTCTGGGGGTTTTTCTGACCCACCCCCCCATAGAAGAACGGTTGAAGGCCATAGCGGACACGATGAATATACCGATCCCAACCCTAGAGGCCGAAAAAGATAAAAACCCGTGGGACAGATAATTGTTTGCGAAGTTCTTTGAATTCGCGGTAAAATGAACTATATATGGCCGATTAGGGTTCACAGTTATATTAAGGAGAATTAATCATGCGACCTCAGGAAACTATATCGAGGACAAAAAGCCGTTCAGTCAGCTATGATGCCGGTTTGCGCATGCATATGCAGCGCGTTTATAACCGCATGACAATGGGTGTGTTGGTTACGGCTCTGACGTCATATTTTGTGGCGTCATCACCGGCCCTTCTTAAATTTTTTATAGCATCACCCCAAGTTTACATTGTTATGTTTGCACCGCTTGCTGTGTTGATGTTCCGCTTTAATCCTATGACGATGTCGTCGGTAAAATTGCGGGCCTCTTTTCTTTTAATAAGCGTATTATACGGGATTAGCTTTTCTGTTATTTTTATTGCTTACACGAATGAAAGCATAGCAAGGGCCTTCTTTATTGCGGCGGGTATGTTTGCCGGCCTTAGCATCTTCGGCTATACAACGAAGAAAAATCTGGATGCCATGCGGTCTTTTGCCGTAATGGGCATTATGGGCGTCTTCCTGATGAGTATTGTAAATATGTTTATCCGTTCAGCCGCTATGTTTGACTTGATTTCAATCTGCGGCATCATTGCTTTTGCGGGACTAACAGCCTGGCAGACACAATCCATGAAGCAAATGTATAATACTTCTGCCGGCGATGAGGCGAATAGTCGCATGGCATGGGATGCGGCTCTTACGCTTTATATTAGTTTCATAGCGATGTTCCAGTATATCCTTCATTTTGTCGGTGGGCGGAACTAAAAGACAATTTAATCTAAAAGAAAGCGGCCCGTATGTTTTTGCGGGCCGTTTTTCTATGTCTGTTCTTAGGGGCGCTTCACGCACTAGTATGTAAATTTACAGGATTATCCTTTGAAGACTCCGGCAATCACTATAATATTGCGTTGCATGATCGTAATTTGGGAAGGAAACAACCGTGACCAAAGAAGCTCAACATATATTGTTGGTGGAAGACACGCTGTCTCTGGCAGAAATGTATGAGACGTCTTTGAAAAAGGAAGGTTATGAAGTTACCAGTGTTGATACGGCACAAAAGGCCCTTGATTTTGTAGAGCAAGGCCATACTGATCTTGTTTTGCTTGATCTTAAGTTGCCGGATATGAATGGCCTTGATGTTATGGATGTCCTGAATGAACGGGATTTTTTATCACCGGTTATTATTATTACGGGCCATGGTTCCATTAACGTTGCCGTGGAAGCCATGCGACGCGGGGCGAGAGATTTCTTGGTTAAGCCGTTTCATGTGGAGCGTCTTCATAATGCTGTTGCCAGTGAGCTGGGTAAAAACCCAAATGATACTGTGCCGCCTGAATTGGCTGGTTTAAACTTAGAAAGTTCTGGAGAAAATTCCGGGGCCGGAGGCTCTAATGGGAAACGCCCTATCCCCCTTGTTGTTGCAAAGTCGCAGGGCGCTGAAAGTTTTAGCGGTTTCATAGGAACATCGCCAATTATGCAGAAACTGTACGAGCAGATCGAATGTGCTGCTCGTAGTATGGCAACGGTTTTTATTACAGGCGAATCCGGAACGGGTAAGGAAGTGTGCGCAGAGGCTATTCACAAGCTGAGCAGCCGGGTGGATAAACCGTTTATTCCCATCAATTGTGCGGCTATTCCCCGTGACCTTATGGAGTCAGAGTTGTTCGGCCATGTGAAGGGGGCGTTTACCGGCGCCATTGCAGATCGTGACGGGGCCGTAAGACTGGCAAATGGCGGTACGCTTTTTCTGGATGAAATAGCAGAAATGAATCCGGATATGCAGACGAAATTGCTGCGCTTTCTACAGAACTATATGTTTCAGAAAGTGGGCGGTAACAAAATGGAAAAAACGGATGTACGTATCATATGTGCGACAAACCGTAATCCGTCGATAGAAATACAGGCCGGGCGTTTTCGAGAAGACTTGTTTTACCGTTTGCATGTTTTGCCTGTTTATATGCCGCCCTTATCTGAACGGGGGGAGGATGTTATTGATATTGCACAGATTCTTATCCGGCTTTATGCGGAGGAAGAAGGTAAAGATTTTCTCAGTTTTACCGAAGAAGCAGAGAATGTTTTGCGGCACTATAATTGGCCGGGTAATATCCGTCAGCTTCAGAATGTCGTTCGTAATGTCGTTGTTATGAATGATGGTGATGTTGTGTCGGCTCAGATGTTATCTGGGAAATTATTGCACGGCGCTGACAGAAAGCCTGCGCCGGAACAAAGGGTTGCGGCCCCCTTTTCCAAGACAAATGACAATACAACCATTCGACCATTGGCCGATATTGAGAGAGAAGTCATTGAACGTGCTGTTGAAATATGCGGCGGTAATATTCCTCAGGCGGCGGCTCATCTTGGTGTTTCCCCTTCTACGGTCTATCGAAAAAAAATGTTGTGGGCTTCCAAGTAGAGGCCGATTGATAATTTTTCTTGAATTTTAGGAGCAGAGCTTCTACCTTCCTCCCATTCCTTAATAAAGGGGCCGTAGCTCAGCTGGGAGAGCGCTACACTGGCAGCGTAGCGGTAGTCATTTCCACCTGCCCCATATTTTCCAATAAAATCAATGGTTTAACCCCAATTTTCTCTGAAAAATTTACTCTCAAAATTCGTTAAGGTAGCACGGGGGTAGCAGACAGGTGCGGTGAATTCTTTTGTGGGGGTTAAATTTGTAAGGAAACAGCACTTTACGCAAACAGGTTTTTGCCCAGACACACAATAAGATAGCCTAAAGCCATAAATATTCCCTATCGGTAATATTTTGGTAATTTTCAGCCTAAAATGATAAAATATTCCCGTTCGGTAATAATATCTTGATTTTTGCTCTATACCCTGATAATATTCCCGTACGGTAATATTAAAAAGCAGGCGACCATGAAATACACACCGGAACAAATCGGCGCACTTGTCAGGAAAACGCGCAAAGATATGGGTATCACCCAGAAGAATCTTGCGCTGACATCCGGCACGGGTTTGCGCTTTATCATTGAACTGGAGAAGGGTAAACCGACCTGCCAGATCGGCAAAGTTCTGACGGTTTTGCAGACGCTGGGAATTAAACTGGCTTTGACGCCGCCGCCTTACTTCCTGAAAAAGCCGCCGGAAAAATTGTCGGCAAAAAAATCGGAGGAGGACAAACATGGCCCGGACGCTTGACGTTTATCTGCACCGTGATCTTGCCGGACATCTTATTCAGGATGACCACGGCGAAATGGTTTTTGATTATGTTCAAAGCTGGCTGGAAAAACCGGGCGCACTGCCTCTGTCGCATTCGCTACCCTTGCGGCAGGAGCGCTTTAAACGCAGAGAATGCCGGGGTTTTTTCGCGGGCATCCTGCCGGAAGAAAGCAAGCGCGAGATGATTGCCCGCAATCTGGGGATCAGTGCGCGCAATGATTTTGCCATGCTGGAGCAGATCGGCGGCGAATGCGCCGGGGCGATTACGTTCATACCTGCCGGGGAGGCGTTGCCGGAACGCGATTACAAATATCGGACGCTTTCGGATGAGAAGCTGGCGAATACGCTTCGGGAATTGCCGCGCCGTCCGCTTATGGCCGGTGAAGATGGCGTGCGGCTTTCTCTTGCGGGCGCACAGGATAAAATCGCGGTGCATGTTTCAGGGGATCAGATTTCTATTCCGCTCGGCGGTGCGCCCAGTACCCATATTCTGAAACCTGCCATTGAGCATTTTGAGGGTGTGGTTTTTAATGAAGCGTTGTGCATGAAGCTGGCGGAAGCCATTGATCTGCCGACGGCCAGGGTTGAAATTCGTAGCGTGGAGGGAATCGATTACCTTCTGGTTGAGCGTTATGACCGTACAACAGGTGGCGATAAAAAAATCCAGCGCCTTCATCAGGAAGATTTCTGCCAAGCACTGGGAATTGTTTCTGAAAATAAATATCAGGGTGAGGGCGGCCCTTCACTTAAAGATTGTTTTACGCTTCTGCGCGAAGTTTCAAGCACGCCAGTTGTTGATCTGCAACGTTTGCTTGATGCCGTGATTTTCAATTTTCTGGTTGGTAACAATGACGCTCATGGAAAAAACTTTTCCTTTACCTATGACGCCCGCGAGGATTCAGGCTTGGCAACGCGACTTCTTTTGGGCGCAGATATAAGGCTTGCGCCGCTCTATGATATTGTTTGCACAACCTATTACCCGGAACTTAGCCCTAAAATGGCTATGAAGATCGGCGGTGAATATAAATCAGACATGATTTCTTCACGGCATTTCGAAAAACTGGCGGAAGAGGCAGGACTGGCTAAACCACTTGTCAAAGACCGGGTTCTTGAACTTGCAGAGGCGGCTCAGGCCGGACTGGAAAAAATCGAAATCGGAAATCCGGTGGCTGAAGGTGTAGCGAAGCTAATACGCGAGCGTTGCGCCCATATCGTGGACCAATTCAAAGATTAATCCAGCCAGAAATCGTAGTGTTTTATGTTTCTTTGAGAATAACCGTACGGAAGGTAAGAGAGAGTCTCAGGTTTCGTCCGATTTTGAAGTCGCCCACCATATCTGATTTGCGCGCTGGGATTGCATGTTTCCATTGATAACGGGCTTCGCCGGACAGGACAATCAAACTCCGTGGTTCCAGATAAATTTCCTGTTTTTCTCCATTATTTGTGAATTGCATGATCGCGCCGGAACCGAGACTTAGGCTGGCGATTGTATGGCCAAAGCAGGGCACGCAATCGACATGCGCAGAAATATCTTGGCCGGGAAGGTATTCATTTACGATAGCTTGATCGGGCTTGAAGGAAAGTTTCTGGGCAATTGGTTCTATCCATGAAGGAAGTGGGCCTAGATATGCCTCGTTGGTCACAGTCCGCGCTTTGTAATCGTATTTATAACCGTAATGCTGCACCCGGCGTTTGAGATCGTTTAGCCAGGGTTGCGCGTCTATTTCTGTAATCAATGCGCTTTCCACATCCCGCGTAATGAAATCGGGAATATAAGTTAGGCCGGGAATATCCGGCGTGGTTTTTTTCTCAATGTTGAAGAGCAGGCCGGTCATAGGTGCACAATCTCTATTGGCGTGTCCCATTGGCTTTGAAGATATTCAGCCAGCAATCTCCTGTGACAATGGTGCTCCGTTTTACAGGCACAGAGAAAGCAAGCCTCGTGGATTTCATCGGGCTTTAAGATACTGGCGATATTACGGTGATTGATGAGGTCTATATATTGCACTTCATAATCCTCCCAACTGATCCGGTTATCTTTGTAAGCCTTGAGAATATCTTTAGAGGGCGCTAAATCTTCGCGGTATTCGTAATCAACACCGACAAGCTCCTTTACAAAATAGGGCATGTCTTTCTTTTTCGCAAAACCGGCGAGCTGTGAACTGGCCCAAAGACGCGTATCGATAACTTTCTTTACACTGGCATGCTTCAACCGCCCGAAGAAATCCTCGGCGCTGGAGCCTGTAAAGCCGATGGTAAATATTTTGACTGCTGTATCTTTCATCTGTTTCTTTATAATAATGTCAAACTTCTACCGGTAAACCCATTTTATCAAAATCTACACATTCGAAGCCGCCAAAAGCATATTTTTGAGGATAGCCAAGCTGATTTGAAATAATTCGGGTTTTGCCGATGGTCTGATTGTCACATTCGTGCGTGTGACCGTACACCCACAATTCGGGCTGGTATTTTTCAACGATTTCCACCATATCCAGAGAGTTGAAAGCAGGCACAAGCGGGCTGTCCACAAATTTTGTATTAGGATTAATGACTGGCGCATTATGGCTGATAACCACGCGCGGGCCGCTCAAATCTTTCTCAAACCAAGCCAACAGATTTTTTACAAAATTTTCGTGCAAAGCAACAGCATCGGCAGGCTGGAAAACCGTTCCATCCGGGTTCCGTATCAACCGGAAGTCATTCATCTGATAACGCGCCATTTCCATGGCATTCTGATTTGAGCCATTAAAATCTGTCCACATCGTGCCACCGAAAAAATGGACGCCATCAATGCTGATTTCCTCATCCAGTAACAGTTTCACATTGGGATGATTGGCCGCTAGCCACGCTTTTAAATTTTGGTCCTCTTCGTTCATCGGCCTTTGAGTGTAATATTCATGGTTGCCCGTCACGTAGAAAACAGGTTTTTTCCAGTCCTGCAAAAGCCGGTCGAGCGGATCGTAATTTTTGAGCAGAATAATATCGCCCGCCAGAATCATGAGGTCGCCGCTGGCCTCTGGCGGCAACGTCCAGCCGGAGCCAAATTCAAGGTGCAAATCGCTATATGTAATAATTTTCATGGCTTAAATCTTGTGTTATAGGTTTCCCGATGAGCGCTGATTTTTGACAAATAATCAAGTAAGGTTTTGTAATTCTGGTTTAATTTTTAAAAAGAAGGAATACAAAATCATGTGGCATGACAATCCAAAAGCGCAGGAAAGCTATGATAACCTGAAAGGCTCAATACGGAATCTTTACCCGGAGGGGCTTTCCGAGCAGGGGGCCGACGAGGCTACACGGAATTTTATAGGTTTTGGAAAGCTAATACTTGAAATCAAAAAGGATCAGTTGCGCAAAGAAGCTGAGAAAGAATCTGGGCAGGATTAATTTTCTTAAAACCTGTTTCCAAATTTATCACCGTATCCGTTCGGTTCAATGTCTAGCGCGGCAATGTCCCGGACCAAATGTTTGCGGCAGTTGAAAAATTTGGTTTGCTGTAGATAAAGACCGCTGCGCCGTTCCAACCAACCGGCGGCATAGGCTTCCCCGGCCAGAAAACCGGCATTCGGACATTCCATAAATTCGCCGGTGGGCCAAAACGCGACGTGAATGGACAGTTCATCAAAGCCCGCGTCCTTGACATAGGCTTGAACGGGCATGCCGCCCGGAAAATCGAAAGTATAATAATGCGCGCCGCTACCTGCGTTCGCTTCGCTTTTTCCATCCCCCGGTTGAAATTCAGGCCAGAAGTTTCCGCCCGGTTCCAAAGTAAAAAGTTTTTGCTCAAGACCGGCGTTTACGGTAGCCGTCATCATATTGCGCCAGGCTTTTTTGCGCAGGCTGGCGATTTTGTAAAGGCCGGTTTTTGAAATTGCACTCATGAAAATTACTCCTTTGTTTGGAAATAATTTTCACAGGAGTCGCGCGCAACCTCAATGTGCGGCGTTCTTTCCGATGTTTACTTGTTATGACTGTGAAGATAAAAATTGTAAATTTGCACACGACAGACGTTTTTTAAATAGCCGCATGGCCAATGACGCAAAATAAATAATTGACTCTCTGCCTTTTTAGCATATATTGTGCGTCATGACTGATAACGCAAACAAAACAACGCACCTAAGCAAAATTGCCTCTATATCGGCAGGATACCCTCTTCGGG
>JAJFGQ010000072.1 GCA_021776075.1 Alphaproteobacteria bacterium | reverse complement strand
GATCAGGACCAATGCTGGTTTGCCATGGAATCTCTGAAAAATGCGATGAAGTGGGATGAGGATGTTTACGGACGGGAATATCAGCTTGACCGGTTCAATATTGTCGCCGTCAGTGATTTCAACATGGGCGCGATGGAAAACACCTCGCTGAACATCTTCAATACGGCCCTTGTTCTGGCTCATCCTGAAACGGCAACAGATGCGGATTTCGAGCGCGTCGAAGGCGTGATTGCCCATGAATATTTCCACAACTGGAGCGGCAACCGTGTAACCTGCCGCGACTGGTTCCAGCTTTCCCTGAAAGAAGGCCTGACCGTCTTCCGGGATCAGGAATTTAGCGCCACCATGAATTCACCCGAAGTCAAACGTATTGACGATGTGATGACACTACGCCGGATGCAATTTGCCGAAGATGCCGGGCCGTTGGCCCACCCCGTACGCCCGGACAACTACATGGAAATCAATAATTTCTATACCGTCACGGTCTACGAAAAGGGCGCGGAAGTCATCCGCATGCAACACACATTGCTGAGCCCGGAAACTTACCGCAAAGCCACAGACCTTTATTTCAACCGCTATGACGGACAGGCCGTGACCTGTGATGATTTTGTCCAATGCATGGAAGAGGCGTCCGCCATCGACCTCTCACAATTCAAGCTCTGGTATTCGCAAGCCGGCACACCGGAGCTTACGGCCTCCGGCACTTATGATGAAGAGGCGCGCCGTTATACGCTGGAGCTAAAGCAACATGTGCCCCCGACCCCCGGTCAACCGCATAAAAAGCCTATGCATATTCCCGTAAAAATGGGGCTGGTCGGTCCGAACGGGGATGACATGGCCGCAGAGCTTTTAGAATTAACCGAAGAAAACCAGACTTTTACGTTTGAAAATATTCCTTCAAAACCTGTGCCCTCTATCCTGCGTGGCTTTTCAGCACCGGTAAAACTAACCTCGGATTTGACAGACGCCGACCTGCGTTTTCTGATGGTGCATGACAATGACGGCTTTAATCGCTGGGAAGCCGGGCAAACTTATGCCTTGCGCATGATGAATGGCATGCTTGATGCGCTGGAAAAGAGCCAGGACTATGAGGTCCACCCTGAATTTCTGGATAGTGTCGGCCTGCTGCTGGATCAAGCGACCGCGCCGAAGGCCGACAAAGCACTCCTCGCCCGGACCTTGTCCCTGCCGGATATCGCCATCATCGGCCAACAACGCCGTCACGTGAACCCTCATGAAATCTATGTTGTTCGACTTGCTGTGATACAAGCCATCACGAAAACTTTCCGTGATAAGCTGGAAAATCTCTACCATGATAACCTGACTCCCCCTCATATTGAGACAAGCTTTGCCGCCCGCGCACAGCGAAGCCTGCAAAATGTACTGCTTGCCTATCTGGGCAAAGCGCACAGCGACCCCATGATTGCGCTGGCCAAAAAACAATATGATCAGGCCAACAATATGACCGACCGTGTAGCGGCCCTGAACGTTCTGACGGATACGAGCACAAATGAACGCACAGAAGCCTTTGCCGATTTTTACAACCGTTTCAAAGCCTATGACCTTGTTGTGAATAAATGGTTTTCCTTGCAGGCCATGGCCGTACGGACAGAGACGCTTCACGATTTGCGCGCGTTAAAGGGCCATGAAGATTTCACCATGAAAAACCCGAACCGGGTTCGCTCTCTTTATGCGGCCTTTGCCATGAACAACCCGGTTTGCTTCCATGATGAAAGCGGCAGCGGCTATGACTTCCTGACCGATGCCGTAATAGAGCTGAATCAGGTCAATCCACAGATTGCCGCCCGTATGCTAACCCCCATGCGGGAGTGGCGACGTTACACAGCAGACCGGCAGGGAAAAATGAAGGCCGCACTCGAGCGCGTCCTCGCTCTGCCCGACCTCTCCCCGGATGTCTTTGAAATTGTCAGCAAGACTCTGGGGACCTGAAACAACATGATAACAAGCACCCATGAACAGGGAACAACAGAATGGCAGCAGGCCCGATGCGGCGTGGTGACAGCCTCTAACTTCAAACTGGTTTTAACCAAAGGCGGGGGCAAAACACGCAAAGCCTATATGATGAGGCTGGCAGAAGAAATCAGAACCGGACAACCAACAGAAAGCTACTGGAGCGACGCCATGCGCCGGGGCACCGATCTGGAACCCCATGCCCGCAAGGCCTATGAAATTGAGACGGGCCATGACGTTAAAGAAGTGGGAATCACCTTCCTCGATGAAAAACGGCGGGTTGGCGCATCACCGGACGGACTGATTAATCATGATGGCGGACTGGAAATCAAATGCCCGCTGATCAGCACTCATACCAAATATTTACAGAGCGGTTATATTCCGTCGCAATATATGCCGCAGGTACAGGGTAACTTATGGGTCAGTGGCCGGGAATGGTGGGATTTTGCGAGCTTCGCCCCGGAAATGCCGGACGGTGAACGCATTGTGATCTACCGCGCCTATCGGGATGAAGACTACATCGCCCGCCTTCAATACGAGGTCGAACGCTTTGTTGAAGAACTGGATCAGATTAGATAGCGATGCTGTCCCAATAATTGGAGGCTTTGTTATAAACATCCCCCTTCCCATCCTTTGACGACTCAGGCACACTGGAAGTGTTACGTCTGGGGAATATCTCATGTCTGGGAGTTTGGCACATAAGTCGCAGCCGGATTTCACCTTTGAAAAAAAATATAACGGTCCGGTATGCGGCATTGATGAAGTGGGACGAGGCCCTTTGGCGGGTCCTGTCTTAGCTGCGTGCGTTCACATTCCAAAAAAAATGCAGCGCCGTCGTTTCTTGGCCGAAGTGCGAGATAGCAAAAAGCTGAGCGCCCGGAAACGGGAAGTGCTCTTTCTCCAAATCCGTGAGCATACCTGTTTTGGCATTGGTATGGCCTCACCGGAAGAAATTGATACGCTCAATATCCATCATGCGACCTTACTAGCCATGCGGCGCGCCTGTCATAGTATGCTGAACGATTTTGAGATCAAACCCGATGCGGCGCTTGTTGACGGCAAATTTATACCTGACTTGCCGCTGCCTCATGCCGAAGCCCTTGTAAAGGGCGACAACAGGTCACTGTCCATTGCCTCTGCGTCTATCCTGGCAAAAGTCACACGGGACAGGATCATGGCCCGCCTGCATAATGACCACCCTGTCTATGGCTGGGATCATAATGCCGGATACGGCACGGCGCAGCATCTGGCCGGCATCAAAGAACACGGCATTACCGACTATCACCGCCGATCATTTTCTCCGATTAAGGGGAACTTTTAGAGTTTAAGAGTGGCCTCTATAATATTTTTCCCAAGAGGGTTTTGTTCATTCAACGCCGGTAAAGTTTTTATTTTATTGAGGTAGTCTTTTTCTAGCAGCAAGCCCAGAGACCCTTGATGAACGGCACACGCTTTTACGAAATTTGAGCCCTCAAAAAAATTTGTTCCGACTTCGGACTCTTCACCCGCAGCTACAACAGCGATCATTTTGGCCTTTAACGCCACGGCACGATCATGCCAGATACTCGGTTCAAAATGATCTCGACTGACCATAAGCTGAGAAAAAACGGGAGAGGGAGAGATGTAATTTTTCAACTCTTCCTTAGGCGGATTAAAGATAAAACCGGAAATGATCAGATCTGCCTCGCCATCCGTTTCTTTCAAAAAATCACGACCCCCAAATTTCGGGTCAATATTTACAATATCAAACTCAGGCTCATGGTGAAGGGGAATACCGGCCAAAGAAAGTCTGGCAAATAAGTCTTCTATAGCATCAATATCATTGCCGGAATGATCGGCCTTACCACCGATGATGGTTATCTTCTTTAAAGGCTCTACAATTTGCCCTTCTAGGTTCACCGGGCCTTTAGATACAAGACTAAATTCGTCTTGTAAGTACCTTACAAATCCGTGTTCGTAAGCATCACAAAATTCTCTATTAATGTCTTCTCTGCTCTGCATAAAACCCCCTTCGTCTGAAAAATACACTTTATATTATTTAACATAATATAACAATGAGTGCAAGCTTTTAAAAATCCTGTGACGTAACCAGAACGCTATCATATAGGAATCCATTTTGTATTATGTAAGGGGCTAAAGCTCCGGCGAAGTCTTTTCTGCCGCAACAAGCACTGGTTTCTTCTGCTCAGGTTTCTTGAACGGCTCTTTCAGGCCCTCGGAAAAATCATGGCACGCAACGAACATACCAGACGCAGCCGTTAAAACGGCTAAAAACCCTACGGGAATCCATATAAATCAATCAAAAAAGCCGCGACCGGTGACTTGTCTTTTCCAGTTATTGGCTGAATAACCGGCAATCGCACCCGTAATCAAGGTGGACAAAACCCCGCGCATGCCAAAACCGTGATTTGCCATGATCATAAGATTATCGGCTGTAAAAAAACCAAACCCGATCGTAAACAAAGCATTCAGTGCCGTATGCTTGTTAAAAATATCGCTAAGCCCCATTATTTCTCTCCCTGTTTATCTGAACCACATCTTTTTACAACATCATTACCCCTATAGCAATAGCCATAAAATGAATCCAGCTTTAAAAAACAGCAACAACACATTGATTCACATAAGTGAATCCCTATTTTAACCTTGACG
Source organism: Alphaproteobacteria bacterium (assembly GCA_021776075.1). Classification (GTDB taxonomy): domain Bacteria; phylum Pseudomonadota; class Alphaproteobacteria; order Micavibrionales; family Micavibrionaceae; genus JAJFGQ01. The sequence goes on along the minus strand of JAJFGQ010000072.1, from coordinate 42,353 downwards.
GCGAATCGATTTTGACTCATGATGCCTCTTTTTGAATTCAAAAGGAGTCAGTATGTCGAGTCAAAAGGATAATAGCTCCACAAGAAATAAAATTTTAAGTGGCAATTGCACGTCCATCATGAACTCTCTTGAAAAAGAGAGCGTGGATATGATCTTTGCCGATCCGCCTTATAACCTTCAACTGAATGGTGAGTTGCACCGCCCGAATAATACGCGGGTTGATGGCGTGGATAATGACTGGGATAAATTTGAGAGCCTGAAAACCTATGACGATTTCACACGGGACTGGCTAAAAGCAGCACGAGCAACACTGAAACCTGATGGCTCCATCTGGGTTATCGGCAGCTATCATAATATTTTCCGCGTTGGCGCCATCTTGCAAGAACTCGGATTCTGGATTCTCAACGATGTGATCTGGCGCAAAAGTAACCCGATGCCGAACTTCCGGGGACGCCGTTTTACAAATGCCCATGAAACGATGATCTGGGCCGCTAAATCAGAAACATCGAAATACCGCTTCAATTATGATGCTATGAAGGCCCTGAACGAAGATCTGCAAATGCGCAGCGACTGGTTTATTCCTCTTTGCACAGGACATGAACGGCTCAAAAATGATGAAGGACAAAAAGCGCACCCGACGCAAAAACCGGAAGCCCTCCTCTACCGCGTCATCATGTCATCCACCAATCCGGGAGATCTGGTTCTTGATCCCTTCTTCGGCACGGGAACAACCGGAGCCGTTGCCAAAAAACTGGGCCGTAATTTCACCGGCATTGAACGGGAAGAAGATTATATCCGCATCGCCGAAGAACGTATTAAAAATATCAAGAGAATGGGAAGCGATGAAATTCTTCATACGCCATCGAAACGGGAAGAACCGCGCATTCCTTTTGGCACACTTATTGAACGCGGCTTGCTAAAACCGGGTGCTGTTTTAACTGATTCACGGCAGCGTTATCAGGCCAAAATCGGTGCCGACGGGAACTTAATTACCGAGTCAGAACGCGGCTCCATTCACAAAGTCGGTGCCGCCCTTCAGGGCGCGCCCTCCTGCAATGGCTGGACTTTCTGGCATTTCCGTCAGGGTCAAAATTTTATTCCCATTGATAAATTACGGCAGCAGGTTCGGGCAGAAGGCGCAAAAAAGGATACGTTGCAATAACGCAATCAAACTGCTAAAAAACTTTCCACAATGAACACGCTCTTTAAAACGATAACCAACACTAATTCTCTGGATCCTGTGGGCCAAGACCAGAGCCGTGAACCTGCGCCCTACACAAAAATTATAATTCGGGATATGAAACTGGATATGCTGATTGGTATTCATGAGCATGAGAAAAATAAAAAACAGGCTGTGATTGTGAATCTTGAGGCCACTATAGAGGAACAATCAGGCTGGCAGGATGACAACCACGACAATGTAGTTTGCTATGGAGAGATCGTATCTGCCATTCAGACAATCGCTGAACGCGGTCATATCAATCTTGTGGAAACATATGCCGAACACATTGCCGCGTTTTGTTTACAAAACAATGCCGTATCTACGGTAAAGGTAAGCGTCGAAAAGCCTGATATTTTTGACTTCACCCGCTCTGTCGGTGTCGAAATATTCAGGACAGGAAATAAAAACTAAATCTGCTATTTATCTTTTTTTATTGCGCTTCCGCCGGCTTTTTCTTTACACGACGAGAACGGCGCCCCTTAAAGTCCTCCTTATACATTAACTTCATCAACTCAGGGTCGGCATATATCTCTATGCCGTCTATTTTAGCGAAAACCACAGCCCTTAAGCTTTGATCTGAGCTCAACGCCAACCCTTTATATTGAACAACCTTAAGCTTCACACGCAGATAAGCAATGCGTCTGTATCTGTGGAGTTGCAAGTCCAGAGGTAAATTCTCATACTCTCTCGCTGCTTCTTCAAGGTAAATCGCAGCAAGCTCCTGCTTGACCGGGATCTTGAGCAGAGTCAAAGGACGGCTCAAAAGAAGGATAGCATTTAAAGGATACCCCTCAATCTCACGACCTGCCGAACCGCAGATGTCACTTTTTACGTTCGTAATGACCTCAAGTTTTTTTGAACCACGCCTTTGCGAACTCTCATCAAGAATAAATTCTTCATTAACAGGATCGTACCGCCCCAGAGAGATCGGAATAATCGCTTCAAAGAATCTAGGAAATGTTGCAATATCTTTTTGTATATGGGCCCGGGCGGCATCCCTGATTTCAACCCATTCAATATCGTTATGATAACTTTTCACAAAAAGATCACATTCATTGATGCGAAGAAAATTATCAATCGCATCGTCATCTCTTAAATCCAGAGTTGCCAGAGCCCAATATAATTTAGAAAGATTTTTGTAAGTCATCGGAAGATACTTATCAGCGATAACTAGTGGCTTCTCGTCAAAGAACTCATCAACAGGAACCGCAGAGGGCTCACTGAATGCTTCCGCATCCACCTGCGCTGACAAAGGCGTTGCAAACAGAGATGCCCCCACCGCCAACAATATCAGTAACAAAGTTTTTCTTAAAAACATGCCCTCGCCTTTCTGCTCCATTCCATTCATTACGTGCCTTGAAAACATTATACTACCAAGGATCATCTGGCTTCAACCTGTCCCCTTACTCCCTTCATCATGAAGCATAAGGTTTACGAATTTTTTAAAAAGAGTGGGTAAACCCAAATTAAATACATCCCTTTCTTCCACCCAAAAACACGGTTCATTCTCTGGAAGATCGGATGAATAATCATTCAAAATCAATCCATTAAGCTCCAAATCAAAATGTGTAAAGCTATGAAAAACCTTTAAATTCCGGTCCAAACAAAAATTATTTTTTTTATTCCGGACAAAATCAAGATGAACGGGTTCCATATTTTCCTGCACAATGACCCATTCCGAGGTCGGTAAACCCAACATACCGCCTAAAAGACCGCGTTCAGGCCGACGCTCAAAAAGAACCTGCCCTTTTATATTCCTGATCCAGTATATATAGCCCACTTTGCGGGGCTTTTCCTTTTTTGATGTCCTGCGCGGTAAGCCGGCTGCCATACCGGACTCATAACCCTTACAGGCCGTGCGCACCGGACAGATGGCGCATTTCGGCGATTTGGGTGTACAGACCGTCGCACCAAGGTCCATCATGGCTTGCGCAAAGTCGCCGGGTCTGTCTGCCCTGCCCTCTGACAGAATAGCAGCATATTGTTTCAGGAGCTTCTTACTATCCGGCAAGGGGGCTTCCTCTGCAAAATAACGAGCCACAACCCTTTCCACATTACCGTCAACAACGGTTGCAGGCTTACCAAAAGCAATAGCCGCAATCGCAGCACTCGTATAATCGCCAATGCCGGGCAACGCCTTAAGTTCTTTCTGCTGATCTGGAAACACACCTTTCGAATCACGGGATATAATTTGTGCGCATTTATACAAATTACGGGCGCGTGTGTAATACCCCAAACCGGCCCACGCAGACATAACCTCATCCTGTTCAGCGTTTGCCAGATCGTGAACACCGGGCCATTTTGCTAGAAATTTCAGAAAATAAGGGATAACCGCGGCAACAACAGTTTGCTGTAACATAATCTCTGAAAGCCAGACATGATAGGGGTCGGCCACCTCTCCTGTTCCGGCACGCCAGGGCAAAACACGACGGTTTTTGTCATACCAGACAAGCAAATCAGAACGAAATCTGTTAATATCAGAGTCAGCCATCTTGTCCGCACCCTGTGGATATGGAAGAGTAGCACCTTCTTTCAATTTCAACTTTCGACTGGAACTCATGTACGGTTTGCGCCTGCTTTCCGAAGCTATCCCCAAAGCCACCGATAAGGTGTTCAGCCGGAAATATATCATGCTGGGCCGAATTGTCACCCGTTGGCATGATATTGTCGGTCCGGAGCTGGCCGATAAAACACAACCGGTTAAACTCCGCTACATGAAAAAAAAAGCCAACGCCAAAGGAAAAGCTACAGCGTCACTGGATATTGCCACGCCCACGGCAGACGCTACATTGCTTCATTACCAGAAAGATTTAATTCTGGAACGGATTAACCGGATTTTCGGTGAAAACTGGATCACAGCCATCCGTTTTGTCCCTATGGCCTCAAATGAAACAGAAACACGTCCTGTAAAAAAGAAAAAAAAGCCCCTGACAGAAGACAAAAAGCACGAACTTTCTAATATGCTTGACGATATTGATGATCCGGAGATACAAGAACGTCTGAAACGTCTGGGTACGGCTATTTTGCAAGATGAATAATCTTGCTTTATAAAAGATACCGAAGAAAAATACACAGGATATAAAAGATGAAAGTCAACGCAATCACTTTACGCCCCGGCAACGTTCTTGAACGTGAGGGCAAGCTATGGATTGTTACGAAATACGAGATCATCCAGCCCGGCAAAGGCGCTTCTGTTATACAGGTGGAAATGCGGGATTTGCGCAGCGGTAACAAAGATAATGTCCGCTACCGGACACAGGAGACCGTAGATCGCGCCCGGCTGGATCAGGACGATTACCAGTTCCTGTTTGGCGAAGGCGATGATTTTACTTTCATGCATAATGAATCATATGAACAAATTTCTGTCACAAAGGAAGTCATCGGCTCCCCTGCGGTCTTTCTTCAAGAAGGCATGAATGTCAGCATTGAAACATTCGAAGGCGAACCATTACGCGTCCAGTTGCCGGATACGGTTATAATGGCAATAGCTGAATCCGAACCTGTCGTAAAAGGGCAGACGGCTTCTTCTTCCTATAAGCCCGCTATCCTTGAAAATGGTGAAAAAGTTATGGTGCCACCGCATATTGATACAGGTGTACGAATCGTTGTTAAAACAGAAGACAGTACTTATGTCGAACGAGCAAAGGACTAGATAAAAATATGGCGCTTTCCCCTAACATGAATGTCATGATCCGCGCGGCCGAAAAAGCCGGACGCTCTCTCGTACGGGATTTTGGCGAAGTGGAGCAGCTTCAGGTCTCAAGAAAAGGCCCCGGTGATTTTGTATCCTCTGCCGATCTGCGTGCGGAAGAAATTATCTATAATGAGCTAAAAAGGGCGCGCCCCGAATATGATTTCCTGATGGAGGAACGCGGCGAGGTCAAGGAAAACAACAGTGACACCCGCTGGATTGTTGACCCGCTTGACGGCACTACTAATTTTCTGCACGCCATTCCCCATTGGTGCATTTCTATCGCTCTGGAGGAAAAAGGAGAAGTCACAGCAGCCGTTGTCTACGATCCAATCAAAAACGAACTTTTTCGTGCTGAAAAAGGTATTGCGGCTTTTATGAAGAACCACCGCCTTCGCGCCTCGGGACGCAGCGACCCGGAACACTCAATGATTGCGACCGGCGCGCCCAGACGCGCGCCTGAATCCCGGGCACAATTCAATGAAGAATACAGAACGATGCAACAAGCCGGATACAGTGTACGCCGTTTTGGGGCTGCTGCTCTTGATCTGGCTTATGTTGCCGCAGGTCGCTGTGAAGGTTTTTGGGAACGCGACTTGCAACCATGGGATATCGCTGCCGGCTACCTGATTATCAAAGAATCCGGGGGGCTGGTTTCAGATATAGAAAGCCGGGATAACCCGATTTATACAGGCAATGTACTGGCCGCCAATCAATCATTATTTCAGGACATAAAAAAACAACTGACCACAGCAAAACAGGGGAAAGATGCGGCGTAATCTTTTTTACAAAGTTATGTTGCTTCATATGGCGCTGGCTTTAATTTTAGGCAGTGCCATGGCCTATGCGCAGAATTATCAAGAAATGCCGGAAATTGAAGTCGATATGGGCGTCCTTCATGAGATGGAACAACAGCGCTATAAACCACAACAGCTTTCCCGGCCTACACAAGACAGACCGCGCCGTGCGGCCTTAACAGCTCCGGAAGTTACAAACACACCCTATCAGCCGGTCCAATCAGTACGACCAATACCTTTAAAACAAGCTGTGGTCCCGCGTATAGAGCTTCCCGTACAGTCCCGGCCAAAACCAATAAAACCCGCAAAACTGATTCCGTCTTCCTTATCGCCAGATCCGACAAAGATATATGCAAAGCCAAAACCTCCAGAGGCTCGTGTTACAAAATTTCCGATCCAGACAAACTCACGGACAGACTCATCAGACCCTTCCTTGCGCCCTTATAAGCCCTCAACACCCGATAGACCGGCAATAAAAAGGGCTGAAAAAAATACGGACAGGATGAATGCTCAGATTAATACGATGATCCCTCTGCCCACAGCTGTAAAAGCACGCGTAAAATCTGTAGGCAAGAAAATCTTTCCCCAGAGCCCTTCTTCTCAGGACCCCTTTCCTGTACATAAGCCGCCCCTCAAGTCTTTCAAAAAACAAAGCCTACTGCAAACACCGCCTATTCCAAAAAGACGCCCCGTTATTCGACGAGCATCTCAGGAGTTTGTGCGTAAGGCCCGTCAGGAAATACAGAGACAACAGCACCACCAAATCAAAAAAGGAAAAAAAGACGGCCCGGCCGTTGCTGCCGTACCGGCGGTGCGGGTTGCCGCCGAACCGCTCCATTCCGCTGCACGACAAAGCCTAAAACACGACCCGTTGGGCAGACAATTGCTTGAACCGGATAGAAAGAGCCTGCTTGAATCAATCCAAACCATTGCCAACCAAACCGCTGCCGATAAAAAACCGGCACGTACAGCAAAAATGACGGCCATGGCAAAACATGTCCCTCTGCCTAAACAAAAGCCCCGCTTCGCGCAAAAGCCCTCATACTCTGTTGCAACGATCGAACCGGCGGCAGGAACAGAGAAGAAAGAGGCCCACAACAAACGCAATACCCCACGGCCGCCGCCATCGCAGGGAAGCCATGAACAGGAATTCATCAGCGTAGCTTTCCCGGCTGCTCTAAACGAACTGAATGATGACATAGCAGAGGCCTTGGATGGACGCATTTTACCATTGCTGGATGACAACCCTCACTGGCGCATACAAATACAGGCTTTTGCCAGCCCGCCCGATAACGGACTGAGTAGCGCCCGCAGAGCCTCTCTGTCACGTGCTCTTTCCATTCGTTCCTGGCTGCTTGATCAGGGGATCGAAGCCCGCCGTATGGATGTCCGCGCACTCGGCATGCAAACTGACCGTGATCCTGTTGACCGCGTTGATCTGGTCTTTTTCGATCCGCACAAAAAATAACGGATAAAATGGAATAGTGGATAAAATGACCTGATAATGCCCGGTTTTATTGACTTTTGTATGTTTTAGGTTGATTTTTCCCTACACCCTTTTACAGATTGAACTAATTTCACTTATGACAAGGAGGCGTTCGTAGCCATGAAAAAAAACCGTTGGATCATTGCCATGAGCGCTGTTGTTGTTCTGGTTGCTTTGTCAGCCTTTGTCCTCAACATGAAACAACCCGAAGCACAAACAGCCATACAAAGCACAGCCGGTGTCGAAATGGGCGCGATCACCCATTCTGAAACAAACGCCTTTGACGTGAAAGCGGCATTGGCCTCCCGCACATTAGGAAACGCCGATGCCCCTGTAACCGTGGAAGAGTTTGCTTCTCTGAGCTGCGGTCACTGCGCTCGTTTTCACAAGGACGTTTTTCCTAAGTTGAAAAAAGAATATATCGATACGGGAAAAATCCGTTTCACCTACACCGATTTTCCCTTAAATGCACCGGCTCTGGACGCGGCCATGATCTCCCGCTGCCTGCCGGAAAGCCGCTACTTCCAATTCGTCAAATTCCTTTTTGATACGCAGGATAACTGGGCCTTTAGCCGTAAGCACCGGGAGAGCCTGAAACAAAACGCAAAACTTTTAGGGCTGACTGACGAAGCTTTTGATAGCTGCCTGAACAATCAGGACTTACGTCAGGGGCTTGTTGAAATCATGGAAAATGCCGGGAAATCGCACGAAATCAAATCAACACCCAGCTTTATTGTAAACGGCAATCAAGTTCTCAAAGGTGGCCAGTCTCTTTCTTCCTTTCAAAAGATTATTGACCCGTTGTTGAAAAAATCCGGTGACTCTGCCAGTGAGGCTGAATGATACAGTTTTCCAAGTTACGCCTTCAGGGTTTCAAATCATTTGTTGACCGGACCGAAATGGAAATCGGCACCGGGCTGACAGGTGTTGTCGGTCCCAATGGCTGCGGAAAATCCAATCTGGTTGAGGCTTTGCGCTGGAGCATGGGAGAAAGCTCCTCCAAACGCATGCGTGGCGGCACAGGCAGTATGGAAGACGTCATTTTCAACGGTACAGCAAAGCGCCCTTCTCGCAATATGGCCGAAGTTTCGCTCCTTCTTGATAACAGCACCCGCTCAGCACCTGGACCATACAATAACAGCGATGAAATTGAAGTTGTACGCCGGATTGAACGCGACCACGGCTCCGGTTACCGGATTAACGGTAAAAACGTTCGTGCCCGTGATGTCCAGCTCCTCTATGCCGATATTATGAGCGGTGCGAATTCTCCATTTCTTGTCTCTCAGGGCAAAATTACAAACATTATTCAGGCCAAACCGTCCGAACGCCGCCTTATTCTGGAAGAAGCAGCAGGAATCACAGGGCTATACGCCCGACGGCATGAAGCCGAATTACGGCTGCGGGCCACAGATAACAATTTAAAACGGCTGGAAGACCTTCTGGGCGGTATGGATACCCGTCTTCAATCCCTTAAAAAACAGGCGCGTCAAGCCAACCGCTACCGCAATCTCAGTGCCCAGATCAAACAACTGGAAGTGATGATTGCCGGTATGGAATGGAAAACCAGCCATGAAATGCTACAGGAGATTGAAAGAAAATTTGCAACAATAGAAACAACTGTTGCTGAACACCTGATTGTCGTCACGCAGCTAACAAAGACACAGACCACACAGGCACAGGACCTTCCCGACCTGCGGCAGAAAGAAGCGGAAATGGCCGCGGCTTTACAAGCGCAGAAGCTGGCCCTGCAACGGCTGGAAGATGAAGAACAGCGCCTGACACACCAAATTGAAGAAATAAAAGCTCAACTCCTACAGATGCACACTGACCGGACGCACGAACAACAAACCCTGAAAGAAAACACGCATATTCTCGAACGTCTGGAAGGTGAAGAAAGTTCTCTTCAAAAAAATCAAGGTCAGGAAGATCGGGAACTAAAAGAGCGCGAACAAACGCACGAAAAATTGAAAGCAAAGCTTACGGAAAACGAAGGGTCATACACCGTTCTGATGGAAAAAATGGCAGAAGACCGTGCCCGCCGCCAAAGCCTGGAACAACAACGTGAGCAGGACCTGAACCGCAAAGAAACCATTACAGCGCGCATAGCAGACGTAAAAAAACAACTGGCAGAAAAAAGCGCGAACCGTCAGGAAAAGAATAAAGCCACGGCCTTACGGGAAAATATCGGCACATGGGATAAAAAAGCAGAGACGCTAAGACATGAAATTCAGACTCTTGAAGCCTCCTCTGAAACGATACAAAAAAACCGTGAAGATCAGCAAAAAACACTTCAGGAAAAAGAAAGCAATGAATCAAAATTAATAGCTGAAATCAATGCGTTGGAATCTGTTCTTAATCTTGATTCTACGCGTGACTTCAAGCCCGTTATTGATGATATTCGTACGGATAAAGGATTTGAAGCGGCGCTGTCCCGCGCACTGGGCGATACCCTGATGGCCTCCACAGACGATAATGCGCCTGTCATCTGGCTGGACCGCAACATACAGGATTTTGATATACACCCCCTGCCAAAGGGAGCGAAAGCACTGGAACCCTCTGTCAAGGCACCGGCAGCCCTGCATCTTGCTTTAACCCAGATCGGCGTTGTTGAAAATGAAGATCAGGGACATAAACTAGCCATAGGACTCAAACCCGGTCAGGCTCTTGTATCAAAAGAGGGCGCTTACTGGCGCTGGGACGGGCTGCAAATCAAATCTGCGGCAACGGATCGCCATGCCGCACATCTTCAGCAAAAAAACAGGCTGCTTGAATTGCAAAAACAAGAACCGCTTGTTAGAAAAGAAAAAAACAAAGCCCAACAAATACTGGAGAAAACCAATGCGGCCTTTCAGGAAACCCAAACCACACTGAATGAAAAACAAACAGCCCTGCGCGACGCTGAAATAGAAATCCGCAACCGGCGCGAAGATTTAAATGCAACAGTCGAGGCACAGGCCACATGGCAGGCTGAACTGGCCAAGCTGGATGAAACGCTTGTACTTGCAGAAAGCGACATCGAGTCTTTAGACGAAATCCTTATTAAACATCAGCGTGAATTAAAAGCCTTTGACGACAAAAAACTTGAAGAACAGAAACAGAAAAGGGAACAGGCCCGCGCAATACTGGAGAAAACGCGAGAAGACTGGCATACCGCCTTGCGCGACTATGAGATACACCAGCAGGAACACAGCCGCCGCAAAGCCCGGCTGCACGCCATCGGTGATGAACGGGTCAATCTCCAGAACCGTTGCATTCGGGCCCGTGAACGCCTGAAAGATCTGGATAAACGTGAAGAACAGCTCACAACAAAAGCCGAAGAACTAAAACAACGCCCTGCCCTTATACGGCAAGAAACCCAAACGCTCCTCTCCCGTATTACTGAACAGGAACAAAATAAAACACTGGTCTCTGACAAACTGGCAAGCTGCGAAACCGAACTGGCAGAAACGACAAAAGCTCTAAAACAGGCCGAGTCCGTACTGGGTCAGGCTCGTGAAGAACGCGCCCATGCGCAGGCCACCGCTGCCGAACGGCAACGGCAACTCGAAGATATTCGCCAGCATATTCTTGAGCATTTTGATATGAGCCCGGAAGAATTATTCGCAGAAGCCGCCATCAGCGATAATAGCATTCCCGATCTGGACGCCTTGAAACAACAACGGGAAAAGGCTGTGCGTGATCGTGACTTGATCGGCCCTGTGAATTTACGCGCTGATCAGGAAGCGGAAGAACTGGAAAAAGAACTCAGTGGCCTTCTGCATGAAAAGAACGACCTGATTGAAGCCATCGGGGAATTGCGGCAGGGCATTCAGAAACTGAACAAGGAAGCCCGTGAACGCCTTCATGCGGCGTTTGAGCATGTGAACGCTCATTTCCGGGATATGTTTACCCGTCTTTTCCACGGCGGGAAAGCGCATTTAGCCCTAATTGAATCGGATGACCCGCTCGAAGCCGGCCTTGAAATTTTTGCACAGCCACCGGGCAAGGCTTTGCAATCACTGTCTCTTCTCTCCGGCGGCGAACAAACCCTGACGGCCATTGCCCTGATTTTTGCCATGTTCCTGACCAATCCCTCCCCGATTTGTGTGCTGGATGAGGTTGATGCCCCTCTGGATGATGCCAATGTCGACCGGTTTTGTGATTTGCTTGATGAGTTTTCCGATCGCGGCGAAACGCGCTTTCTGGTGATCACACACCACCGCCTGACCATGGCACGCATGGACCGGCTCTACGGTGTGACCATGTCGGAAAAGGGCGTTTCACAACTGGTGTCTGTTGATATGAACCAGCAAATGGATTTTCTGGATGAGGCAGCGTAAATGAGCACCGGCGACGATAACCTCCAAAACCTTGATGATAAAATCAAGAAATTCAAAGCACAGGGATCTGCTGAAGAAAACGCCGAATCCAAACAGGAACGTGAAGCGCATAATATGAATGCCGGTATGCGCGCCGGGGCAGAACTGGTGGTCAGCATTGGTGCTGGCGTGTTCATCGGCTTGTTACTGGATAACTGGCTGGAGACAAAACCGCTCTTCCTGATTATCTTTCTTTTGGCCGGTATCGGCGCCGGTTTCATGAACATTTACCGGATTACACAAAATATGGGCTCTTCGGTTGGATTTGCGGCCTTGCAAAAAGACGAAAAAGACGCTAAAAACGCGCCAGTAGATGAAGATGTAACTAAAGATATAAGTAAAGACAAAGAGTAAAACGAGGGAAACTACCGTGTCCGACCCCATTCATCAGTTTGTTATCCAGCCCATTATCCCGCTTGAAATTGGCGGTGTGGACCTCTCCTTCACCAATTCATCGGTTATGATGGTTTTGGCTATTCTGGTGTCAACGATTACACTCTCCCTTGCGACAAACCGCAAAGCGCTTGTTCCGGGCCGCTTACAGGTTCTCTCTGAAATGCTTTACGAATTCGTTGCCAATATGATTCGGGAGAATATCGGCTCAGGCGGACGGCACTATTTTCCCCTTGTCTTTACATTATTTATGGTCGTGCTGATGGGGAATTTACTGGGCATGATTCCCTACGCTTTCACCTATACCAGCCATATTATTGTGACCGGCGCGCTGGCAATGATGATTTTCTTTGCCGTATTACTGATTGGTATTATCCGTCACGGCGTTTCCTTTTTTAGCTTGTTTGTGCCGCCGGGAGTTCCCTTCTGGCTGTTTCCGCTGATTATACCGATTGAACTGATTTCATTCATGGTACGCCCTGTGACGCTCTCTGTTCGTCTTTTTGCCAACATGATGGCGGGTCACCTGATGCTCAAGGTCTTTGCCGGATTCAGTGTGGCTATGCTCAGCATGGGCATTGGCGGCTTTGTCGTCGGATTGGTCCCCATGTTATTCAACGTAATATTGATCGCCTTTGAGATTTTAATTGCCTTGCTGCACGCCTATGTTTTTACTGTTCTTTCCTGTATTTACCTGAAAGATACGGTTGATCTTCATCACTAAATGTGTAGGATCGCGGTCATTATAATTATAACTACAACTACAACAGAAGAAAAAGAAAAGGAAAACGAGTATGGAACTGGAAGCTGCTAAATTGATTGCCGCCGCCATTGCGCTGATGCCTATTATCGGTGTGGGCATTGGTCTGGGCCTTATTTTCTCCTCTTATAATGAGGCTGTGGGTCGCAACCCGAATGCGGTAGAAATACTGGACAAAAAATTCTTCCTGACTTTTGCTCTGACAGAAGCACTGGCAATTTTTGCGCTCGTGATTTCGCTTGTTATTTTATTCGGATAATTGATGTCCGTCTGTAAAATACAAATGTTCAAACTTCGTCTGGCCGGTTTAACGACCGGGCTGTTCTGTGCCTTATGCCTCAGGATACCACTCCTCATGGCTGCCGAAGCTCATGGTGAGGCGCATGGCTCAGGTGAGTCCAGCGGCGGATTGCCGCAATTTGACCCCTCGACATACGCCAGTCAGGTCTTTTGGCTCACCATAACCTTTGTTATTCTCTATGTCTTTTTTGCGAATAAGACCCTGCCGGATATTTCCGGTATTCTGGAGAACAGACGCCTTCACGTTCAAAGCGATCTGGAGACCTCCGAAAAAATTAAGACAGAAGCAGAGAACGCCCAGAAATCTTACGAAGAAAATCTTGAAAAGGCTCGTACGGAAGCTGCCCGGATCACGATGGATGTCAGTGACAAAATAAAAACGAAAACGGCCAGAAGTTATAAACTTTTTCGTGAAGAAGCCGACAAAAACGTTGAAGCCCTTGAAAAACGACTTCACAAAGCGAAGAAAGAAGCGATGGAGGATATGAACACCATTGCCGCCGAACTCGCCAGCGAAGCTGCTGAAAAAATTGTCGGTATCTCCACAGACATAAAACAGGCTAAAACCGTTGTTGACGCCCTAAACCGGAGGAAAGCCGCCTGATGGAATTCCTTCATGACGCACAAATATGGGTGACAATTTCCTTTGTCGTTTTTTCCGTTCTCGCTTTCCGTTACGGCCGGCAGGCTTTTCTGAATATTCTGGACGGTCGCATTGAAGAGATTCGTAAGGAAATTGAAACAGCTGAATCCCTGCGCGTAGAGGCTCAGGAGCTTCTGGCGCAATATCAACGCAAACAGCGCGATTCCAAAAAAGAAGCGCAGGCCATTGTTGATTCTGCCAAAAAGCATGCTGAAAAAATTCGTAAAGATGCAGAAGATTCATTAAAAGAGCTTATGAACAGGCGCGAACAACAATTACAGGACCGCTTGCACCGCATGGAAGAAAAAACTTTGCAGGAAATTCGAACTCACGCAGCTCAATTGGCCGTACAAGCCACAAGAGAAATCATTATTGAAAAAATGGATGACAAAACGAATAGCCGCTTAATTGATGACTCCATCAAAAATGTAGCGAATAGCCTGTAACCGATTTTCCTTTCCTTTATTCCCATCTTTTTCTATAATACCGTTCATTATTTACAGGATATGAATTGGTAGACCATGGCTTTATCTCCACCCAATCTTTTTGACAACGCCGCATGGCAGGGTAAACGTGTTGGCTTACTTGGCGGGTCGTTTAATCCGCCTCATGAAGGTCATGTTCACATCAGCACAATCGCCCTGAAGGCACTGAAGCTGGATGCCGTATGGTGGCTGGTCACACCCCATAACCCCCTGAAAGACAAAAAAATTCTGGCGCCTTATGATGAGCGCTTAAAACTATGTTTTGAAATCGCCAAACATCCGAAAATTCTTGTCTCTGACATAGAGCAAAAACTGGACCTAAACCGCACCTATGACACAATCAGGGAAATTAAAAAGCATTACCCAAAAACAGATTTCGCGCTGGTTGCCGGAACAGACAATGCCAATATTTTCCATGAATGGTATCACTGGAAAGACATCCTGAAAGAAGCGGCAACTGTCTTTGTTGCGCGCCCGCCATCATGGTCCCAAGTTGAAAACAGTCCTCTGAAAAGTCTCCCTTCGCAGAATCACGTTTATCTGGATAAAGCTGAAAAAGCGCCGTTAACCCCACAAACAACATACTGGGTTATGAAAGAAAATATGATAGAAATATCATCAACTGAAATAAGAAATAGACTGTAAATCAATGCATTGGGCATGAACTCTAATGTAATTTATAAAGAAAAAACGCTCCCTTTTTGTTGCGTAACCCCCGAAAAAGGCGTAAAATTGAAGTATGAGAAGAGCTTACTGCTTGACCATAGAAAGGGAGTGTATATGGCCTTATTAAAGGGGCATAACATATGTGACTTCAGGGTTGAAGAACCCGTATTTTTTGAAAGCGCCTTAATGCTTGTGCATTGTGGCGCTTTTTATTATGGTCAGTTCACACCCTATAGTCGTTTTGCTTTACTTTTTGCACAAGGCATAAGAAGAGAAGCGTACAAATCCCGTACGTGATCGACGAATAACGATGTGAAGAAAGTAAATGGAAATGACTACAACAGAAAGAGAGGTCAATTATTTTAACCACCTATACAAACGGACCAAAAAGTCCGGAACAGCTAAAAGCACTGATCGAACAGTCGCTGGATGCTGATAAAGCGGAAGAGATCGAAATTATCGACTTAAGAGGAAAGACAGCGCTTGCTGACTATATGGTTGTCGCCTCAGGACGATCCTCCCGACAGGTTGGCGCCTTGGCAGAAAAATTGAGAGACCGCCTGAAAGCAACAGGACACAACCATATCCGCACCGAAGGAATGGAGCAGTGTAACTGGGTTATTCTGGATGCCGGCGATGTTATCGTTCATCTTTTCCGCCCGGAAGTGCGCGATTTTTATAAAATAGAAAAAATGTGGAGCACGCCTCATCTTTTGGAAGTTTCTGCCGGACAACCACTCCAGTAATCTGGTAGTCTGCTTTTATGCGTATTGATATTATAGCCGCAGGAAAACTGCGGAATGATCCCTTGTCAGACGAATGGCATAAATACAAAAAGCGCCTGCAATGGTCTCTAACTCTCCATGAAATTGATACTGAAAAACAAATTCTGGAAAAAATAAAGCCGGAAGCCTATCTCATCGCCCTTGATGAAAAAGGCAAAAGCCTGCGAAGTCTTGAATTCTCTCAAAAGCTGGAAGACTTATCCCTACGGGGACAAACTCATGTTCAGTTTGTAATAGGCCCCGCCGATGGTTTGAGCAAAAAGCTCCGCGACCAAGCTGATTTTCTGCTATCATTTGGCATTCAGACATGGCCTCATAAACTGGTCCGCGTTATGCTGATCGAACAACTTTACAGAGCTCAACAAATCACCGCCGGTCATCCGTATCACAGGGAATAGCAGCCTCTCATGTTTTTTAAAAATAAGATCAACATTTTTATAAAACTGGCAATCCCCGTTGCCCTCCTTTTTATTTTTGCGGGCGCAGAAACCAGAGCAGATGCCCCGCCTTTGCCCGTCAGTAAAACGCAGGCGCTAAATAGTCTTCAGGAAAGGCTGGAACAGGAAAAAGATCAAAAATCGACACTGCAAAAAAAACTAAAGAGCACGAAAAAAAAACTAAAACAAACAAAGGCTGACCTTCTTAAAATTGCTAAATCGGTACAAAGGAATGAAGCGGCTCTGCAAAATCTGGAAACACAAATTACGGCACTGTCGGCAGAGCGCAAAGGTATAGAACAACGTCTTGAACAGGATTACGGGTCGATTGCCAATCTTATACTGGCTCTGGAACGCATGAGTCGTATCCCGCCGGAAGCCCTTATCATTCGTCCCGGCGCGCCGCTACAAACAGCACAAACCGCCATGCTGCTGAAAAGTGTCCTGCCCTCCGTTCATAAACGGACTGAATCTTTATCCGCAGACCTGAAACGTCTGCAAACCATCCGTACCACGCTGGATCAAAACCGTCAGGACACCCTGAAAACAAAGACGCAACTCAAGACAAAAAAAATGGCCATGGCCGATCTCCTGAACACGCGCGAAAAACTCTACAAAAAGACGAACAGCAATTACGCGCAGAGCGCACGGAATGTTAAACGTATTGCCAAAGAAGCTCGTTCCTTGCAGGACTTGCTGACAAAATTAGCTGAAAATGAACGCAGTAAAAGCAGGGCCGCAGAAGCAAAAAAAGCGCAGTCCTCAAACCGTAAAACAAAAACCGTCTCATTTTTTATGCCCGGCCACGGGAAAGCGCAAACACCGGTATCCGGTATTATCACGACCGGTTACGGAGAAACCGACAGCATCGGAGCAACAAGCCGGGGCCTGACAATTCAGGGGCGCTCCGCGGCGCTCGTTGTGGCGCCCATGGGCGGCGTTGTTCGTTTTGCGGGCACATTCAAAAATTACGGCCATATGGTTATTCTGGAACATAAAAAAGGCTATCACAGCCTGCTTGCAGGATTTGAAAGAATTGATACAGTGGTGGGGCAAACTGTTGCCGCCGGAGAACCTATGGGACAATTACCCTCTTCCTCTTCTCGCGGAACGAATCCGGCGTTATATTATGAATTGCGTTATAAGGGACAACCCGTTAATCCCTCTGCTAAAATATCTGATTTGAAAAGTTAAAAAGGACTCCAAAAATGCGTATATGCCGACAGAACAAAAAGACAATTCGGAAGATAGCAGCCCGGAAGATAACAGCCCGAATCGTTTTTCTCTCTTCCCTTTTAACCTTTGCCCTACTTTTTACACCCGTGGCGCAGGCGCAGGATGATACGAAACGTACAGCAGGGGAAACGTCGAACAGCGCAGAAAATGCGAGTGAGACATACAGGCAACTCAACCTGTTTGGGGATGTTTTTGAACGCGTACGCGGCCATTACGTAGAGGAAGTCGGCGATCAGGAGCTTATTGAAACGGCGATTAACGGTATGCTGGTTAGTCTGGACCCCCACTCTTCCTATCTCAATCAGGATGCTTTCAAGGAAATGCAAGTCCAGACCCGCGGAGAATTCGGCGGACTGGGTATCGAAGTTACGATGGAAAATGGCGTTGTGAAAGTTGTTTCCCCTATTGACGACACACCGGCCTTCCGTGCCGGCGTTCTGGCAGGCGACTATGTCACGCATCTGGATGACGAATCTATCGTTGGATTGCTGTTAAGCGAAGCCGTCGACAAAATGCGCGGCAAAGTGGGCGAACCTATCAAACTGACCATACGCCGTAAAGATGTAGCGGAACCTCTGGATCTCACCATTACACGTGACATCATCAAAATAAGCTCCGTGCGCCATAAAATTCTGGGTGAGGATATTGGTTACCTCCGCATTACCACCTTTAACCAGAACACGGAAAGCGGATTAAAAAAATCAGTAAGCGAAATGAAAGAAGAACTAGGCGATAACTTCGCCGGTTTGGTTCTCGACTTACGTAATAACCCCGGCGGCCTTCTTGATCAGGCCATTGCCGTTTCCGATGCCTTTTTGGACAAGGGGGAGATTGTCTCGACACGCGGACGCCATGAAAAAGATACAAAACGGGATAACGCCAGCCCCGGTGACGTTCTTGATGGCCTGCCTATTGTTGTCCTGATAAACAGCGGCTCGGCCTCGGCCTCTGAAATTGTCGCCGGTGCTCTGCAGGATCATCGCCGGGCAATTTTATTAGGTACCCAGTCCTTCGGCAAAGGCTCTGTGCAAACGGTCATACCCCTGCCCGGCCATGGCGCCATGCGTCTGACGACCGCACGCTATTTCACACCCTCCGGACGTTCCATTCAGGCCAAGGGAATCGAACCTGACATTATCGTTGAACCGGCAAAAATTGAATCCGTTTCCGTCAAAGGCTACCATGAGTCAGACCTTCGTGGCGCCCTTTCAAATCCAGACAAAGACAAAGACAAAGAAGAAGAGGCAGAAAAAACTAAAAAACCGGAACCTCAGGCTGACAATAAAACGGATAAAACAGAAGAGGACAAAACGCGTGAAGACTACCAACTCGCACGGGCGATGGACTTAATTCGCGGTGTCTCTCTTTACGAAAAAAGACTCCTGAAAACACAAAACTAGAATACGGAGCCAGGATACAGAGACCGCCACACACTTTATAAGTATTGATGGGAATGACTATAGAAGGCCTCAAAAATAACTTTTCTCGCAAAGCCTTTTTACGGGGGCTGGCTGTTGTCCTGCTTCTTTATCTGGCAGCGACCGCCTATATATGGGTTTTTGCAAAAAAAACGGCAGAAATGCAGCAGAGCAAACTGGTGTCCCAGACCGTTCTGATTGAACACCCACATGCTGAGAAAACGACAGCCCCTACAACGACGGCGCCACACCATGACTCATCCACGCCACCGCCAGCACAGGACACTCACCACGCTGAGAACGCGGCAAAAGACGCCGCTTTACCGGAACATCCGGAAACAAACACTCATGAAACGATGGAAAGCGGTTTTTTAAAAGCTCCCGTGGAAGGGTTGTTTGAAACCACGCCAGAGGGGAGGTTGCCCGTCATCCGCAAGAAAGACGGCTTAACACCGGCTCAGGCCTATCGGCGGCCCTTTGACCGCTATGCCACAGACAAGCCGCTGGTTTCTATTGTGATCATGGATATGGGGCTTTCAAATGCCGCTACGGAATCGGCGATAAGAACCATGCCGCCGGAAGTCTCGTTTGTTATATCGCCCTATTCTCCTGCGCCGGACTTCTGGATGAATGAAGCAAAAGCGCGCGGACATGAAGTATGGCTTGGTCTGCCCCTTGAATCAGAAACATACCCGCTGCATGACCCCGGCCCGCACACAATGCTCATTCGCGCTCCGCTGCAACAGAATAAAAACAAACTCTCCTGGCTTTTGGGGAGGGCTGTCGGATATGTCGGGTTTGTAACAACCCCGGACCCTGTTTTTATGAAATCAATCACTGATATGCGCCCTATCCTCAATGATATTTTTGAACGCGGGCTGGCTTTTGTGGACAGCTCCAAAATACCGGAAACAATGCCGCAAACCATGGCCTTTGGTATGCATGCCCCCTATGCCAGCATTGATCTTGTTATTGACCAGTCTGCAACGCAGGAAGATATCCAAAAAGCATTGGAAAAACTGGAAAAAATCGCCGCCGACAAAGGCTCTGCCATTGGGATTATTCACCCTCTGCCTGTCAGCTATCAGGCTACCCTGCGCTGGCTGGAGGGTCTTTCAGAAAAAGGCTACACGCTGGCGCCATTATCAACACAGACAGGGTTGTAAATATGGACAAGCCCGACCTTCCTTACCGTCTGAGTGTGGGCATTACCCTTTTTAATCAGGAGAATAAAGTCTTTGTCGGAGAGCGCATCGATTCACCGGGGTCATGGCAAATGCCGCAAGGGGGCATTGATGAAGGCGAAACGATTGAACAAGCCCTGTTCCGCGAAATGATGGAAGAAATTGGTACGGACAAGGCTGACATTTTAAAAATCCACGACACACCGCTTTATTATGATTTCCCTTCTCATCTGCAAAGAAAACTGTTTAGCGGCGCTTATAAAGGGCAGGAACAAACATGGATTGCTCTGCGTTTTACAGGAACAGATGAAGATATTTCAATCAGCTCATACCGGTATCAGGAATTTCAAGCCTGGCAATGGGTCGATCTTGACGACATCCTGAACCTGATCGTGCCGTTTAAGCGCGACACATACGCGGAAGTCATCGAATCATTCAAAGAATTACTCTGATCTCGGGGGAGAGCCTCAAGGATCGTACGAGACAGTGCAGTTGTTTCCGACTTCACGCATCTGCCCTGTTTTTGTATCCTTGAAAATCCAGCCCGTATCGGTCCGGTCGGGCTTCCCCGTGGAACGATAGGTCTTACCCGTATCGCATTCTATCGTGGCGAGCTTGCCACGCGTTGTCCAATCCCCGATTTCCGCATCGGAACACCCCGTCGCTACAAAGGCCGCTGTGGCCAATATAAATGCCGCTGTCAGTTTTTTCATGAGAACGTCCTCCCTTTTCACAATCAACAAAAGCTTGTAACGAGGATAGAGGGCTTTACGTCAAGGTCAAGGGGTTTAACATTTGACTTTTTTCCTCTAGCTGTGTCAATTTCCGTAAGTTTTTATTTATGGTAAAAAGGAGGCCCCCTCTATGAGAGGCGAGATTATAAAAGCAAGCCCTCAGGCTTTGATCAAAACGGCTGAGAAAGACTTCCGGAAATGGACATGGGATAAGCATTTCTTTACCCTATCCAAAGAAAAACTCGTACGAAAATCAGCAGAAGAAGGCAATATTGAAATCACAAAATATTTGCTTTCCAAAGGTTATGGAGGGAAATCGTTCATGACCGCGATCGAAAATCAAAACAATGTGGCGATCAAAACATTCCTTGAAGCCGGTATCGATTGCGAAACCACAAATAAAGATGGCGCTACGGCTCTCTCTGTAGCGGCCCATACCGGACAATCCTCTGTTGTCCAAATGTTGATAAAGGCCGATGCTGATATTGAAACACGAGACCAGAAAGGCAACACACCTCTGTTCAAAGCCGCAACCACCGAAGAATTCGCTATTGTCAAAATGTTGCTGAAAGCCGGAGCCAATATAAATGAACGGAACGAATTCAGACAGACAGCCCTGATGTGGGCTGCTTATAAAAAAAATCCAGGCGTTGTCGAAATATTGCTTAAGGCCGGTGCTAATATAGAGCTGAAGAATGATGCTGACTGCACAGCGCTCATACTAGCAGAAGATGTGAACTCTCTCAGCCTATTGGTAGAAGCCGGTGCTGATCTCGACGTAAAGGACAAGGGTGGCCGTAGAGCGTTGGACTGGGCTCAGAAGAATCAGAATCAGAACGAGATGGCAACTCTCCTGAAAACAGCCATGGATAAGAAACTCCAGAACAAAAAAGATTTAGAAGCAAAGAAGCAAACTCTAAAATCAATTAATAAATGGTCGGTTTCTTCTGATCAGGAAAAAGAAAAAGTCTTCCATGTCACATATGACTCCGAAACAAAAACACGCATGAAATACATATTCGACTTCAACGCACAGATTCTTTTTACTGAAATCAAAAGCGGAGAAGATGAGCCGAATCTTTTGGAGAAAGATTTTGCCGCCGTCAATGCGACCCTGCTCGAAAAAGCTGAACAGGTCAGAAAAAGCCCGCCCGCACCTCGTCCCGCGAGGCTGGGGAAACCTTAAATTCATTGTATAGTCGTTCCCGTTAAGAATAAGACAATATCGTCACCCCCGCGACCCTGCGATAGCAGGATAAGAACGGCGGGGGTCTGGTTATGAACGCAGCACAGCTGCGCACTTTGTTTTGCCGGATGCCCGCATAAAGCGGGCATGACAATCTGTACATGCTAAGGATTCAACGGTGACCAGGCCGGGTCAGACGCATCCGTAGGTGTTGGCAATTGCCGTTCATTATAACCCGTTATATCAATGCTATAGAGCTTTGCCTTACGCCCTTCGCCACGTGGACCGGTCGGAGTTTCCTTGAAATAGGACAGCACACGGCCATTGGGCGACCATGTCGGCCCCTCCACATGATAGGCGCTCGTAATTAAACGCTCCCCATTACCGTCAGGACGAATAACACCGATATAAAACTGGCCTTTATACATCCGGGTAAACGCAATCAAATCCCCGCGCGGTGACCAGACCGGATTAGCGTAGCGGCCCTGCCCGAATGTAATCCGTTCCGGGCTGCTGCCATCAACATTCATCACGTAAAGCTGTTGTGTACCGCCCCGGTCGGATTCAAACACAATCCTTTTGCCATCCGGCGCAAAAGAAGGA
Source organism: Alphaproteobacteria bacterium (assembly GCA_021776075.1). Taxonomy (GTDB): domain Bacteria; phylum Pseudomonadota; class Alphaproteobacteria; order Micavibrionales; family Micavibrionaceae; genus JAJFGQ01. The sequence continues at coordinate 19,969 of JAJFGQ010000072.1, read as the reverse complement.
CTCGTGTCAATCGCATGATGCCGGGTCAGGCGTGCGGCCCGTTTCGTCCGCAAATCCATGATGAAAACGTCACTATTCCCGTTTTTAGCCATACTCATCGCCACTTTGCTGCCATCTGGTGAAAAGCGCGGCGCAAAAGTCATGCCGGGGAAATTCCCCATCACTTCCTGCCGTCCGGTATCAATGTCGTACAAATAAACGCGGGGCTTATTGTTGTAATAAGCCAGATAAGTAATCATTTGCTGATTGGGTGAAAAACGAGGCGTTAAAACCAACGTTTTGCCATCTGTCAGGTAATGATGATTGTGACCATCCTGATCCATAATCGCCAGACGCTTTATGCGGGCATAGGGTGGCCCGCTTTCGGCAATATAGACGATCCGCGAATCAAAATAGCCCTCTTCACCCGTCAGACGCTTGTAAATTTCATCGGAAATAATATGAGCAATCCGCCGCCAGTTTTTTTCCGTCGTCGTATAAGCCATACCGCTGAGCTGTTGCTGACTAAAGACATCCCACAGGCGGAACTCCACCCGTGTTCGCCCGTCTCTGGCGCGGGACACGGACCCGGTGACCAAAGCCTGCACATTAATCGCCCGCCACTCGGGAAAGCGCGGCCCGTCTTTATGAATAGATGCCGAATCCTGAATAAAAGCCCGGGGCGTCAAAGGGGAAAAAAGACCGGAGCGCTCCAGATCATTGCTAATGACCTGCGACATTTCACGGGCGATCTTGCTATCCGCCTCTGGTGTTTCAGCGTAAAACGTAGTAATCGCAACAGGAAGAGGGTCCAACTGCCCGGAGGTAACACTAAGCTCCACCTCCGCACGGGCCTCAAGAAACGGCACGGTCAGCAGGACAACAACAAACAAAGCAGGCAAAAATCGTCTCATCACAGCATTTCCCTTGGATCGAAGTGAATGGTTATCTCTTTCCATTGTTCATATTTTTGCGGCGGCAAATTAAGCGGATTGCAACGGGGATTCATAACAGCCCGCAAAGCACTGTCCCCTGCCGCCCTGAAAAAACTATCCCGATTATAACGAAACTGATCCACGATGCGAGCTTCCCGTATCGTTCTATCCGGATTCATAAACAATTTGATTGCAACGACCAGATCTTCGGCAAAACGAGCCCCGGCCATCAAATTCCAGCATGAACTCAATTGTTGGCGCAAAGCATCCTGTTCGCTCATCGTTAAACGCTGCGAAAAACTCGCCAAAAGAGAAGGCTTTTCGGCAATATCCGGCGCATCAGACGATGAACTCGACACAGGCTCTGAATCCGCCAGATTACGGAGAAGGGATTTAAAGTCTTCCTCTGGCGGCTTTTCATGACTGGTCAGGGTCGGGCGTTTACGGGGCTTGGGCGGCGCTTTAGCCGGTGCGGGAGTCTTTTTATCACGCGGCAGAGCCACAATGTCCGCCGGATCAGGCCGTACAGGTGCCACCGGTTTAGGCGGCGTTTTCGCCGTCACTTTCGGTGCCTGCAATCGGGGTGGCGGATCTTTTTTCGGCTTCTGCTCCTGCTTTGTTGTTTTGCGTTTATGCGAGGAAGAGGCCGGATTTTTATCCGTCCGGGTGATGTCATCAATGTCGACAATTTCAACACTGATTGGATTTTGCATCATCGGTAAATCCGGCTTGATATGCGGCAACCCCACCACAGCCAGAATAAACACGGAAATATGAAACAAAGCCGAAAAAGTCAAAGGCCCCGTCATATGAGCGTCAACCTCAACAGAAGGAAAGCGGGGCAAACTATGCAATGTTACGGCCTTTTCGTAGAAGGTTCGGAAATAAGGGCCACCTTACGGAATCCGGCACCGTTTAAAGCGCCAAGAACATCCATGACCTGCCCATAGGACAAGGCCTGATCCCCGCGCAGAAAAATACGGCGATCCGGATCATTATTCGTCATCGCTGACAGTAAGCTTATAAGACGGTCACGTTTCACGGCTGTTTCACCAATAAAAATATCACCATCCTGCGTCAAGGTAAGCTCAAGCGGCTTGTTATCCTCTTCACTGATTGGCTTGGCTTCTGAATTCGGAAGGTCAACCTGTACGCCCGCCGTCAGCAATGGCGCCGTAATCATAAAGACCACCAGCAGCACCAGCATTACATCAACAAATGGCGTCACATTGATCTCTGCCATAGGCCGATAGGCCCGGCTGCGTCCGCCAGCCTGCCCGATACGACCGGATGATTGTAATGATGCTCCCATCAGGCCGCCGCCTTCTTGCCGGTTGTTACTTCCTGTGATTCCAGATGCCGCGAAAGAATGGCCGAAAATTCGCTGGTGAACGCATCCAGACGGTCCGCATAACGGTTGAGGCCGCTGCTGTAGATGTTATAGGCAATCACAGCCGGTATGGCCGCAACAAGCCCCAGAGCCGTCGCAAATAAAGCCTCCGCAATACCCGGCGCAACCACGGCCAGACTGGTGTTATTCGTATGCGCAATGGCGGTAAAACTGTTCATAATGCCCCAGACCGTACCGAACAGGCCAATGAAAGGCGCTGTCGCCCCGACACTGGCCAAAAACGTCATACCGCGCTCCAATATATTCATTTCCCGGTTGATCATAACGGACATCGCCCGTTCAACCCGCTGCCGCAAGCTGGCCTGCATGCTTTCTTTGGAAGGCAGACCGTCCACTACGCCATTCTGCCATTCCTCCATGCCCGTACAAAATGTTTTAAGAAGAGGGTCTTGCTTGCCTTTCTTAACACGTTGGTAGAGCTTATCGAGGGGTTCACCCGACCAGAATGAATCCTCGAACTTACCCGCCCGACCATTGAGCTTTTTTAAGGTCCCGCGTTTTTCAAAGATAATGGTCCAGCTCCACACCGATGCAAAAATCAAAATCATCATGACTATTTTTACAATCAGGTCAGCCTGTAAGAACAGGCCCACCATGCTCATATCGCCGGAAAAACTATCACCTATGCTTGCCGTATCAACCGCTCTCGTTATTTTATCCGTCATTCACTCCGCTCCACCACATCCCCGGACAGGGCTGCTTTTATATCATCCGGCAGCCTGACCGGTTTTTTTGTTTCATTAATACTCACCAGCACAACATCGACACTGAACAACAGGAGATTGCCACGAAAAAGTGTCTGTTTCATGACAAAACTGGCATTATTAATCTCATCCACAGATGTTTTTATCACCAACTCATCATCCAGATGCGCCGGAGAAATATAATCGGCCTCTATCCGCCGCACGACAAAGGCAATACCCTTCTCATCCATCAATGATTTATTACTAAAACCAAGGGAACGCAAGAGCTCCGTACGCCCCCGTTCCGCAAATTTCAGATAATTGGCGTAATAAACAATACCACCGGCATCGGTATCTTCATAATAAACGCGAATAGGCCATTCATGCACGGTCATATCAGTCTAACTCTCGCTTTCCGTTCCCAATAAATCAAACTGATCTGTTTTTCTGGGTTCCAGCCCCAGATATTTAAACCCCTTTTCGGAGATCACGCGCCCGCGCGGCGTACGTTGCACAAGACCCTGCTGCAACAAATAGGGCTCAATCACGTCCTCAATCACGTCACGTTCATCCGAGAGTGCTGCCGACAACGTTTCCACCCCAACAGGACCACCACCGTAATTCTCCGCAATACAGGAAAGATAACGCCGGTCCATGGAATCAAGCCCCTGCTTGTCAACGTCCAGCTTCTGCAAAGCCTGATCCGCTACAGTCTCATTTATTTCTTTAGATTCAAAAGCATGTGCGAAATCCCTAACCCTACGTGTTAAGCGCCCTGCGATACGCGGTGTACCACGGGAGCGCCGCGCGACTTCAACACACCCCTCCTCCGTCATAGGCATATCCAAAAGCCCTGCCGTTCTTTTAACAATCAGGGTCAGTTCCTCCGTCGTATAGAACTCCAGTCGCAACGGAATACCAAACCGGTCCCGCAAGGGGTTTGTCAGCAAGCCACTCCGCGTTGTGGCCCCGACCAAAGTAAAAGGCGGCAAATCAATCTGCACCGAACGCGCCGCCGGACCTTCGCCGATAATCAAATCCAGCTTATTGTCTTCCATCGCCGGATAGAGAATTTCTTCCACCACCGCGCTTAAACGGTGAATTTCGTCGATAAACAGCACATCATGAGGCTCCAGATTGGTCAGGATCGCCGCCAGATCACCCGCACGCGCAATCACCGGACCAGACGTCGACCGAAAGCCCACACCCATTTCTCGTGCAACAATCTGCGCCAAAGTGGTTTTTCCCAGCCCCGGCGGTCCAAAAAGCAACACATGATCGAGCGCATCGCCCCGCGCGCTGGCGGCCTTGATAAAAACCTCCAGATTTTCGCGCACGCCCTGCTGGCCGATAAATTCCGACAGTTTCAAGGGACGCAGACTAGCCTCCGGCATAGAATCCGTTTCCTGCTGCTCTTTCTCCAGATCCTGATTTTTTTGTATCGGCTGATTCATATTGCTATATTAACCCCCAAACGCCCGAAAACCACACAATTTTCAAAATTTTTGTAGGACTTTTCCTGTCGTCTTTCCTGTTAAGAGAATATTAAACCGCGCCCTTTATTCTTTACGTAAAAGAAAAACAAGGGTGAGACGGCATAGATATGGCTTTACAGACACAAGCAAACACCACGCTTCACACGGCACAAGAACAAGTGGACCGTGCCGACATCCATCAAATACAAGTCGTTGCCGAAGAGAGCAATTTCACACCGGAATAGCTGTTTATACGCCTTGACATTTTAGGTTTATTTTCCTATAATGAGGTTGTAAACATCGGAGCTATGTCGTTTTTAATAAGGGGAAGAACAACGGCAAAAATAAAAAAACTACGAACAGACTGAAGGAGCCTCATTATCCTTTTCAAAACAATGGATTAGGCTGTGTCTTAAGACCCAAGCTCTTTCAATGCCAATCGGATCAAGCCCTGTAAATCATCACTGTTCCCATTGTTATCCCCGTCATTATCATTCGCCTTTTGCCGGGCCTGCATAACGGCGGCATAGGCATCCGTGCGGGCATACCCCAGATTAACAAGCGCAGACACCGCGTCATTGGCAACATCAATGTCAGGCGCGGAAGAGGCCGTCTGTGTGACATCCGCAGCCTGAACAGCGCCCTTTTGAGGAGACAAGTCGATCTTACCGGCTTTGTCTTTTAACTCGGTTACAATACGCGTGGCCAGTTTGGGGCCGACACCATCGGCACGGCGTAAAGACGTTGCATCACCGGCAGCAATGGCAAATCCGAGCTGATCCGGCGGACAAACGCCCAGAATAGCCATCCCGGCTTTCGCACCGACACCCTGCACACTCGTCAATAAGCGGAACCATTGCTGTTCAGCCGCATCGGCAAAGCCGTAAAGCGTTATGGCGTCTTCCCGTACGTTGGTGTCTATAAGCAGGGAAAGCGGATCACCCGCCTGCCCGACACGCGATAACGTCCGGGGGCTGGCAAAGACCTGATAGCCCACGCCGTTCACATCCAGAATCAGGAAATTCTGCGCTACCGAATCCAGTAGGCCTGAAAGTTTTGCGATCATGCTTTGACCCTAGCATAAGATTGCGCGTGATGGGCATGGCAAATCGCAACGGCGAGAGCATCAGCCTCGTCTTCTGTGATTTTACCGCTGGCCGGAAGCAGTGTCCTGATCATCATGCCGACCTGATCCTTTGTCGCGTGCCCCGTACCGACAAGGGATTTTTTGACAAGATTGGCGGCATATTCATGCACTTCCAGCCCCGTCCGCGCGACCGCGACAATGGCTGCCCCGCGCGCCTGACCGAGTTTCAGAGCCGAAGCCGGATTACGATTAACAAATGTTTCTTCAATGGCCGCAATATCAGGAGTCCAGTCCTGTACAACTTTGGAAAGACCGGCATCAAGAGCCGCCAAACGCGCATAAAGCGGCAGACCCGTCTGTGTTTTAACAAATCCGCAAGCTAGAAAACGCAAGCTGCTCCCTTCGGATTCGATAATGCCCCAACCCATTTTCTGCAAGCCCGGATCAATCCCTAATATGCGCATCACAACTCCTCTTCTTTGCGCGGTCTGACAGCCGTCACCATTAACCACCCGCCGTAGAGGGCAATCAGAAAAGGAAACAGCGTAAAAAGAAAAAACGTACCAAGAGAGTCAAAAGCTCCTCCGCTGAATAGAAAAAAGACAAGCCATGTGAAGTTATTCCTGTAACAAAAAAACCAAGAAAGCAAACACCTCCATAGACGATTGTAACAGGCATCCCAATCAGCAGTGCTTTAACCCATTTTTTTTGCAAACAGGTTTTTAAACAACATCAACCGGCTGCCAGTAATTTTTCCATGACCTCATCGCTGACTTCAAAATTCGTTGTCACGGTCTGGACATCATCATTATCTTCCAGAACATCAATAAGCTTAATGACGTTGGCAGCCTTGTCCTCATCGACTTCTGCTCTCGTATTCGGTTTCCAGATAAGGCCGCCGCTTTCCGGTTCTCCGAATTTGGCTTCAAGGGCATCACGAACGGCTGAAAATCCGTCCGGGTCCGTTATAATACTATGCGTTTCATCATCAGATTCACAATCCGAAGCACCGGCTTCTACTGCGGCTTCAAACATGCTGTCGGCATCGGCTTTGTCCGCCGGATATACGATCTCTCCGACCCGGTCGAACATGAAGCTGACTGATCCGTTTTCGCCAAGATTGCCGCCCGATTTGGCAAAAGAGGAACGAACCTCGCCCGCCGTCCGGTTTTTATTGTCTGTCAGGGTATCAACAATCACAGCAACGCCGCCGGGACCATAGCCCTCATAGCGCATTTCCTCGTAATTGTCGCCTTCGCCCTCACCGGCACCCTTTTGAATAGCGCGTTCTATACCATCTTTCGGCATGCTTTGCCCGCGCGCCGTGACTATGGCCAAACGCAAACGCGGGTTCATATCCGGGTCGCCGCCGCCTATTTTCGTAGCAACAGTAATTTCACGCCCTAATTTGGAAAAGATCTTGCCCCGTTTTTTATCCTGCGCGCCTTTACGGTGCATAATATTCTTAAATTTTGAATGTCCGGCCATGTTTTTATCTCTAAAAATTAAGGTTCAATTGAAAAAACGTAAAAAAATGCTATGATTTTGGGGAATAATTGTCAACACGGCCTCTATCTTAACACTTCATCAACAGCTACCGCCTATAATTGTAAAAAAAGAATTATTACAGATACTTAATAAGAATCGGCAGAAAAAATGACATATCAGTTTCACAGAATTAGTGTTTTGGTTGTAGAAGACAACCTGCCCATGCTGGATATTACAAAATCCTTGCTGACCACGTTTGGCGTGGGGCACGTTATAGGCGCTCAAAATGGCGAATCAGGATTCCGACGCGTTCGTGAAGAAAACCCGGATATTATCATTGCAGACTGGATGATGAAGCCCATGGATGGCATTTCATTCACGCGCGTTGTCCGTAACGACCCACTCAGCCCGAACCCTTACGTCCCCATCATTCTTATGACTGGTTTCAGTGAGCGGCGGCGCGTCCTTCAGGCACGCGACTCCGGTGTCACCGAATTTCTTGTGAAACCGTTTAATGCGCGGGATCTCTACAAGCGTATTACACAGGTTATCGAACGGCCACGGCAATTTGTCCGTTCCGGAGATTTTTTCGGACCGGACCGACGGCGTAAGGCAACGGAAGACTATGGCGGCCCTTTACGGAGAGAAGATGAGCTAAGCGACCCTAAGGTTTTAAAACACCTACAGGAACAGCAATCAGAAGCCCACGCCACCCTGAAAAGAATCAGGGAACAGGCCGGCATGGAAAAGGGCGATAGATTTGATCTGGACTTAAAAGATACGGACTTGATGTAACCCATAACGCTGGACAAAAGATGCAAGAAGAACAGGAAGAAAATGCTCTTTATTTCAATCAGGAACGTCGCCGGAAAGCAGAGTTCCTGACTCCGATCAACACCTTAAAAACAAAAGTTGGTTCCGGTGGTTTGAGCGAGCAAATACTAGACAAGGCGCAGGCGCTGCTGGAAAACAACGCCATAGACTTCCAGCCTTTAGCAGACATGTACCTGAACACATTAATGAAAGGCATTGAGCGAGCAAGAGACACTCTGGAAAACGGTGAAAATGAGGCCATTATTGCCTCCATGCTTTATCCCACTATGCAGCTCAAAGCCAATGGCGGCATGTTCCATTATCAGCTGGTCTCCATGATTGCCGATAAATTAATTAACTTCCTTGAGGTCATTGAAAAGGCGGACATTGATGCCGTTGAGATTGTTCTGGCCTTCCACACAACACTCAGAGCTGTTGTGATGGGCAAAATAACGGGAGATGGCGGCCAACACGGTAAAGAACTTATGGATGCTCTGGACGATGCCTGCCGCCGCTACTTTGAACGCCGCCCCGATGATAAAGATTTAAGAGAGCAGGATTACAGCACGGAGTTTTAAAGGTCAGGTATCGCTTCCCTCAAACGGCCACCGACACGAACAGGTTCAATCCGTTGTGCCAGCCCCGTCTTGTCATCCGTTTCAATGAATACACCGCAAAATGTACCCTCGCCATCTGCCGGTGAGAATCTTTCAGTGGGCAAGTTACGCGTAAAACGCTGGATGGGGATTTCTTTTTTCGAGCCGATAACACTATCATAATCGCCGCACATACCGGCATCCGTCTGATAAGCCGTACCACCCGGTAAAATCTGGGCATCGGCCGTAGGAACATGCGTATGCGTCCCGACAACACCGGAAACCCGCCCGTCAAGATAATGACCAAAGGCCATTTTTTCGCTTGTCGCTTCGCCGTGAAAATCGACAAAGACAGAATGTTTTGCCCCCATACGCACACGGGACGTCAAAAGCTCATTCACAACGGCAAACGGATTATCGCTCAGATCCATACCATAACGCGCTATAGCGTGAAGCACGGTGATTTTACGGCCATCAGGCAACATATGCTCCCACAGCCCCCTGCCCGGCGTACCGGCAATGAAATTCAAAGGCCGCAGCAACCGGGGGTCGCCGTCAATATAGGTCAGAATATCGCGCTGGCTCCAGGCATGGTTTCCAGTCGTAATGCAATCCACGCCCCACTCATAGAATTGCTTACATATCTTGCCCGTAATACCGCGCCCCTGCGCTGCATTTTCACCGTTCACGATGGCCACATCTATTTTTAAACGCTGCCTGAGAACCGGCAAATGCTTCTCGACAGCCTCCCGCCCGGAACGGCCCATAACATCACCGGCAAATAAAATACGCATTGATCGTTCCTTTGATTTTCAGATGGAGCCTTCCTTAGCACATAACCCCGGATAAACGGACTAAAAACTTGCATTCTTTGCCATAATAAGCTACGTTCATTTGCTATCAGATAAAGGATAAAGCGGTCAATGAACATGTTTAAAAGAACAAAAAGCATAGAACCGAAACAACTGCCTGAACATAAAGGCCGTTTTCCCGAAGCTTTAATACGGGAATTCAATGATTCCGCTTTTGGGAAATCCTGCTGCACGCTTACTTTTCAAAACAGTATGGAGACCGGAAAACTCGTCCGGCAAAAGGCCGTCCGTATGCCGGGCGCACCGGCAAATAAAAGATGGAGTGTTTTTCAAATAACCATTGACCCAAACAGTCCTCTGGGAAAGTCCTCTGTAAAACAAAAGGACATCAGCAATAATATAAGCTTTTTTGAGGCCATTGAAAAACTGGCCCTTTTTGAGAATAATCCTTTTCCCGGCATGAAGGCAGAGGCAAAAGGCATGACAGCCGATGAACACGGTGACGACTATTTCAAAACGCTGGCGAAAAAGGAAGGCATTGCGTTTGACCTGAAAGGCGCACCGCATCCGACTTTAAACGGTGAAATCATAACAAGCGGCCAATTCGCCACGGAAAGTCTGGAAGAGGTACGCCAAACCGTTAAAAAAATACAACGCCCTCATAAACTCCAAATAGATAAAGCGTTTGTCGGACAAATTCTGGATAAAACGGATAAAAAAATCAGCTTTGAAGCAATATCCGCTCTCCATAATGATAAAGATATTATGGGACCGATGGCTTCCCTTCTCAGAATTCAGGCCGCATGGACGCAGTTAATGATAGAAGCCGATTTTGACTGGGATAATTTTGATAGAGAGCGGTTTAAAAACCTTACAGGACAGAGCATTGAACAAAGTAGTACAGAAACATACTGGACAGACGATTCGGTAAAAGCCTGCGTGATCTCTTTTTCCCCCTTCGGTCTAAGATTTAGAGAAAACACGCGCAAAAGATTCCCTTCCAAGGCCCTGACCGAAAAGCTTTTCAAAGAACTAGCAGTGGATATGGACTACGAACTACTTCAGAAAGTCAAAAATAAGGTATCTGGACTCCATAAGGACGAGACACTGGAAAGACAACTCAAACAAACAGCGCATGAAATTCGCTTTTTCCACCTATTTGCTCTGGCCAAAAAAGCGGCTCTTGCCCTAAAAGAAGTCTCCGGCGATGGGCCGAAAGAGTCAAATAGGGAAATAGGGATCCTAGAACGTCACATAGGCCACACCAAAGAATATTTCGAAAAAAGCGGCGGGAGTGAAGAAGAATTTGAACAACTGGAAACCAGCATCATGAATGCGGAGCCTTTTAACCCGTCCATCGTCCCGTGGGACAAATACTATCAAATGGCTGATGATCTGGATCTCATGGTTAAACAAAGCGAAAAACTGATTAAACGGGAATGGGAAGGCCACAAAACGGTTGTTGCTCCTGTTTCCGAAGTTCCACCAACACCAATTGAGCCGCCGCCTCCTGAGCGCTCTAGATTTTCTCAATTCTTCAGACCTGCGTCACCTTTTTAAAACATGTTGCGCCCTGTGGCGTAATAAGCCAGTCCAACTTCACGTCATGCGCCTCTACGGGCAGGTTAAACAAAACGGCCTGCTGCGCATAGGCAACGCCAACCGCCAAGACCTCTTTCTGTTCCTGCAAGGCCGTCAATGTGGCGTCGTAATAACCGCCGCCATAGCCCAGCCTGTGGCCTTTTCGGTCAAAAGCCAGCATCGGCACAATAATAATGTCAGGCGCAAGCCATTCGGTTTGTTCATCGACAAGCGGTTCCTCTATACCAAAAGGGCCGGTTTTGAGAGGCTGGCCGTCAGACCATCGAACAAAACCAAGCGCCTTTGTCTCTTTCCTGACAACGGGCAAGACACAAATCCAGTCCTCCTTAAGCAAACGCTCCAGAATAGAACCGGGATCAAACTCCCGCCCTTTCGGCCAATACAGAGCAACCACCTGCTCTTTTTCAGGGTTTATCTTGTCGAAAAACAGATCACAGACCGCATCCGGGTCTTCACTGAAGGGATCAATACGGTCGCGGTGCCGTTTTGCTTCGTGTCGCAGGGTGTCTTTTTCGGTATCTTTTTCAGTGTCTTCTTCTGGCGTCATAAGCTTGCCCTGCTTGCTTAATTAAAGTGCCGCGTCAGCCGTGTACGCATACAGTGTTTCTCTGGTCCCGCGAACCAGGTGGGCGCCGTATATACCGGACCACAGTCCAATTCAGTGACAGCTCCCGTGCGAAAAATTTATAGACCCGAGAAATAAAGGCATATCACGCACTGCGCAGCGCGCCTTTCTTAGCATTAATTTGCTGGCAGGTCCAGAAAATGAGATGTATAAATGAGTCTCGTGATTCAAGGAGGATTCCCCCGTGACAAATAACGCGCTCGCCACGACCCGCGAATACATAGACCGTGAGAATAAATATCTGGCCCAAAATTACAGTCCCCTGCCCGTTGTCCTGACTAGGGGAAGCGGTATATGGCTGTGGGACAGCGATGGTAACAAATATATGGATTTCCTGAGCGCCTATAGCGCGGTCAGCGCCGGGCATCTAAACAAACGCATCAAAGACGCCTTGTTGAACCAGCTTGAGATACTGGATGTTCCATCCCGCGCTTTTTATACGGACCGACTGGGCGAATTCGCAGAAATGCTCTGTGGTTTAACAGGAATGGAGAAAATGCTCCCCATGAACACGGGAGCAGAAGCCGTGGAAACGGCGATTAAAGCCGCCCGACGCTGGGGATATGCAACAAAACGAATCCCTGAAAATCAGGCTAAAATTATTGTGTGCGACGGAAACTTCCATGGCCGCACAACAACGATTGTCGGCTTTTCTACCGATGAAGAATACCGCCGTGGCTTTGGGCCCTTCGATGGCGGTTTTGACAGCATTCCTTACGGTAATATCGAAGCCCTAAAAAAAGCCATAACGAAAGAAACCTGCGCCTTTCTTGTTGAACCCATACAGGGTGAAGGCGGAATCATTATCCCCCCTTCCGGCTGGCTTAAACAAGTGCAGACCCTTTGTAGACGAAACAACGTGCTGCTTATTCTTGATGAAATACAAACAGGAATGGGGCGGACCGGCAAAAACTTTGCCTTTCAACATGAAATTGACAAACCGGACGGACTACTGCTCGGTAAGGCGCTCGGCGGTGGTATCTACCCTGTGTCAGCCTTTATGGCGCGCGATGATGTTATGGATGTCTTTGATCCGGGCAGCCACGGCTCCACCTTCGGCGGGAATCCTATTGCAGCAGCCATCGGCCTTGAATCTATTCGTATGCTGAAGGATGAAAAACTTGCCGAACGCAGCCATGAACTGGGAAATCACTTAAAAGAACAGCTCATGGCGATCACCTCTTCACTCGTAACAGATGTACGGGGCATGGGCCTTATGGTTGGTATGGATATTGATCCGGGAAAGACAACAGCCCGCAACGTCTGCGAACGTCTTCAACATAAAGGAATCCTGTGCAAGGAAACCCATGACACAGTCGTCCGCTTTGCCCCGCCGCTTACAATTGAAAAAGAATATATAGACTGGGCTATCCAGCAAATGCGAGTTGTTCTTAAAGAAACAGAGGAAAGTCTTTAGCTTACGAACCTGTCTTCTGTAGCCGACCGGAAACAGACGTAATCCGTGCCGCCATATGTTCGATAGCTTCCACGATCTGAAGTTCCTCGCTCTCGGACACACGCTCTTTTAAAGGAACCACGTCACCATCAGTCTGCCCATCCTTCTGAGTATTTTTGGCTTCGTAAATTTCATCAGCCAGAACCAGAGCCGTCAACACAAGCAAATGCGACTCATTCGTTGCCGCGCCTGCCGAAGAAATTTCACGCAAACGTTGATCAACATAGTGCCCCAAATCGGCTACGCGTTGCTCCTGCCCGTTATCGCAGGCAATACCGTATGATTTTCCATGAATAACAAGATTGATCTCAGCCATAATCTCAGCCTTCCCTCAAAATCTGTTCAACCCGTTCGATCGTCACGTCAAGTTTCTGCGCTAAAATAGAAGGATCAATCGCCAAATGGCCATTACCGTTCACAACCCCTTCGGCAGTACTGTTGAACATATCCTGCTGATTGCCCTTCAGTATCTTCTGCTCACAGTCCAGACTGGCAGCGTCCAGAGTTTCAATAGACTGAAAAAGCTTACCCAACGCTTGTTGAATGGATGACACGGCCCTTCTCCCTCTTGTTTCTAAATCGAGTCCCTGACTAGAGTGGGTGAATAGCAACCATTCCATGGTTTGGTCAAGAACTGATGTTATATTTTTTTCTGAGCCTGTTGACAAAATCTCTTGAGTATTGACCTCACCGCTGGAGAACGGCATTGTAAGGCCAGACATCAGAAAAGTGGGGAAAACCGAAAATGACCGCACAGGCAGCAAGTATGACTCAAAAACCACAAACATCTCAAAATGCCGGCTATAAAGACATGGCAAATTCTATCCGGGCTCTGGCCATGGATGCCGTGCAAAAAGCGAATTCCGGCCATCCGGGCATGCCCATGGGTATGGCAGATGTGGCCACGATACTCTTTAGCAAGCACCTGAAATACGACCCGCGCCATCCGGAATGGCCGGACAGGGACAGATTTATCCTGTCTGCCGGTCACGGCTCCATGCTTCTTTATGCGCTTTTGCATTTAACGGGCTACGAAAAAATGTCGCTGGAAGAAATTAAAAACTTTCGTCAACTACACAGCCTGACACCCGGTCATCCGGAAGTTGACCCCGCCTGTGGTATCGAAATGACAACCGGTCCTTTGGGACAGGGCGTCTCAACAGCGGCGGGCTTTGCACTGGCCGAACGCATTCTGCATAACCGTTTCGGCGAAGATTTGGTTGACCATTATACTTACGTCATAGCGAGTGACGGCGATTTAATGGAAGGCATTAGCCATGAGTCCTGTGCACTGGCAGGGCATTTAAAGCTGGACCGCCTGATTCTGCTTTATGACGATAACGGCATTTCCATCGACGGGCCAACGTCTTTGTCTTATTCCGATGATGTACGCAAGCGTTTCGAAGCCTATGGCTGGGATGTGCAGGAAATAGACGGTCACGACCATACGCAAATTGATCAGGCCATCGCCAACGCACGCACGACAGACACACCGAGCATCATCTGCTGTAAAACCCATATTGGCTACGGTGCGCCGACAAAACAGGATTCATCCTCTTCGCATGGCTCTCCGCTCGGCGAAAAAGAAATTGCCGGCGCGCGCGAGAATCTGGATTGGCCTCATGGAGAGTTCGATATTCCTCTGGAGATCATGGAACAATGGCACATGATCGGAGAACGCCACCATTCTGACTTTGAAGAATGGGAACACCGCATGGCAGAAAACAGAGTCAGTGATGAATTCCTGAAAACCATAGCCGGTGATGTATCGGAGATTATAACCCCCGTTATCAAGGACTTGAAAAAAAGATTCATTGAAGACCGTCCCAACGTGGCAACGCGTCAGGCATCCGGCATGGTTCTGGAGAAACTCGTCCCGGCATTACCGTCCATGGTTGGTGGATCGGCGGACCTGACCGGTTCCAACAACACAAAAATCAAAGGCCCGGAGGCCATCAGCCCCGATAACAACTATAACGGCCAATATATCTATTACGGCGTACGGGAACATGGCATGGCCGCGATAATGAACGGTATGACCCTGCATGGCGGTATTATCCCCTATGGCGGCACGTTCCTGACATTCAGCGATTATTGCCGCCCGGCCATTCGCTTGTCGGCCCTTATGAAACAACGCGTGATCTATGTTATGACGCATGATTCAATCGGTTTAGGCGAAGACGGTCCCACACACCAGCCCGTTGAGCATGTAGCGGCCTTACGTGCCATTCCCAATTTGTATGTCATGCGTCCCTGTGATGTTATGGAGACAACAGAATGCTGGCAATTTGCACTGGAAAAGAAAGACGCACCCTCTTTGCTGGCTCTGACACGGCAAGCCCTTCCCACCATTCGTCCCGAAATGACGGATGAGAATTTATGTGCCAAAGGCGCTTATATACTGGCCGATTGTGAAGGTGAGCCACAGGTAACACTATTCGCCTCCGGTTCGGAAGTCGAAATTGCGCTGGAAGCCGGAACAATGCTGGCGAAAGACAATATAGCCACGCGGCTCGTTTCCGTGCCGTGCATGGAATTATTCTGGGAACAGGATAGCGAATATCAACAAAGCCTCTTCTGCAATAACAGCATCAAAATTGCTGTTGAGGCCGGTATACGGCAAGGATGGGACCGTTTCATCGGCCCGCATGGCGGCTTTGTCGGCATGACTGGCTTTGGTGACTCAGCCCCGGCTCAGGAGTTATATAATCACTTTAATATAACACCGGAAGCCATTGTAAAAATTGCAAAAGAAAAAATGGACTAATGCCCTGCAATCACCAGAATAAACAACACGCCTCTACGCCGTCATACCCGGGACGTACCCGTCAGGGTGCGTATGAACAACGGGTATCCGGAAAAGACAGCGGACAAAGTACGCTGACATCATGGACCCCCGCTGTTTTAGTCCGGCTGAACCGGACCGCGGGGGTGACGAATTAGGGGCGTTATTTGTTTCGCTATCTACAAACAGCAAAAGGAGAAAATTAATGACTGCAAAAGTAGCAATTAACGGATTTGGCCGTATTGGCCGTTTGGTTTTCCGGGCCTGGGTTGAATCAGGACGTAATGATATTGAAATCGTCGCCATCAACGATCTGGCCGACATCAAGACCAATGCGCATCTCCTGAAATATGACTCAGTTCATGGCCCCTCGCCTTTTGAGGTTTCCACAGAAGGAAACGATACAATCATTGCGAATGGCAAAAAAATTAAATGCACACAAGAACGTGATCCGGCGGCTCTGCCCTGGGGTGAGATGAATATCGACATTGCCTTTGAATGTACGGGTATATTCACTAACCGCGAAGGCGCTGAAAAGCATTTACAGGCCGGCGCCAAAAAAGTGCTTATCTCTGCTCCTGCCAAAGGTGAAGACCTAACCGTTGTTTACGGCGTGAATAGCGATCAACTAAACGCTCATCACAAAATCGTTTCCAATGCTTCCTGCACCACGAATTGTCTGGCGCCTGTGGCTTTTGCCCTGAACCAAAGAATCGGTATCGAAAGCGGATTCATGACGACCATTCACAGCTATACCGGCGATCAACGCCTTGTGGATACGATGCATAGCGATCTACACCGCGCCCGCTCCGGTGCCCTAAACATGATCCCGACCTCCACAGGAGCTGCCAAAGCTGTTGGCAAAGTGCTGCCCGAACTGGATGGAAAACTGGACGGTGTTTCCATGCGTGTACCCACACCGAATGTCTCGGTCGTTGACCTGAATTTCATGGCCAGCCGCGACACAACGGTGGACGAAGTCAACAATATCATCAAGGAATTTGCAGGTGGCACGCTTGAAGGTGTTCTCGGTTGTTATGATGAGCCGCTTGTCTCCGGCGACTTCAATCACAACCCACTCTCCTCCATCTTCTCGCTAGAAGGCACAAAGGTTATCGGCGGCAAGCAGGTTCGCATCATGAGTTGGTATGACAATGAATGGGGCTTTTCCAACCGGATGCTGGACACCGGCACGCAAATGCATGCTGTCGGCTATAATTCCAAAGCCGAAGCGGCCTGAGACATCAGTCCTCAATAAAACAAACGCCCTCTCCCGTCATCCCGAGTAAAATCGAGGGATCTGAGCCTGTATCAACGAAGGATGACGCGGGTTGGTTCGTCCGGGGTGACGGATGTATTATTATAGCCATTTCATTTAAGAATAAGACAATCTTGTCACCCCCGCGATCCTGTGATAGCAGGATAAGAACAGCGAGGGTCTGGTTATGAGCACAGCCCAAGACTACACAAAATTAAATTCTGATTGGTTGTTGGGCTGAACCGGAGCCGGCTTTCCGTCCGCGCTGGAAACTTTGAATGCGGAAGCGCTGCTGACCTGCAATGTCGTACCATCACCGAGTGTAATTGACTGTGTGACACGTTCAAAATCAAGCGTGGCTTTTCCCGCCGTTGTTTCAAAGGGAACATCGCCAACGAGCTCAAAAGCATTTCTGCTGTAATCATTCCTGCCAATAAATTTGGCCGCACTGCCGGATGGTATCTGACCGACTGTCAGCTCTCTGAGCCACTTATTACCATTTGGATCGTTCCCCATAAGAACCGCATTATCGTTTGCTTTGTTCTCATTATCGCGCGGGTCATCCTTATTCAGATCGTTCTCTATTGATGTCATATTTAAATGTTTCATGTCCGCCGCCTCCCTGTTTTCAATAACAACGATCATGCCTTACTTTTGTGTATTATGTCAATAAAAAACAACAGAACTACATGAGATCACAATGAGGAATATAAGCACCTTGCGGAATAAGGGGCTGTTCCTGCAATACAGGCTCCGCCCTTTCCAGCAACTTTACTGGTTCCACAGACGGCAAGCTGGCCTGCGCAACATCACGGTCAACCAGTTTTGTAATGTTTTCTAAAAACAGACCAAGACCCGTTTCGTAAGCCTTTATCATATCCATAACATCCGAAAACTCACGCTTCTGAATAATACGAGCATTCACTCTTGCCATGAATCTTTCGTCTTTATCCCGATACTCTGTATGGCGATTAAGATCGTCCATAGATTCATCCATGAGCTTCCGCAAATCTGTCTTGGACTCTTCGTGTCCAAATGCCTTAGGGTTCTGCACGTTCCGCAAGGCATGATAATAAGCCACGCTCCGCAAAACACAAAAATTCAGCTGGATGTCTTTCAGAGGTTGGTACAACTCTTTCGGAATCGAAGAGTAAAAAGGTCTAGACAAACTTTCAGACGCACCGTCCATACAACGATAAAATGTCCCCTGATAAGGATTAGGAGCCCCGCCCCAGCCCTCCTTCCAGGAAGACTGCTTTTTATAATCTCCATAAGAATGGTTATAATGATTATAATGGTTACGGGCCTTATAAGCACCCATAGCCTCCGTAATCCTGTGCTTTGCCTGTCGCAAGCAACTTTCCAGTTGCACCATCTTCATATGGGCTTCCATATCCACAACGCCACCGGATTGTTGATTAAACGTATTTTCTAACGCATCAATACCCGGCCATGTCGGTGAAAAAGGCTCCTCATCACTCTTTTGTAACGCCCGGCGCGCTTCCAGCTCATCCAGTTCACTCTGTGGAATCTTCACTTTACCAACCGGACGGCCACCTTCCGTCAGATGTGGCAAACCATTCTCATCAAAAATAAGGCCTTCTTTGTGGGCAAAATCAATATAATGATCACTCTTTAAATCCTCTTCCTGCCGTTCCATACCCTTCAGTGGAAGCGCCTCAAACATAGCCACTTCATGCATGGCCTCAAAAAAACAAACCCCTTCTTTGACAGGAACGTAAGATGTGTTTTTGGATTGGAGCAAAGCATTAACATCATCCGCATGCGTCGATCGCCCTGCGGGCAAACGAAGCCCCTCATAACTCATGACCTTCTGAACCGTCCAGTTACGGCGATCCTTCATCCATAAGGCTTCCATATATTGCGTTTCATTCTTCAGGCCGCCGGATTTAATCTGAAAACCCTGAGTCCGAAAATACTCACCATGCTCTGCCTTTTTTTGCTTTGCGGCGGCATCAAGAATCAGCTTCAACCTGTCTGCGGGCTTGGCAGGGGCAGGTAATTCTTTCGGTTTTTTCTTAAAAATGTTCATTTTATGCGCCCTATGGCCTTAATTCATTTTCTTTATAGGCCTGTGATAAGGTTTCTGCCGAAACAACAGTGGAAGCTTTTTCATCCTGTTCAACAGTATAATTAACGGCCTGTAATAACCGTTCCCTGTTTTGATCGATATTTTCCAAAAATTTAACTAACAAATTTCTGCACGCTTTAAAGTCTCTTCGCTTCATAACATCGGCACGAATGGCTGCAATACGCTCTGCGCTTAAGCCCATATCTTCCATTGCCAGTTCGACATTACAAAAACTCTCTTCAAACCATGTCCTGATATCTGACGTTTTCTCTGTTCCCTCTTCTTTCTCAGACCCCGCATCCAAATGACTGACATTACGTAACAGACGGAATAAAATGGCTGAAGCAACAACATGAAACTCCAGCGTCATATTTTTTAAAAAATCGGGCTGTTTGTCTGTCTCAAAAACGGCGGCAGCTTCATCAAAAAAACGATGGGCCGCACAGAGCTCATCATGGAGGCCTTTATGTCTATTATGGCGCACAAGACCTTTCCAGTTGTCATAACCTGATTTGCCAATCACGTTATAAGCTGCCGTTACAGCGCTCTGTATATCAAGCAAATGGCTCTCCAGTTTTGTCGCTTTCAAATAGAACTCAAACTTGCCCGCAGTGGACTCCTTAAGAAATTCCTCCTGCAGAGTGCCGCCCATATTTGATAAGAGGGATTGCAAATTTTTGGTACGCATTTTTTCCTGCACTTTCTCTGTACGTTTCCGCTCTATTTCTTCTTCATAGGGCTTTGCCATTTCCGCGGCCTTTTTTTCTTCCTCCCGCCGGACAACAGCCGCTGCAATTCCCAGCTCTTCCTCGGAAAAACGTCCATTTCCCAGAGGACGGCCCTTTTCCGTCAGATGCGGCATTCCCTGCTGA
>JAJFGQ010000071.1 GCA_021776075.1 Alphaproteobacteria bacterium | reverse complement strand
TGGTCGGAGCGAGAGGATTCGAACCTCCGACCCCTTGCACCCCATGCAAGTGCGCTACCAGGCTGCGCCACGCTCCGACTGAAGACAACATCTATATTATTTTAAGAGAAGGCGCAAAGATTATTCGCCTGTGATCATGTCCCGTAACTCTTTCAAATCACCCAGCATCGCTTCCAGGATAGAGCGCTGCTTGCTCGTTAAACCTTCCTGCAACGGCTTCTGGGATAATACCGCGTTCTCACTCTTTACAGGCGCAGATTCATTCGCAGGCTTTCCACCCAGATCATCCGCTAAGATCTGTGTTTTTCCCTGCCCTTTCAAAAGCTTCTGAACACCTTTTATGGTATAGCCTTCGGTATAAAGCAGATGATGAATTTTTTTCAGGAGAGCGACATCTTCAGGTCTGTAATAACGGCGTCCGCCACCGCGCTTCAAAGGCTTCACCTGCGAAAATTTGGTTTCCCAGAACCTCAAAACATGTTGTTGTACAGCCAAGTCATCCGCTACTTCACTAATCGTACGAAAAGCAGAGGCTGATTTTTTAACTTTCCTCGGTTTTCTTTCCTGCCCTGACTCTTCGGAAGGTTTATCTACAAAATCAACTTTTTGGTCCTGAATAGTACTCATATCCGGTACACCTTGTTTTTGTTATTATTATGCCCTGTTTATTCTGAACTTAAGAATTACCGTTTATGGCATCCTTAAGCACATGAGACGCCTTAAAGACCAACACCTTACGCGGCAATATCGGGACTTCCACACCAGTTTTGGGATTACGGCCTATACGCTCCCCCTTCTGACGCACCGAAAAACTGCCAAAAGAAGAAATTTTAACATATTCCCCTTGCGCCAAAGTGTCTGACATCTCATCCAGAACGGCCTCAACCAAATCGGCTGATTCATTACGGGATAATCCCACCTGCTCATAGACTGCCTCGGCCAAATCGGCCCGTGTAACTGTCTGGTTACTCATAGCGACCTCTTTCGTTTGAATAGATAAACACTACTCATTCATCACAGCAGCGTCAACCACGAAGATAGAAAAAGTGATTCAATTCAAAGGGTAACAGGATGTTCTTAAATCGAGGTGCGGAACAGCGTTAAAACCGCACCAACGCAGCACCCCAGGTCAGACCGGCGCCCAGAGCTTCCATTAGCAGCAAGTCACCTTGCTTAACCTGACCGGAGCGTACAGCTTCATTCAACGCCAGAGGAATAGAGGCCGCGGAAGTGTTGCCGTGCCGGTCCACCGTCACGATGACCTGATCCATGGACATATCCAGTTTCTTTGCCGTCGCTTCAATAATACGGATGTTAGCCTGATGAGGAACCAGCCAGTCAATATCGTCCGGTGAAATATGATTATGTTCTAAAACCTCATTCACAATGTCCGACATATATTGCACGGCATGGCGAAAAACGTCCCGGCCCTCCATCATAACGTGGTCCGGTTTGTCATTATTTCCCGTTCCACCGCCTGTCGTATAAAGCAAGTCCTTCAAGTGCCCATTCGCATATAGATGCGTAGAGAGGACGCCCCTGTCTTCCAGAGAGCCTTGCGCCGCTTCATCGGCTTCCAGAACAATTGCCCCGGCGCCATCACCAAACAAAACACAAGTCGCACGATCATCCCAGTTCAGGATAGAGGTCATTTTTTCGGCCCCAATGACTAAAATGCGCCGCGCCAGACCTGTCTGTATAAAACTATTGGCCACGCTCAAGGCATAAATAAACCCGGAACACACAGCCTGAACATCAAAAGCCAGCCCCGGCGGAATATCCAGAGCGTCCTGTACTCTAATTGCAATAGAGGGAAAAGTGTTATCCGGCGTGCAGGTCGCCACTATAATACCGTCAATATCCTCCCCCTTGTAAGAACCGTGCAACAACGCCTCTTTTGCCGCCGCAATCGCCATATCAGATGTTTTTTCATCAGCCGCCGCCATATGGCGCTCTTTAATACCCGTGCGCTGCTGAATCCACTCGTCTGTCGTGTCGACGATTTTCTCCATATCCGCATTGGTCACTATTTTTTCAGGCAAATAACCACCACAGGCCGTAATTACCGATCGTATCGTCATGAGTCCTCCGATGAGCGGGAATCCAAGCCTGAGAAAAACGATTCCTGACTCATAAGTTGTTCAATTTCATGGGCGACCCGTTCATTATAACCATTATCAACAAGATTAGCCGCGACCAGAATGGCACGGGAAAAACCAAAGGCGTCCATACCGCCGTGACTTTTGACACAAATACCATTCAGCCCCAAAAACATACCGCCATTATAAAAACGGGCATCCATACGTTCTTTTACTTGTTTCAAAGCCCGAAAAGCCAGAAGCCCGCCCAGTTTTGCTAAAGGAGAAGAATGAAGAGCTTCCTTAAGATACCCCCCCATTAGCCCGCCGACACCTTCAGCAACCTTAAGCGCTATATTACCCGTGAAACCATCCGTCACAACAACATCAACCGTCCCCATAGGAATATCATTTCCCTCTACAAAGCCATAAAACTTTCCCGGAAAATCAACACTGGAAAGAACGGCAGCGGCAGCTCTAACCTGATCGTGACCTTTCATATTCTCTGAACCGACATTCAATAAACCGACAGAAGGGTTAGGAGTGCCGCCCACAGCCCGTGCATAAACAGCACCAAGCACGGCAAATTGTACTAAAATTTCCGAATCACACGTAATGTTAGCGCCCAAATCCAACATAATCGTTTTACCCTGCTTCGTAGGGAAAACGCTGGCAATCGCCGGACGGTGAATGCCCGGCATACATTTCAAGAGCATTTTAGCTGTCGCCATTAATGCGCCGGTATTGCCGGCAGATACAATGCCATCTGCCTCCCCGTTCTTGACCGCTTCAATAGCCAGACGCATGCTGGAATCACGGCCTGTACGCAAAGCCACAGAAGGCTTTTCGCTGCTCGATATAACTTTATCCGTATGATGTACCGTGGAAACAGCTTCTAATTCCGGATTTTTCTTCAGGTGAACATTGATTTTATGCTCATCACCATAAAAAATGAAATGCAGACTACCCTGACCCAATTCCTTCAAGGCCAAATGGGCCGCAGGAACGACAACCTCCGGGCCAAAATCGCCGCCCATAGCATCCAGAGCAATGGTTTGATTACGTGACATGAATATTACAGCTTCGCGTTACAGATAAAAAAACAGGATAAAAAAACCAAGGATTCATATAACGCGCTGACAGAAAAAATCAACCGCGCTCTTCAAGAACCTGACGGCCCTTATACATGCCTGTCTTCATATCAATGTGATGACGACGCACTGGCTCGCCTGTATTCTGGTCTTCAACCCAGTTCACAGTGCTCAGTGAATCATGCGAGCGCCTTTTGTCACGACGGGCTTTTGATATTTTTCTTTTAGGTACAGCCATAATCTAGAAATCCCTATGATCATTCTCAATACAAATTGAGTGAGTTTGATAACGGAATTTCATAGTTTAGGCAAGTAAAATTCTTCATTTTTTCTTTTCCTGCCCTATTTTCCAGTCTTTCAGAGCGGCAAAAGGGTTTTTTCGCACAGGTTCCTGTACCGCCTTCAGGTCAGACATAACAGAATCAGAAAAAGCCCCTTCGGCATGAGGATAAGGATTAATTGCCAAAGACAAATATTGCGTCGCCAGTTCACCCAAATCAATAAAACCCTCAATAACAGGTTCCGGGTCATCCCTTTCATCGGCTAACGGCAGTTCAGAATCAACCAGCTTGCTCATGCGCTCGCGCCTGACTTTTTCGAGAGGCACAGCCTGTTCTTGATCGGCAAACCATGCCTCAAATGTCTCTTCTATGTCACTTTGTAATGGCACAAGAGTTATAGCACAAAATTGATGCACCTGCGCGGACACAGCACCCTCAACATGAATAAGATTCCCACCGGACTCGCGCTCTATTGTAAACGAGGCCTGCAGAGTCTCAATTGACTCGATCCTTAAACGACGCGTGATATCTTTCCGCTGTTCTGACGTTGCCGATATAGAAATACGGCAAGGTTTTTTCTCAATCGATTCAACGTCAATTTTATGCGACCATTCCGGTGTAACTCTTTGTTCTGTCTTTTTCTTCATAATCCACCACGATAAAGGATATGCGACCGTGCCCCAAATCATCCCAGGGCTGTTTTCTCAAATTCTCAATATTAGCTTGTAGGTAGCGGATTATAATTTCCAATACCCCAGAGTCAATACCTTCAACTGTGCCATATAAATTACGCCTTAACACAGCCTCCAAATCATTGGGTTTCTGTAGTGCTTCTTCATAGGCCAATATGCGGCCCTTAAAAGCGCGCATCATGCGTTTCATATGTTTGGGTACGCTTAAATCACCCACCCCCATTTCCCGTAGGGAACGATCCATGTCCACAAACAAACAATCAAAAAGGGCCTGCATCAAAACATCAGCCTTCCGCCCTTCCCTCTCAAAACGGTTCAAAACCATAAACGAATGGAGCAAAATCAAGTCAAACCGACCGTCTACCGTATCAGGCACGCCTAAATCATAATAAAAAAAAGTCTGACGTGATTGATGAACAATGGAATCGTACAAAAACTGCGCGATCTGATTCTTTGACTTTCTTTGGCTGAATAAGCTAAACATGTTTACAAATCATTTTCATCCTTATTAATAGCGCTATAGAATGCCATAGCGATATAGCACGGTTTAGAGATATGAAGAACATGAAAAATTTTAAACTTCTTACCTGCGCGGCTTTTACAGCTTTTGCAGTTGCGTCCTGTAGCCCGACACATCAAATACGAGGCAATCTGCTGCAAGACTATCAATTAGCCGAAGTCCAGACCGGTATAGATACACAATCAGATGTCCTGAAAAAGCTCGGCTCGCCTACAACGAAAGCGCCGTTTGATGACAATATCTGGTACTATATCGGGCAGGAAACGGAGAAAAAAGGTATCCTTGACCCCAAAGTAACGGATGAACGTATTGTCGCGCTCTCCTTCAATGAGGAAGGTGTTCTTCAGGATTTCCGGGAAGTCGATTCTGAACGCATAGAGCTCCCGTACGAACGCAGCAAAACACCAACATCGGGTAACGAGCTGACTATCCTGCAACAACTTCTTGGTAACCTTGGTCGCTTTAATACGACAGGAGAAGAGTAAAGCCTGTCATTCAGCCGTGTCGAAGAAAAAAAAGCCCCGCATACCTTGCAGGGCTTTTCTCTTAATTTGTAGTACCGAGCGGCTTATTCCACCATAAACTTCGCAACAACCGCGACAAGAAGAATAGCCACGATGTTCGTAATTTTAATCAGCGGATTAACAGCCGGTCCAGCCGTGTCCTTGTAGGGGTCGCCAACTGTATCGCCTGTCACCGCAGCCATATGAGCATCACTGCCCTTGCCTCCACAATTGCCATCTTCGATATATTTCTTGGCATTATCCCAGGCTCCGCCACCTGATGTCATGGAAATAGCAACAAACAGGCCCGTAACAATCGTGCCCAGCAGCATACCGCCAAGAGCCTGGAAAGCCGACACAACATTACCGCTCGCCAGATAGATCACCACGAACAGGGCAACAGGCATAACAACAGGTAACAGTGACGGTACAATCATCTCACGAATAGCCGCCCGAGTCAGAATATCGACAGCCTTGCCATATTCCGGCTTGCCTGTTCCATCCATAATCCCCTTGATCTCAGCAAACTGACGCCGCACTTCTACAACCACACTGGCCGCAGCCCGTCCGACAGCTGTCATTGACATCGCGCTGAACAGATAAGGCAAAAGCCCCCCCATAAACAGACCAATCACGACATAAGGATCCTGTAGTGGAAAGGATATGTCAGCATATTGTGGCATATAGTGGGTAATCTCTTCCGTATAAGCGGCAAAAAGAACCAACGCAGCCAATCCGGCAGAACCAATAGCATAACCCTTGGTCACAGCTTTTGTTGTATTCCCCACAGCGTCCAGTTTGTCCGTTGTATTACGGACTTTCTCCGGCAGTTTAGCCATCTCTGCAATACCGCCGGCATTATCCGTTACCGGGCCGAAGGCATCAAGGGCAACAATCATACCCGCCAGAGAAAGCATTGTGGTCGCAGAAATCGCAATGCCATATATGCCGGCCTGAGTATAGGCCAGAAAAATACCGCCACAAATAACGATTACAGGCAAAGCCGTTGCTTCCATAGAAACGGCCAGCCCCTGAATCACATTGGTTCCATGACCCGTTTCTGATGCTTTAGCAATAGCCCGAACCGGACGATACTCTGTGCTCGTATAATATTCAGTGATCCAGACAATCAAGCCCGTTACACCCAACCCCGTTAAAACACACCAGAACAAATTCACACCATTAATAAAGGTGCCATCTGCCAAAGGAATAGGCGTAAAAACATCGAAGTTATAGAGCATCATGGAAATCAATAAAGCAGCGAACATACCACTATACAGGAGACCGCGATAAAGCGCCCCCATGACATTTGTTGACCCTTTTTTCATACGCACAAAAAAGGTTCCCCCTACCGATGCCAAAATACACAACGCACCAATCATAAGAGGCAACAGCATCATAATTTTAGCCGATGAAATATCAAAGACGCTGTATGCTATCAACATACTAGCAACGATTGTTACAACATAGGTTTCAAACAAATCAGCTGCCATACCGGCGCAATCACCAACATTGTCTCCGACATTATCTGCAATCGTTGCCGGGTTACGTGGATCATCTTCCGGTATACCGGCCTCAATCTTACCAACAAGATCACCACCGACGTCAGCGCCCTTGGTAAAGATACCACCGCCGAGACGGGCAAAAATAGAAATGAGCGAAGCGCCAAAACCAAGCCCGACAAGACCTTCAAGAACCGTCCGTAAATCTTTACCCAAATAAGTAAGGCACATGTAATAGAACATGACACCAAGCAAACCAAGACCAACGACGAGCATCCCCGTCACAGCCCCGGACTTAAATGAAACGTCCAGAGCCTTATCAAGACTTTCCGTTGCCGCCTGCGTTGTCCTAACATTCGCACGAACCGAGACATACATTCCGACATAACCTGCCAGACCTGACAAAACAGCCCCGATAACAAAACCGCCAGCAACATGCTTTCCCAAAAGAAGAAGAAGCAAAAGGGCAACGCCAACACCGACCATCGCAATCGCTTTATATTGGCGTTTCAGATAGGCCGCCGCCCCTTCCTGAATAGCCGATGCAATTTCCTGCATCTTCTTTGAACCCGGGCTTTGCGCCATAACTTTATTCGCTGCGAACTGGCTGTACATAAGCGCTAAAAAACCGCAACACAACACCATTAAATAAATCTCTATCATTGTTTTTCTCTCCGTTTTTTTCTTCTTCCCACTCCCGGCCACTCCCGAGAATTTAGGGTCAGCCCAAGAGGCTAGAAAATGCACAATTATTACTCTCATGGCAAGAGCATGATTGCCTGTTTGCACATTATCCTTCATGAACAAAGAAAAAACCCCGGAAAACCGGGGCTCTGGAATTTCTTATATTGTGATTTATATTCTGGACTATATGCGCCGTTGCTGAATAACCTGTAGAAGTACCTCATCAAAAGCGTCATCGCCCAAAACACGGTGGCTGATCTGATTCAGGCGACTCTTTATATAACCCACCTGAACAACGCCGCCGCGCAAAGCCGCATGTTTGTTTAAAACACCGTACATTTCCTGAATATAGGCGTCTTTAAGACGAGGGATCATTGCGGTGACTTTCTGCGCTTTCTTGTTATTCTCCACCTCTATGACAATAACCAGACTAATCATTTGATTGACGCCGTTCTTGTCAATAATAGGCAAGATCAGGGGATCCATTTCAACATAAACAGCCTTATCGTTGCCATGACCGTCGGAACCCTCATTAGACTCATGAGCTTCTGCAGACTCATGAGCTTCTGCGGCTTTTTGGTGCTCGTCATTTTCTCCGACAGAGGCTTCCGCCGACTGGCCAAAATAAAGATAAGCACCGGCCGCGCCACCGCCCAGTATAATAATGGCCACCAATGCAAGAAACACCTTCTTCATAAGAAATTATACTCCCCCGACAAAAAACCCTTCCATCATCCATATTAACGAGATGGTTTTAATATTTAATTAGGATAGAAAGGCATTTGATTTAAATATTCATACAAAGCAGAACAAAAGCCCGAAGCTTGCTTTTTTTTGAATATCAACGAAGTCTTTTGTTACTTACAGGCTACTTTACTGACGTTAGCTGATCCGTGTTTTTTCTCCCGTAGACATGCTCCTGACCCGGAAACTTCCGTTTCCTAACATCTTCTGCATACTGCGCTACAGCATCCCTGATCTGCGTTCCCAGATCGGCATATTTTTTAACAAACAGGGGTATATATTTACCACTAATCCCTAACAGGTCCTCTGTTACCAAGATCTGCCCGTTACAAGCCGGTGAAGCGCCAATGCCAATCGTAGGGACAGGAATTTTCGTTGTAATTTCAGCAGCCAGCTCTGCATCCAGACACTCCAGAACAATGGCAAAAACACCGGCATCCACCAGTGAATCCGCATCAGCTCTTATTTTGTTCTTTTCCGTGTCCTTTTTTCCCGTCACACGATAACCACCAACACTGTTTACTGACTGCGGCTGAAGACCGATATGCCCCATAACGGGGACGCCTCTTTGAACCAGAAATGATACTGTTTCGGCCATCTCCTGACCCCCTTCTAGTTTCACGGCACCACACCCCGTTTCCTTCATAACACGGGCCGCATTACGAAAGGCTAGTTCCGGACTTTCCTGATAAGAGGCAAAAGGCATATCCAACACGACAAAAGCTTGCTCCGTATGGGAAGCCACAGCCTTGCCGTGGGCTATCATCATATCCAACGTAACAGGCAGGGTGCTCTCCATACCGTACAAGACCATACCCACGCTATCTCCGACCAAAAGAATATCGGCATACTCATCAGCCAACCGCGCCATCGGCGCTGTATAGGCCGTCAGGCAAACCAATGGCTCACCTTCTTCTTTACGGCGGCCAATATCCCTTACAGTCGATCTTTTAGTCATCAGGCTTTTCCTTTTCCTCTATAGCGCCCTCAGTTTTTTTTCTTATCTGGTCAAGGATAGCATTCACAAGCTTGCTTTCTCCCTGATCATAAAAAGCATGAGTAACATTCAGGTAATCAGAAATAATGACAGGCGCATCCACCTCACGATGAATCATCAACTCACAAGCCCCGCAAAGAAGAATAGAAAGCAAAAGAGGCTCCAAAGAGGTGCTACGCTCTCCCTTAGCCCCCCTGTCCCGATCATGAAGCGCTTCTGACACAGCCAGATCGATATCAGAACGCTTCTTTTCCGTGTCTTCTACAATTTTTTGAAATAAAGCCTCATCAGACGTAACAAGCTCTTCTCCTTCAAAAGATTGTCCTAAACGGAAATCAATGAACTCCTTTACAACATCAGAGGCCGACTGATCGTTCCCCATCATCTGGTAGACAGCCTGTGTCGCGGACAACCGCGCCGCCATAACCCGCGCCTTGCGCGATCCTTTTGAAGTTTTCTTATCTGCGGCCGTTTGTTCACTCATCATGATATCTTAAAGCTCCAGTTATACCTTTTTTGTACTTACCATCACTGCGATAGCATGTCCCACGATATCTATACAGCAAAAATCTATCCGGTTTTGTTTTTAACATTTCAGGATCATGGCCTGTCAGGGTCGTGATTGAGACGATTGTGACTTTTCATCAAAAAAACGGCAAAAGCACAAATCTTCTTTTTATTTTCAGAACACAGAGCCATCGCGGATGGCATGCATAAACGGGCCAAAAATACAATATAGCTTCGTTAGAGAAGCAAAAAACAGTCATATTCACTATCAATGGCGGATCATGCATTAAGATGTAGGTTATTGAAGCGTCAGGAGGTTCTCTAAAATAATGACGACTCTGTATTTTATATCTTGCTTGCCGTCTGTAAATACCCTCGAAAAACGAGCTTATCCATTGAAAACAAACCCTATTCATGGCCCGCCAGACCCTTCAGGATCAAAGTCGCCCTTAAACAGGGTCATTAAAAACCATTTAAAAAAATGCACCCTACATAACGATCCATAAAAACAAAATGCTGTGCGCCGAAAGCAGAGGGGATTCAAGGGCGCATTTAATTAGTGCAAAATAAGGGATTGATGCTGTTTTATAGCCTATAAGAACACCAAAAAAAGAAGCATTTTTTGTCTTGGGACGGACCTGTTCATAGCACCCGTATCCTCTGAGAGGAATCACAAGACATTCAGAAAACAGGAGCTCCAGAACCATTGATTCTTATGCGGGCGACCTATCTATCTGATTTCAAATATATATTAAGAATATCTTGAAGATGCCTTATACGTTTGTGGCTCTATTCTGCAGCTTTTCTGATTTCATTGTGAAAACCTGTCGCTTCTTCAAGAAAGGCATGAAAGTCTTCCGGCTTCCGAAAATCCTTATAAACAGAGGCGTAGCGGATATAAGCGACAGAATCCAGACGAGCCAGAGCTTTCATAACAAGCTCACCAATCTGCTTGGAAGGCACTTCCTGATCACCCATGCTTTCCAGTTGTCTTACAATAGAATTCACCGCTTTTTCGACCTGCTCAAGCTCTACAGGACGCTTTCTGAGCGGTATTTGCATGGATTTAATCAGCTTATCCCGGTCAAAGGGCTGACGGCGGTCATCAACCTTAATCACCACCATATCACGCAGTTGCACCCTCTCGAATGTCGTAAAGCGTGCGCCACAGCCCGGACAAGCCCGGCGACGGCGTATGGCGGAATTATCTTCCGTTGGGCGTGAATCTTTAACCTGTGTTTCATCACTATCACAAAAAGGGCAACGCATTACATTAAGTCTCCATAGATAGGAAATGCCTCACAAAGTACTTTAATTCGCTCTCTTACCGCACTCTCGATGCTTGCGTTATTATCCGGTCCATGAGCGCACAGACCGTCCATAACCTCAACAAGCATCTCCCCGATCTGGCGCGTTTCATCACGCCCGAAACCCCGTGTCGTCAATGCCGGCGTCCCCAGACGAACACCGCTCGTCACCATAGGCTTCTCCGGATCAAAGGGCACGGCGTTCTTGTTGCAGGTCATTCCTGCATTTTCCAAGGCGGTCTCTGCTATATTGCCTGTTAAACTCTTGGGACGCAGATCAACCAGCACAAGATGGCTGTCCGTACCACCCGAAACAATATCCAGCCCGCCATTTTTTATGGTTTCCGATAGCATTTTTGCATTATCAACAACCTGTTGCGCATAATCTTTAAATGCAGGAGCCAAAGCCTCTCCGAAACAGACTGCTTTTGCAGCAATAACATGCATTAAAGGGCCACCTTGCAGCCCCGGAAACACAGCCGAGTTGATCTTCTTGCCCAAATCAAGATCATTGCTCAAAACCATACCGCCACGGGGACCGCGCAAGGTCTTATGCGTTGTTGTCGTTGTGACGTGGGCATGCGGTACAGGAGAGGGGTATACACCGCCGGCAACAAGACCGGCATAATGGGCGACATCCACCATCAGATAAGCCCCCACAGAGTCGGCAATCTCCCTAAAACGCGCCCAGTCAATCACGCGCGGATAAGCTGACGCACCGGCAATAATCATTTTTGGCTGGTGCTCTTTTGCCAAACGCTCTACTTCCTCATAATCGATGAGATTGTCGTCTTTCCGCACACCATATTGCACAGCATGAAACCATTTCCCGGACTGATTCGGCGCAGCACCATGAGTTAGATGCCCCCCTGCTGCCAGTGACATCCCCAGAACAGTATCACCCGGCTGCAATAAGGCCATCATGACGGCCTGATTGGCCTGCGACCCGGAATTAGGCTGGACATTGGCGTATGAGCATTCAAACAGCTCCTTGGCCCGTTCCCGTGCCAGATCCTCAACCACATCCATATACTCACAACCACCGTAATAACGGCGCCCCGGATAACCCTCCGCATATTTATTGGTCATCACAGAGCCTTGGGCCTCCAAAACAGCGCGGGAAACAATATTCTCACTAGCAATCAACTCAACCTGACTCTGTTGCCGCACCAATTCATGACTGATCGCCTCAAAAACACAAGAATCCTTTTGCTGCAAAGATTCCGCAAAAAAATCATCGACCTCATGATTATCCAGTTTTCTGATATTAGTCGTCATGTTCATAGCCTTTTCCTACGCTTTCAAATACCTGATCCAGTGTTTCAATTCTTTTCTCATGCCGCCCGCCTTCAAAATCCGTTGTTAAAAAGGCGTAAATACAGTCAAACGCGACTTCCTGTCCAATAATACGGGACCCCAGAGCCAGGACATTGGCATCATTATGCGCACGCGCCAGACGCGCCATTGTTGCATTGGTACATAAAGCCGCCCTGACAGTCGCAAAACGGTTGGCCGCAATTGAAATACCAATACCGCTTCCACAAATCACTATACCTCGATCTGCCTGCCCGCCGGAAATGGCCGCCCCCATGTGATGACCATAATCCGCATAATTTACGGATTCGCCGGAATGGGCGCCCAGATCCAACCACTGATACTTGCCGGCCAACGATGCCTTAACGGCCTCTTTCATATCAAAACCGGCATGATCCGATGCAATCGCTATCTTCTCCATACCTGTTGTGCTTGAAATACCCGTCACATCTAAAACGTCTATCATGCTCAAGCTCCATTCTATCAGTGGTTTTCTACGTGCCCTTTATATAAAAGGTTCACACCCTAAATCAATCCCTTCTTTTTCATGACATAATCAAGGCGCTTAAGAGCATTTTTCTTCAATATCTCTTCAGAAGCCGATGCCGGCCCCTGTATGGATATTTCCGTCAGCGTTTTTGTGTCCATGGCGGACACACGAACAACATGCCCGACTGGAAAAAATTCAAATATTACTTCCCGACCCATCATAAGACTTTCAGGCATTGTTCCTTGCTCATTCCTGTTATACATTACCTTCTCAACTTTCAATTGACCAGAGGACAACAACAGGATGAGCCCGAAGGATCAAATTATGACTCAGAAAAAAACATTAAAACCGGGATTTCAATGGGAAGACCCCCTTCTTTTAGATGATCTCTTAAGTGAAGAAGAGCGCATGATCCGGGACACGACCCGCAACTATGCGCAGGATAAACTCCTGCCGGGCATTACAGAAGCCAACCGGCATGAAACTTTCGACAGAAACATCATGAAAGAAATGGGCGCACTGGGACTACTCGGTTCCTTCATAGACGGTTATGGCTGCGCCGGAGTTAACTATATTTCCTACGGCCTTATTGCGCGCGAAGTTGAACGTATTGACTCTAGCTACAGATCGGCACTTTCCGTGCAATCCTCGTTGGTTATGTATCCGATTTACGCTTTCGGTTCAGAGGAGCAAAAGGACAAATACCTTCCCATGCTGGCCTCTGGCGAATGGATCGGTTGTTTCGGTCTGACAGAACCTGACGGCGGCTCCGATCCCGCAGGAATGAAATCACGGGCTAAAAAGGTAGAGGGCGGCTATAAACTCTCCGGCGCAAAGCAATGGATTACCAATTCTCCTATTGCTGATGTTTTTGTGGTCTGGGCCAAAGACGATGAAGGTAAAATTATCGGTCTCATTCTTGAAAAAGACATGGAGGGCCTGAGCGCACCCAAAATAGAAGGCAAATTCTCCCTGCGGGCCTCTGTAACGGGCGGGATTGCCATGGATGAAGTTTTTGTACCGGAAAACAACCGATTACCCGGCGTTGTTGGCTTAAAGGGTCCGCTATCCTGTCTGAACAGTGCCCGCTATGGTATTTGTTGGGGCGCTTTGGGTGCTGCGGAAGCCTGCTGGCATATAGCCCGGAATTACGTTATGGACCGTATCGTTTTTGATAAACCTCTGGCTGCACAACAGCTCATTCAGAAAAAACTGGCTGATATGCAGACCGAAATCACTCTGGGTCTTCACGGTGCATTCCGGCTGGGTCAGCTGCGTGACCAAGGCCGCGCTGCACCTGAAGCTATCTCATTACTGAAACGTAATAACTGTGGCAAGTCTCTGGATATCGCCCGCACGGCACGCGACATGCTCGGCGGCAACGGTATCTCCGATGAATATCATGTCATTCGCCATGTCATGAATCTGGAAGCCGTGAACACTTACGAAGGAACGCACGACATCCACGCTTTGATCCTTGGCAAAGCGCAGACAGGCATTCAAGCCTTCTCATAGATAAATACGGAAACTTCAGAAAGGCAGAAACGGCAGCTTCTAACCAATAGCAGACAACCCTGTGTAGTTTGTCTGACTGGCCCAGAACTTTTCCATCAAGCGCATCGTCTCATTTAGCTCCTGCAAACGCTCCGGCGTCAGTTCCGTTCCCTCGATCATTTCATCATGACGATGGAACATCGCCGTAATCATGGTGCATAATTCACGGCCCTTTTCCGACAGATTCACCCGAATGGAGCGTTTATCATGGACAGAACGTTCTTGATTTAGATAACCGTTCTCCACCATTTTCTTTACGTTGTAGGAAACGTTGGAGCCCAGATAATACCCTCGTATCGTCAGCTCCCCTACCGTCAGATCATCATCTCCGATATTGTAAAGAATCATGCATTGTACGTTGTTAATATCCTGAATACCCTTACGATCCAGTTCAAGTTTCAGAACGTCCAGAAAATGACGGTGAAGGCGCTCAATCATTTGAATCGCTTCATAATAAGGTGTTGATACGGTCACTTCATACTCCCCAAACTGTAATGCATAAAAAATTCCACCCACCAGTGATGGAAACATTGTCTAACAGCAAGAGCATAAAGCAGACTGCGCCAGACTCAAACTAAAATTTTTATTCATCCAATATTCTTCCTGCCATACTAAAATAATGATCGACAAGGGTTTCATCTACATCTGACAAACGACTAGGCATCCACCGGGGTGTCTTATCCTTATCAATGAGTTGCGCCCGAATACCTTCATAAAAATCATGCCCTTCCAGAAAATGTTGAGACAGAACAAAATCACGGGACGTTACCTCATCAAAACTATCTGCCTTCCCTTTTCGCAAATGAGCCAAAACCACTTTCAGGCTTGTTGGCGAACGGCTTTCCATGAGGTTTGCTGTTTCCTTTCCCCAATCAGAGCCCTTATCACGCAAACGAGACAGGACTTCTTCAATGGAATTGGCCGAAAAACACAGATCAACAAGAGGTTGGTTTTCTCTAAGGTAGCCTTCTGCCTTTGGCTCTTCTGCAAATTCATCCAAAACAATTTTGATACCCTCATCCAACGCATCATGATTCGCCTCTTCTATAATTTTAGAGAGAGCATTTCGACAATCATTCTGCTTTTCCAGAGGTATGTAATGTGATGCCAGACCACAATAAAGCATATCTTCAGGGCCGATTTTATGACCTGTGAGCCCCAGATAAGTCCCGATTTCCCCAGGGCATTTGCTCAGAAAGAACACACTACCTACGTCCGTAGAAAAACCAATACCCACTTCCGGCATAGCAAAAACCGTGCTCTCGGAAATAATTCGAAAACGACAGGGACCGGCCACGCCAAAACCACCGCCCATAGTAATCCCGTTCATGAAGGCGCAAATCGGCTTTTTATAATGAAATATCTGACGATTCATGCTGTATTCTTCATAGAAAAAGCGGACCATGGTGTTCTCAGTCGTCTCGCCTTCACGATAAGCCAGCCCTTCATAATAAACGGCCTTGATATTACCACCAGCGCAAAAAGCTCTGTCACCTGCCCCCGTAAGAAAAACGGCTTTCACCGACTCATCCGATTCCCAATGTTTCAAATTGGATGAAAGCTGCCGCATCATATCCAGTGTCAGTGCATTCAGGGAATGCGGGCGGTTCAATGTTCCGCACATAACTGAACCACAAACACTGACAAGAAATTCATCGTCTATATTCTTCTGAATACTCATGAGAAACCCGCTCCTTTTTAAAAAATCGTAAAATGGGCACCGCACAATGATAAAAATGTGATAGAATCCAAGAAGATGTATTATTTCACCTGAAAGCTTCATGGTCGATAAAAAAGAACTCAAAGAACAGAGGGACCGGTTTCTGGCCTTCTCATTTGCTTCAGCTGATCTTTTTCTGGAAGTTTCAGAAGACGGCGTTGTGCTTTTTGCCTTGGGCGCAGCAAAAAGCCTGACAGGCATTGACCACACGACCCTGACCGGCAAAAAATGGCTTACTTTCTTTTCACCAGAAGACCAGACAACCCTGATTGCCATGTTTGGCCGCGCGCTTGCCGGCCAACGCTGTGGCCCCTACCATGTTGTGATGGACGACACCCTTTGTGGTGGGCGGCATGCCATTATCACAGGCATCAAAATGCCGGGCACCAACAATTTTTACGTCACAATCGGTTTTGTAAGCGACATCATGGCCAAACTGGCCGCCAGCATAAAAGAAGACAAAAGCTTTGCCTTGCTGGACAAAGATTCTTTCCTGATTGCAGCCGAAGAAGCCATCAATACGGCGCGCACCATGGGTCAAAATATTGACATGACCTTATTTGATATTGCCGACACACAAACCGCCAAAGAACGTCTCGGTGAAGAACTATGGGGTAAGTTCACAGAATCAATTACAGAACTGCTCTGCCTTCATTCGGCTGATGGTTACGCCGCAGCAGAAATTGAAGATGGCCGCTACAGTGTCATACATGACACTGCTGTTGATTCCAACACGCTGTGGAACAAAATAACAGAGCTGTCTAAGGAGACAGATCCCGATGGCAAAGGCTTTGAAATTAAAACAAAAACCGTCTCAGCCGATCTACAGAGCCTAAGCGAACGAGAAACAACGAAAGCTCTTATCTATACGATTAATGAATTCGAACGACGCGGCACGGAACTGAGCATAGAATCACTCAACTCAAGCTTTAAGACCTATGTCAGCGCCAATGCTCAAAAAATCCATCAATTCAAAGATATTATCTCCCGTTCCACTTTTGATTTTGCGTTTCAGCCTGTTATGAACCTGGGAACTCTTGATGTATCTCATTACGAAATACTTTCCCGCTTCAAAGAAGAGGGATCTACTCAGGAATGGATTGTATTTGGTGAAGACATCGGTATGGCAGCGGATTTTGACATTGCCGTTTGTGACAGGGCTATTAATTATCTTTTGTACAAAGCCGCTACGAACCGTACAAAATTTGCCGTCAATCTTTCAGGCCAATCCATGCAAAATGAACAATTCTTCAAAACGCTAATGGCAAAACTGAAAATGAACAAAGATCTCGCTGACCGCCTGATTTTTGAAATCACAGAGTCGTCAAATATAGAAAACTTGGAAATGGTTAACCAATTCGTCAAAATCCTGCAAAAAGAAGGTTTCAAGGTGTGCCTTGATGATTTCGGAGCAGGATCCGCCTCTTTTCAATATATTCAACAACTGCACGTCGACTACGTAAAAATAGACGGTCAGTACACGAGAACAATTCTGACGTCTGATCGGGATTCGCTCATGGTTAAAAATATTACCAAAATGTGCAAAGACCTTAAGATCGGAGTCATTATAGAAAAAATAGAAACCGCAGAACAACTGGAACACATGAAGAAATTAAAAATCAGCATGGGACAAGGTTATTATTTTGCTCATCCTTCGGCTCAACCTCATTATGATACATCACAAATTAAATCTGCGTGAACATCTTGATGTTCAATGCCAAAAAGGGGATGAATAGAAGGTTACTATCTGTTAATCTTTTTCAGGCACCCTAATAACACGCCTGCATACAGCCCTTCCGGTATAAGCCGGAAAGAAACAAGACAAGAAAGGATTTCTTGCGCGCTATGAAACTTCTCGGCCTCATTGCTGTTTTTCTTGCAACCTATGCAGGGTACGCCCTTGGTGGCGGAAAGCTCGCTCCCATTTTACATGCCCTTCCTCATGAAGCCCTGACAATTCTCGGGTGCGCTTTTGGTGCCTTTATTGTGTCCAACACCGGGCATGTCGTTAAAGACACAGTAAAAAAATTAAACTGCCTTATTAAGCCGGAAGCCCATGATAAAGATTCATATATGGAGCTTCTCAGTGTCATGTATCTGCTTTTCAAGCTGGCGCGGACAAAGGGATGGCTTGCGCTGGAATCGCACATAGAAGAACCGCATGAAAGTGAACTGTTTAAACAGTTCCCCGGCTTTTATAACGACCACCATGCCCTGACATTTGTATGCGACTATTTACGAATCATTTCTCTTGGTAACGAAAACCCGCACGAAATTGAAGCCCTGATGGATGAAGAGATCGAAACAATAACACAGGAAAAAATGCATCCATCCCACGCCGTGCAAGTCATGGCGGATGGTGTGCCGGCCCTTGGTATCGTTGCCGCCGTTCTGGGGGTTATCAAGACAATGGGCTCCATTACCGAACCGCCAGAAGTTTTGGGTAAAATGATCGGTGGCGCCCTTGTCGGTACATTCTTTGGTGTCTGGGTGGCATATGGTTTTGTGGCGCCCATAGCCGGTGCTATGGCTGGCAAAGGCGAATCAGAGATTCTGTATTACAGATGCATTAAAGTTTGCACGCTTTCCTTTTTGCAAGGTGCAGCACCACAAGTAGCCGTTGAGTTTGGACGAAAATTTCTGCCACATCATGTCCTGCCTTCCTTTCTGGAACTGGAAGAAAAACTCAATGAACTACCTAGTCCGGGCTGATAAATCCGGCCTAACACAGAGAGTATAAAAGCTTGGCCAAAAAGGATGACGAACTCCAACCTATTATTATCAAGCGTGTCAAAAAGGTGGCAGGCGGACATCATGGTGGCGCATGGAAAGTTGCCTATGCTGATTTTGTGACAGCCATGATGGCATTTTTCCTTCTGCTCTGGCTTCTGAATGTATCTACCGACGAAGCCCTCAACACCATTTCCAACTATTTTGACCCAAGTCACCCCCGTATCGCTGAAATCAGGAGCGGCGCCGGTGGCCTTATGGGAGGGACGTCTATTTCCAAAGAAGGCGCTATGACTACTGATGTGCAGCCTCTAACTCAACCGTCAATGACGGGCATGTCCGGCCAAGGGGAAGGTTCTCCTGACGCCGATCTAAAAAAGCTGGAAGAAGAGCTAAGAAAAGAAGAAAACGAGACATTTCAAAAAGCCAAAGAATCGTTGGAAAAGGCACTTGAAGACAATGAAGCCTTAGCTGAACTGGCACAAAACCTGATGGTTGATGTCACAGAGGAAGGACTTCGTATCCAGATTGTCGATCAGGAAGGCAAGCCGATGTTTCCGAGCGGCAGTGCCAAAATGTATAATTACACAAACCAGCTTATGAGTGCCGTAGCGAACGTAATTCTTTCCATGCCGAATGATATTTCTATTCGCGGCCATACAGATAGCTACAAGTACGCGCCGGGAGCCACTTACACAAACTGGGAACTTTCCGCCGACCGCGCCAATTCAAGCCGTCGCGTTCTACAGGACAATACCATTCCTGCCAGCCGCATAGAAAATGTCATGGGTAAGGCCGACCGGGAACATTTGGTCGCTGAAGATCCTCTGGACGCCCGCAACCGGCGTATTACGATTATCCTGTTGCGCGAGAGCCTCGAACAAGCCTTCCGCCGGGGAGCTTTTGAGAAAGAAGGGCAAGAGGACGAAAGTGGAGAAGAATTAGCGCCAACCACAGGTCAGGAAAATCTACCCTCTACAACAGACCAAAAACCCGTCGGCACCTTCCAGAGGACGCCCGGCGCCGTATATTTCCCTTAAGTAGATAGAGCGACTATATCTATTTTTAGAACTTGTTATTCTTGGGAAAGCCATTAGGCGGCACACGGCCTGCTTGTGCACGTTTGCCTATCCATGGCGTTATATCTTCAACGATTGTTTCGCCGCCGCCGTACTTGAAGCTTAAGCCCTGTTCGCGGTTAAAGGGCCTGACATCTGCCACAACGCCATCCTTATAACGCTGCAGGATAACGCCCTTGCCTTTCGACATTTCCGGAACTTCTGAGAGAGGAAAAATAAGCATTCTACGGTTTGTGCCTATGATAGAAAGATGATCACTATCTTGCGGCACAGAAATGCACAGGCTTGCCTCTGTTCCTCCGCTAACATTCAAAATCTGTTTACCGCTGCGCGTTTGGGCCAGAACATCTTTTTCAGCCACAATAAACCCCCGGCCATCATCGGAAACCAGAAGAAAACGTCCCTCTGCGTTATAAGGGCTTAACACCACAATATCGGCGTCATTGGGTAAGTCGACCATCAAACGTACCGGTTCACCAAAACCACGGCCCGGCGGTAATTTATCACAGGAAATCGTGTAAAAACGTCCGTTCGTCGCAAAAGCGAGCAATTTATCTGTTGTCTGAATCTCCAGAACAAAACGTCCGCGGTCTCCGTCTTTATACTTGAAGTCCTTTGCGTTATGGCCATGGCCTTTCATCGCCCGTATCCAGCCTTTGGCCGAACAAATAACCGTTACCGGTTCTTTTTCAATCATGGCTTCTTCCAGTTCTTCAATATCAACCGGAACCGGTGCATGACCGATCTCTGTACGCCGTGCGCCCATCAGAGTGTCAGGTCCAAAGGTTTTCTTCAGTTCGCCAATCTGTTTACGAATCTCTTTCCACTGTTTCGTCTCGGACTTCAGCAAAGCCTGCAACTTCTCACGCTCCAGACTGAGCTTCTCATGCTCCTGCCGTAATTCAATTTCCTCCAGCTTCCGTAAAGATCGCAAACGCATATTCAGAACGGCTTCCGCCTGATTTTCCGTTAAACCAAAGGCTTGAATAAGGTCTATTTTTGGGTCATCTGCTTCACGAATGATCCGAATAACTTCGTCAATATTCAGATAAACAATCAGGTACCCGTCCAAAACCTCGATCCGGTTTAGAACTTTTCCCAACCGGAAAGAAGAGCGCCGGACCAAAACATCCTGCCGATGCGTTAGCCAGGCCGCAAGGACCTCTTTCAAATCCATAACTTTCGGAACAAGACCGCCATCAAGAACATTCATGTTCATGTTAAAACGAACTTCCAGATCGGTATGACGGAACAAGGCTTCCATTAGTAAACCAGGCTCTACATTCCGGCTTTTTGGTACCAGAACAAGGCGGACATCCTCTGCGCTCTCATCCCGTATATCATCCAGCATTGGTAATTTACGGGCATTAATCAGTTCAGCCATTTTTTCTACCAAACGGGACTTCTGAACCTGATAGGGCATCTCCGTTACGACAATCTGATACTGCCCTTGTTTTAAATCTTCTTTTTCCCATCTTGCACGCAAACGAAACGCACCCTTACCCGTCTTATACGCCTCTACAATATTCTCATGCGGCTCTACCAAAATGCCGCCCGTCGGAAAATCAGGCCCTTTTACGATTTCAAGAAGCTTTTCAAGAGGCGGGTCATCCTCCAGATCCAGCATCAATTCCATGGCCCCGCATAATTCATAAACATTATGCGGCGGAATATTGGTTGCCATCCCCACAGCAATCCCGGAAGAACCATTCGCTAACAGGTTTGGAAAATTGGAAGGCAATACAATCGGTTCGGCGCCATCACCGTCATAGGTCGCACGGAAATCAACGGCATCCTCGCCAATACCCTCGAGTAAAAGCTGCGCGACAACCGTCATTTTAGCCTCGGTATAACGCATGGCAGCCGCGTTATCACCATCTATATTGCCAAAATTCCCCTGCCCGTCTACCAGAGGCCACCGCACAGCAAAATCCTGCGCCAACCGAACCAAAGCATCGTAAACAGACTGGTCGCCATGCGGATGAAACTTACCGATAACATCGCCCACAACCCGCGCGCATTTCTTCGGTCCGCCCTCCGGCGCCAGCTTCAGCTGGTACATCGCATAAAGAATCCGCCGATGCACAGGCTTCAGCCCGTCCCGCACATCCGGCAAAGAACGAGACATAATCGTGGACAAGGCATACGACAAATAACGTTCGGAAAGAATTTCTCCAAACGGCTGGTCAATAATAGCCGATTCCAATGCCGTGTTATCCTTTGACATCCTGTTTTATGCTTTCTTCTAAATCTTCCCGTTCCTGACGATCCACATATTTGGCAAACCTTTCCTCAAAACGCAAGCGATCTTCAGGGATTCCTCGTGAATCTTGGATAAAAACCCGATGTTTCAGGAAATAGCCTGTTAATTCCACTCCTTTCAGGATCTCCTGATCCGTAACTTCACCCTTTTGTGACTTTAAAAAATTAGGCAGAGGCAAAAGTTTTCCTTTATAAGGCGCCCCGGCTTCCTCGCTTACAGCTTGTCCCGATTTCGGACTGACCCAGGCCAGCCGTTCAGAATCACCACCACCCGCACATTTGGAAAGCTCCAGCCCAAAGCCTAGCTCCCGTAACAAGGCTAATTCCCACATCACATAGACAACGCCCCAAAGTTCATTATCCATAGACTCCAACAAAGCCAACAGACCATAAAACAGCCCGGCATGCCCTTCCCGCTCCGGCAAAGCGGCATCGCACAGACTACAAGCAGCCAAAAGCACCCCCAACTTCAAAGGGTCGCCCATCAAGCCTGCTGTCACATGACGTTCCTGTTCTATCATCGTAAAAGCGCCAAGATTGTCCGCTATGCGGGCGCCCCACGCCACACTTACAAGATTTCCCGGCTCCAGTATCCCGCGCATCTTCGAGGATTGGCCGCCATGAACATAGCCTGCATGCCGCCCGTGCTCTTCCGTCAATAATGACAAAACCGCTCCGTTTTCAGCATGAGGCCTAACTGCCAATACAATCCCTTGATCGCGCCACTCTTCCATGTGAGTATTATGGCTGAGCCAACTCATATTGGAACAGGAAAAATTATTATGTTGCCTTTAAAACCCTTTTATCTGATCCGTCACGGCGAAAGTGAAGCCAATGCCGCGCACCTCACCGCCGGTGGAGACTATGATTCTCCCCTGACAGAAAAAGGCGAAACACAGGCTAAAACATTAGCCCCTTTTCTGGATCAACTGGAAATCATGCCGTCCATGATTTATGCCAGTCCCATGATACGGGCCCACAGCACAGCAACCTATTTGAATGCTCATATTGACCTTGAACTTACCGTTATGAAAGACCTCCATGAAACAAAATTTGGCGAATGGGAAGGCCGCCCCTGGAATGAAGTGCAGCCGCTTCTGGATAGCGGCCTTACGGCACCCGGTGGCGAAAACAATGCTGTTTTTGCACAACGTATTCAAAACGCCTTAACAGAAATCCTAAAGAAAGAACACGACGAGCCGCCCATGGTCGTCGCCCATGGTGGTCTGTTTTATGCGATGGGCCTTCTCTATGAATATGGCATGTCATCCGTTCAAAACTGTCATCTTCATTATTTTGAACCTCATCCGGAGCACGCGCTGTTCCCGTGGAAGGTCTGGCAATTTGATGTTGAAGCCGACAGATTAGCGAAGTGTTCGGCACCCTTCTGCGCCACTCAGGCCGCAGCCTGAAAAACATCAAACGCCTGTTTTGTCTCCGCCACATCATGAACCCTGAATATCCGCACCCCCTGCTGTAGCCCCCACAAGGCGGCAGCCAGTGAGCCGGGAAGCCGTTGTTCCGGCATTATCTCTCCGTCGCATATGCCGGCTATAAAGCTTTTACGTGACACGCCAAGGAGCAGAGAAACATCCAGATCATGAAGGCGGCGCAGATTTTTCAGGAGCGCTAAATTATGATCCAGAGCTTTACCAAACCCGATTCCCGGATCGGCAATCAAACGATTTTTATCGATACCAGCCGTTTCGCAATCTTTTATCCTCTGACTTAAAAACGCAAAGACATCACTCACAACATTGTTATATATAGGATTATCCTGCATCGTCTGCGGATTCCCTTGGCTATGCATTAAACACACCAAAACATCGCTTTTTACAGCAACCGCCATGCTGTCCGGGTCATTCTGCAAGGCCGAGATGTCATTTATCATACCCGCACCCGCCTTCAGAGCCGCTTTCATCGTTGCCGCATGACGGGTATCAATAGAGATCAAAGCACCGCAATCCTGCAACCCTTCAATGACGGGAAGCACACGATCCGTTTCTTCCTGCGCCGATACGGGTTCAGCACCGGGTCGCGTTGACTCGCCGCCCACATCAAGAATATCAGCGCCTTCCCGTATTAAACGGAGCCCCTGCGCGACCGCCCGCTCAGGATTCAAAAATTTGCCACCATCGGAGAAACTATCCGGTGTAACGTTAAGAATCCCCATAAGAACAGGGGCGTTGCAGAGCATGTGATGTTTTGCCATCAGGCCACTTCCTCCGCTTCTTCCAAACGCTGAACGGCCTGACCAGACGGCAAAAGCGCAACAAGATCAGATAATGACCTGTTCAACACCGGGTGAGTCCAGTCCTTTATTATTTCCTGCATCGGCAACAGAACAAAAGCCCGTTCATGCATACGCGGATGCGGTACAATTAACTCTGGTAAACTTTGTAACTCTGGTAACGCCGGTTTATCCAAAATAACATCATTATAGGCAATTAAATCAAGGTCCAGAATACGCGGCGCATTTCTAACCGTTCTCACTCTGCCAAAATCATTTTCAATATCCTGCAAAACTTCAAGCAATCGAAAAGGAGAAAGTTCCGTTTCCACATGAACCACCGCATTGTGATACCAAGGCTGATCCGATAACGGAACAGGGGCTGTCAAAAATGTTTCAGATGATTTTTTGATGTGAATACCATGGCCTGCCATGGCATCCTTCGCGGCCGCCAGCGTCTCATGAGGCGCGCCAAAACGGCTAGGCAAATTGGCTCCCAGAGCGACAAAAATCAAGGACATATCCTTTCTTTTAAATCACCAGTGGCGGATTTTACCGGTATCAATATGCAAAAAGTTGCTGCCCTTATAGTAGCCCACGCCACCGGCCCGCAAATTAACGGCTATATCACGAAGCCTGCTTGTCCTGTAGCCCGGCAGACGAAAATCCATAGCCTGCCCTGTCA
Organism: Alphaproteobacteria bacterium; assembly: GCA_021776075.1. Lineage (GTDB taxonomy): Bacteria > Pseudomonadota > Alphaproteobacteria > Micavibrionales > Micavibrionaceae > JAJFGQ01. Next base: position 28,077 of record JAJFGQ010000071.1, on the reverse strand, counting down.
AATGCAGGGAATTCTTCGCTACCCCTGCACTCGTCCGGCGCAAGGTAGCATTCGTCCGGGGAGAGCGGTAACCGGACAAAACTTCATAAGGCTGGTTAATCCCCGTTTTCTGATGAACCATATAGGCAATATCAATCACGCGGGGATCAATTGGGAATTCATCTTCTGTTCTAAAGTCCCGTAGAATATGATTTATTTTCTTAAAAGCTTCAGGCAAATAGCGGTTTCCAACACGATATGCTCCGGAAAAACTTTCTCCGGTATGTTGGTTTCTGAAAGCAATCGGAAAGGCACCGGCCTTGGGCATAGAAAAAATAGAAGCTTCGGCCGTACCGGAAGATAACCCGGCCCATAATAAACCACCCAAAGACCCCATCAGACCCGCCTGCAATATCTCACGCCGGTTCATGCCTGAATGATCCATATCTTGATCAGAATACACCATATGAAACTTGTCTCTCTAAAATCCTAAAGGAGGCCTTTTAGCAGAAAGCGCTAAAAAGAGCAAAGAACTTATTCACAGTTTAATGATTCTATTGTACGGAAGCAAGTACGCTTTGATCAGGGACACCGGCAGCATACAATCTGCCTTCGGATACGGGGATGTCGTAACCATTCATCCCGGCAAGAACCTCTACAAGCCTCTTATCACGCTTATAAACGTCAGGTCCGAAAACAAGCTGGCCCTGAGAATCAAGCCATACAGTCTGATAAAGAATATAAACGGGAAGACTTTCAGTGGCATCAACATCCACAGTCTTCTCTTCATCCAGCAAGCGTTTCATATCCCTGTCCGACCAGCCTTCATTGCGGGCCATCACAAAACGGGCAATATTGGCAGGATCAGAAAGACGCACACAGCCAGAGCTTAGCGTCCTGTCTTCCCGCGCAAAAAACTCCTTATGATTGGTGTCGTGTAAATAAATATCATAGCCATTTTGCATCAAGATACGAATGCGACCCAGAGCGTTATGATCACCCGGCGTCTGCACCATGCGAATTTTTCCCATTTCCCGCCAAGACACATTTTCCCAGTTAATAGACCCCGGATCAAGCGTGATAGCATTTCTACCGTAGCCACGAATAAACTCAATACCCTTGTCTGTCAGGGCATAAGGATCTTTTCTTAATTTTGGTAAAAAATCCTGCATTTTTAATTTTAAAGGCACCGTCCATGTTGGATTAAAGCGCACACCTGTAATTTCTGCCTTAAAACTTCTTGTCTGCCGATAGGGACGGCCGACAACAACAGGCATTTCATGAGCGATTTTTCCCTTTTCAATAGCCCACAGAATTTGCGACGGGATGTTAACGATCAGATAGCGCTCCGGGCGCTTCTGCTCCAACCAGCGTAAACGCTCCAGATTAGCAACGACCTGCTCCATCCGGGCACGCCGTGTACGGTTCAAAAGAGCCAGAGTCTTCGGACCAATGATCCCGTCCGGGTCCAGACCATGCTGTTTCTGAAATTTCATGACAGAAGCGGCTAACTCATCATCATAAAAACTGCGCGGACCGATTTCAGAGTCATACGGTAATGCCATACGCTCCCGCAGTGCCGAAACAGAGGCGTGCCGTTCTCCCGGCTTAAAATAAGGGGCGCCGAATGCCAGTGGCAAAAGATGATCGTAATCACTTTTTTCCTTGCTGAGCTTTACCAGTTCGCGGCGCAGTGTCGTGTAAAGTTTCCCCCGCGGCGCCAGATTCGTTAAAGTCTTCTGGATATCAGCACTTGCCGAAACCTTGTTTAAAATCTCCATCCCGCCCATCGGCTGCCGCCAGAATTTTGATTTTTGCCTGATAGCCGCAGGATCAACACGCATCCCCGTCAAGTCCTGCCCATATCGTATAACGGCATCACTTAACAAAAGATCCAGTTTTGCCTGTTGTGCCTTCTGCATAAAGGGGTTTTGTAAGATCCGCCGGATATCTTTAACGTGGTACGTAGCCGGATTCAAACCGTGCGTCCATGATAACTCCAGATTACTCAGGACAATGCGGGCTTTTTCATGGTTACTTTCCTGGTCCAGCCAAAATAAGCCCTTTTGCCCTTCATTATAAAACACACGCAAAGCCGGCGCATCAATCAACTTCAAGCCGCCAACCACTTCTCCTGCTTTCAAAGCGCTACCCATCTCTACATGTAGAAGAGCAGCAGAGTTATGAGGCATTCCAGCCGGTAGATTGCCACCATAGGACTGCGCAAAAGATGTCAAAGACAGTCCCAAAAGAAACATTGTCAGGAACGCAGAAAAAGAGAAAATCTTAATTTTTTTGTTTAAAAGCATAAGCAGGAACCCGCATTTGAAGTTATCGTCTCGTCCACCCCCATTGTGGAGACAAAGGGTTAAGACTTGATTATCAAAAGCGGGATTTTTTTATTTCCAGTTGAATCAAGAGTTAAGGGCCCGCACTGGCAAGCCTGGCGCCGCTCCTGCGCACCAACTTTGTAATGTTTGAGGTCTCCCCAAGATCTTCCAGAGCACAATCTACAGAATTGCTGTTCATGAATTGCGGTAACCCGGTGAGCACCGTCCTCTCAAACAATAGACTCATTTCCGTATTATCTGCGTTCTTCAGAAGCAAACTAAACGCCATATTTTCTGCAGCCTGACGAGGGTTTTCTATATCTTTCTTCTCCATCACACGTTCGAAATCATCCGCTATTTTGTCTCCATAAGGAAGTTCGCCTACACCGGTATCTTGCATTGCTTTGCAAAACTGTGTCACCAAATCCCGGCAAAACGCTTCTGTTTCTTCTGCTATTTCAGACACATAAGACTCCTTTTTTTATGTTCTACAAACAGAGTTTAGAAGAAACCGATTAACATTATGTTAAAAAAATGAACAGAGTGCTTAAATTAGCTTACTATTCATAATACATAAAAATTGCAATTATGAAAATTTTATGCTACAGAATGTAACCACTGAATTTTTACCGGGTAAAAAAAGTCAGACCATGTCAGAACAGAAAACGATAACGCAAAGCCTTACAAGCCTGTTTAACAAAACAGTCAGGTTTTTTTTATACCCGTATCGTTTTTACAAGGACGCCGCCAATATTTATAAACGTTGCCACGGCACTATACCAAAGGGTCATTTGAGCATGGTCTGGGGGGTCAACGCCGCATTAGGATTCGGAGCTGCGGCGCTCGCGGTGCTGGCAATCGGCGATATCATAACAGCAGCCAGCGTAGATTACATGGTCAGCGCCTATGCCATGCCTAAACTATGGGCACAATACATAGAAAAAACGATGAAACCTCATATCCGCGACGGGGAACTGGAAATCATGCCTGATACATATGATAAAGAGATAAGCATAGAAACAGGCGCAAACGATAACGATCAATCAGAGACAAAAACACCGGCGGAAATAAAAACAGAGGTGGGAATCAAAGCACCGGCGACGGACAAAACACTAAAATCAGCCACGCCCGGATAAACAGAAACAATCTTCAGGAACTACGCCCCTTTTCAATGGCCTTACGAAAAGCAATGGGGTTTTCCAACGGCGGCAAAACCACTTCGCCCACGCCCATACCGCGCACCTTAAGCCTTCCATAGCCTAGAATACGGCCTAAAATACCCTGAGTTACAATCACACCCTCTATCCGGTCGATACTGATTTCTCCCACAGACCGGGCCACCAGCCCCCGTTTGTAAATCAAGCGGGAGGTCGTTATAGCGATTTCCGTTGTGGCTTTAATCACCATTCTCTGGGCAAAACTAAGCAGGCCAAATACGAACACCAGAAAAGCCAGAAGGCGCAGCCCCGGATGAATCTCACGCACTGCGCCCACCCATGTGTCGGAATCAAAGCCTGCACCAAAATTGCTTTTAAAATAAATTGCCCCGACAATCACAAGAATACAACCAACAATACCGAACAGGATATTCACCACGGCGCCGACAGTGTACATCCAGTGAAAGCGTCCAACATGGATGAGTTCCTCTCCCTGACTGAGTGACTGCTGCACATAGAGCATAATTTATTTATCTCCCAAAGAAATACCGAGCGCTCTGGCAGTATGCACCAAAGTACTTTCTAAATCCACCTGTTGATAGGCTGCAATAGCGTCTTCAATTGCCACATCCACGACCTGACGATTTTGCCAGGCGACCATCCTGCCGAAACGGCCTTCCTTAATCAAATCCACAGCCTTAACACCAAAAGCCGACGCCAAAACACGATCATTATAAGTGGGAGGACAACCGCGCTGCACGTGACCCAACACAGTGACCCGTGTTTCAAAGCCTGTACTTTCTGCAATTTGCGACCCCAGATAATGCCCTATGCCGCCATAGCGGGTTTCTCCGCCATGATAAACAACTTCCAGATTTTCACCCTCCGGGGTTTTAACGGCCTCTGATACAACAACAAGCGCGAAATTACGCCCCCCTTCTTTCACGGCCTTAATCTTCTCTGCTATACTTTCAATACTGTAAGGCACTTCAGGGATCAGGATAACATCCGCGCCACCGGCAATACCGGCGCTCAGTGCTATGTGCCCGGCATCACGGCCCATCACCTCGAGAAGCATGACACGGTCATGACTTGCCGCTGTAGGCTGCAATCTATCTAACGCTTCAGTCGCTACGGACACGGCCGTATCAAAGCCAACAGACATATCCGTCATACCCAGATCATTATCAATCGTTTTGGGTATACCAACCAGATTAAGGCCGCCTTGTTGGGCCAGTTTATTTAGTATGGCAAAACTTCCGTCCCCACCAATCCCGATTACAGCGTCAAGTGCCAATGACTTAAAGCCCTTAATAATCTCATCGGTCAGATCTTTCGTAGAGCCATCCGCCATGGGAAAGGCAAAAGGGTTGCCTTTATTCGTTGTTCCCAGAATGGTCCCCCCCAGACGCATAACCGTTCCACCGAAATCATTCGGGTCCAGAACACGGCAGTCCGGCGGATCCTTAAGCAAACCTGCTGTTCCATTCAAAATCCCCACGACCTCCCAACCAAGAAGATCCGCACGATGAACAACGGCACGGATAACCGCATTCAATCCGGCACAATCGCCACCACTTGTTAAAATTCCTATACGCTTCTTTGTCATAGTTTTTTATTTTGCCTTTCATTACATTACAGCCTTAGGAAGATACACAAGGCATTAAAAAAAGGAAATGGATAAACAGCAACATATCTGATATTATACGCATCCTTGGGGACGATAACAAAGAGCACACGCCACTTATGGACGACGAAGAAGATTTACTTGAAAGGCTTGCTGAGTTAAAGCGCGAGCATAAGGATCTGGATGAGATCATTGAACGGCTTCTGAGTCATCAGCCCGTCGATTTTGTACAGTTACAACGCCTGAAAAAGAAAAAACTGGTCCTGAAGGATGTCATCCAGAAAATTGAAAGTGGCCTGTTACCGGATATCATAGCGTAATAATATGACCCACTCAGATCAAAAACCTTTGGTCGGTATCATTATGGGCTCCCAATCCGACTGGGACCGCATGAAAGAATCAGCCATCATACTTGATGAACTGGGAGTAGCTTACGAATCCAAAATCGTTTCAGCGCACCGCACCCCTGACCGGATGTTTGAGTATGCGACAACAGCCAAAGAACGCGGCCTGAAAGTTATTATCGCCAGCGCAGGCGGCGCAGCCCATTTACCGGGTATGGTTGCCAGCATGACCACCCTGCCTGTTCTCGGCGTACCCGGTGAAAAAACAGCCCTGCAAGGTATGGACAGTCTGCTTTCTATCGTCCAGATGCCCGGTGGCATCCCTGTTGGCACCATGGCCATTGGCAAACCCGGCGCAAAAAATGCAGCGCTTCTGGCGGCTTCCATATTGGGGTTATCTGATGACGCGACTTCTGAGCGGTTAGAGTCTTACCGCCGGAGCCAGAGCGAGTCCGTTGCTCTTGAACCGCAAGGTTAATGAGTTTTGACCCTGGGATCAGGCCGGCACAGGCGGTTTTTCCAATACGGCGGCCTTTTCCTTGCTCTTAATATGTTCCGCCAGTTCGTTTTTGCGTTTTGTTTGCTTGTAAAAGCTCCAGCCGAACATCCCCATAAAGCCACCCCACATGATGCTCGTTGCATAGGTCGGCGCATGATTGGCTTCTTCGTTATTCTCCATCTTTTTGTGAACACAGGCCCCCAGCTTTCGTCTATCCACGTTCAGAACATTTGTCTTCCAGTCATCCGCACATTGCACAGAAAGCTTGTTAATCACTTCACTGTGGTTTTTTGAAAGCGCCCAATTATGAAACTCTGCGTTACCAATGATCAACGCTGCCGCTAACGTTCCGACAGCCATCATGAAGGCTGTTAACATCCGATCACCCGCATGATCATTATATTCCATGGTCAAGTCCCTCAAACTCCTTTCCGAGTCAGGGGTTTTCGGCTTGTTATCCTCATCGCCATGGCTGTGACCATGATCATGTCCGAAAGAACCGTGCATCAATATAGTCTCCGTTTAACAAAGGATATTCATAACGTAAAAAGGAGCTGCAATGCAACTAATTTTTCATATTCGCACTTTTTAAAACAGGTCTTGCCGATTGCACAAACGGCGTTCATAACTGTTTCTCATGAAGGTCAATTCCAAAACACTGGGGATTCTGGGCGGCGGACAATTGGGCCGCATGAGTGCGCTGGCGGCTGCGCGACTGGGTATTCAAACCCATATCTACTGCCCTGACGAGGACAGCCCTGCCGGGCAGGTCGCCGCCAGGACCTTTGTCGGTGCCTACGATAATAAACGCAAACTCAAAGCCTTTGCTGAAAGTGTCGACTTCATTTCCTATGAATTTGAAAACATTCCGCTTGAAACGGTTCATTATCTGCAAAAGCACAAGCCTGTTTATCCGGATGACCGCCTGTTGAGCGTCTCTCAGGACCGCAGAAAAGAAAAAAAATTCCTCAATGACATTGGTATACCGACCCCACAATGGGCCGCCGTGACGCATGCAGATATGGCGCATGATTTCATTAATGATATGGATGGTAGCGAATTTATAATAAAAACGGCACGTTTCGGATATGATGGGAAAGGGCAAGTAAAATGCCGAGACACTGATAATATAAGGGCTAAGTGGAAAGAGCTAAATGCAAAAGAGACTATCATCGAGGAATGCATTGATTTCTCTTGTGAAATATCGGTTATCATCGCGCGGGACAAATTAGGGCAGACTGTTTTATACGGTCCGATGCTAAATGAGCATAAAAACCATATTCTGGCAAAAACAACCGCCCCCGCCCCCATTCCGGATAAAATAGCTGATCAGGCCAAAGACATGGCACGTTTACTTGCTGATGCTGTGGATTTGGTCGGCGTTATGGCGCTGGAGCTGTTTGTTACGAAGGATGGGCGACTGCTGGCCAATGAAATAGCACCCCGCACGCATAACTCAGGCCACTGGACGATTGACGCCTGCGCTGTGTCGCAGTTTGAACAACATGTCCGTACAGTCTGTAATATGCCGGTTGGTCTGCCCGGCCGACATAGTGATGCCGTCATGCTCAATATTCTGGGTGCTGATATCAAAAAACTTAATCGTTATTATGAGATGGAACATGCCTGCGTGCATCTATACGGCAAACAAGATGTAAAAACAGACCGTAAAATGGGCCATGTTACTGTTCTGCAAGACATAGAGACGGCTAAAAATGTTAATAAATCTGATACGCACTCTGATACGCACAAAGTGAACCTAAACCTCATTTAAAACTTGACATTTAAGGAATATTTTCCTATAATATTCCTATGAAAAGAAACAAGAAAGATACAGCCTCCCTCCTCACCCGGAATCTATGCCATTATATAGGCCGCTGCTATAAACAATCCTGTATCAAGTCCGGGATGTCGGTAAAAAAATGCTGCGCGCAAATAAACAGCAATAAAGGGAGGAGAAACCTCCCGCTCGGAAAAAAAACTACAAACAAACTAAAGGGATGTCTTTTTTGCAGTATAAACAATACGTTACGATACATTTTAAAAAAGCTTCTTCCGGGATTAACAAGCGTGACTTCGTTCTCAAGGAGAATTAGGATATGCTCATGAAAACGGAGATAAAGCCCATGAAAAAGACAAATACCCGCACTGAATCCGATTCAATCGGCACTATTGATGTTCCGGCTGACCGTTACTGGGGCGCGCAAACGCAACGCAGTCTGCAAAATTTTAAAATCGGCGGAGAGACCATGCCCGCGCCGCTTATCCGGGCTTTGGGTCTTCAGAAGAAGGCATCTGCCCTGACCAACAAGGAACTGGGCCTTCTAGATCAAAAGCTGTGCGACGCCCTCGTGCAGGCGGCCGATGAAGTCATTGACGGCACACTGTCCGAAGAATTCCCACTTGTTGTCTGGCAAACAGGCTCCGGCACGCAATCCAACATGAATGCGAATGAAGTAATTTCCAACCGCGCCATTGAAATACTGGGTGGTGAACGCGGGTCTAAAGACCCCGTGCATCCGAATGATCATGTAAATATGGGGCAATCCTCTAACGACAGCTTCCCCACGGCCATGCATATCGCGGCAACGGAGGAAATTTACGGCGCCTTAATCCCGGCACTGGAAAAGCTACAGGCAGCCCTGAATGACAAGGCGACAGCGTTCGATGATATTGTCAAAATCGGCCGCACGCATTTACAAGATGCCACACCCCTGACATTGGGTCAGGAATTCTCCGGCTATACCCATCAGATTAAAAACGGTATCGCCCGTGTGAAAGACACCCTGCCCCGCCTTTTACAACTGGCGCAAGGCGGTACAGCCGTGGGCACAGGTATTAACAGTAAAGCCGGGTTTGCTGAAAAATTCGCCGCACAGCTTGCTGATATGACCGGGCTGGACTTCGTAACGGCAGAGAATAAATTCGAAGCACTTGCCGCCCATGATGCTCTGGTCGAAGTATCCGGCGCTCTTAACGTACTGGCTGTCTCCCTGATGAAAATCGCGCATGACATCCGCATGCTTGGTTCCGGCCCCCGCTGCGGGATTGGCGAGTTAAGCCTGCCGGCCAACGAACCCGGCTCCTCCATCATGCCGGGAAAAGTTAATCCTACCCAGTGCGAGGCCCTCACCATGGTCTGTACACAGGTGATGGGTAATCATGTCACCGTTACCGTGGCAGGTAGTCAGGGCCATTTTGAGCTGAATGTCTTTAAGCCCGTGATGATTTACAATGTCCTGCAATCCATTCGGCTGATTGCCGATTCGGCGGTTAGTTTCACAGATAACTGCGTGACCGGCATTGAAGCCAACCGGGACCGCATTGATCAGTTACTGCACGAATCCCTAATGCTGGTTACGGCCCTCAACCCTCATATAGGCTATGACAATGCTGCCAAAATCGCTAAAAAAGCACATGCCGACGGCACAACGCTCAAAGAATCCGGGATTGAACTCGGCCTGCTCACCGAAGAGCAATTCAATGAATGGATTGATCCAGCCTCAATGGTTAAGCCTGCGGGGGTTAAGCCTGCGGGATAATGAAAAAACGCTCCGTGAAAATCGCAGGACACGCTACCAGTATTTCTCTGGAAGAAGAATTCTGGGCAGCGTTAAAAAACCTGGCTGAGGCACAAAATATGTCGATCAACCGGCTTATTACCCTTATTGACGAAAAACGAAAGACCACCAATCTTTCCAGTGCCCTACGTATCTATGTACTGGAGTCGTTGCTCAATGAGAAAAAACCTTCAGGATAAGACCATGAAGACCTTCTTTTTTACTCTATGCTGCATAGCTTCAATGACGATAATCCCTGCTCTGAGTCATGCTGCTAACGAAAACAGTATGGGGCAGATTCAACAATCGGCTCAAAACGGGGATGCGCAAGCCCAGCATCTTTTGGGATTGATGTATTTTCAGGGAAGAGGTATTGAACAAAACTATACAGAAGCTGAAAAATGGTGGCTCAAAGCTGCAAAGAAAGGTATCGCTGAATCGCAATATAGTCTGGGCCTTCTCTATACGGGATGGCGTGATACACCGATGTCTTTTACAAACCACAAAGAGGCTTACGCCTGATTAAGCACAGCATCACTTCAAGGGTTAGAGGTTGCCCGCAACAGTAAAAAGATATTATTGACAGAGCTGGATGAGAAAACAAGACAAGAAGGAACGGAACAAGCCAAACTATACTATAGCCAGTACGTTCTGCCTTTCAAAAGAATGGCAGCCTCTAACTTATCGATAGAGATTAACGGTAACATTTACAGCCATTCGTATGCAGCACCCCGGACATCCAACACAGTCCATGACATTTAAAATTGGAGAAAAGCATCGCATAGCCAATCATGAAGCCCATATGAGAGCCGGTCATGTCTCCACCAGCGAATTCATAGCTCTGGACAAAAACGGGCGCGCCTATGAACACATAACAATATCTTTTGTTCCCAAAAGGTAAAAAATCTACTGCCCCAAAATACCTTGCATAATACCGAAGAGCGCCTCTTCCGGGCTAGGTTCCCGTGGTTTTTGTTGTTGTTGTGGCTGCTGTTGTGTCTGCGGATTCGCCTGTTGGGCAGGCTGCTGTTGCTGAGCCGGAGCTTTCTTCTTCTGCAATGTATTCAACAACATATTTTCCAGCGTTTTACCAAACATCTGGTTGAAATAGGAATCCATGGCACTTTTTCCAAAGGTCTGCCCCGGTCTGTCCAACGGCCCCTTGAACACGGCCTTCAATGACGGCGCATCCGCCGGTTCGGTCAGTTTAATCGCGCTGGCCAAATCAACAGTCCATAGCGGCAAATTCACGTTACCGGTCGTATCAATGACGGCGTCCGCTCCACTCAGATTCAATTCACTGAAATTCACAACGCCTTCATTAATCGTGAAAGAGGAGGTGAGCGATTCAAAGGCCGTGCTTCCTCCTCCCATCGAGGAATCCAGAAGATTGCCGAAATTCTCACTCATACTGCTTGAGGGCCGGAGCAATGTCCGGGATAACCGCGCCAAATCAAAACCGTCAAAAACGAGGTTTGTGCCGCTGGCTGACCCTTTCCCATGCAGATCAAAGATCAGAGCTGCCGGGCTAAGCCCTGTCGTCTCTATGTCCGTTTCCATCGACATCGCGCCCTTGGCTTTCAACAAACGAGCTCCGCTAAAGGCTTTCACAAAAGACTCCAACGATACATCCTGCAATATGCTTTTAGCTTCGATAGACAAAGGCTGCCGCGGTTTGGGAGAAGACTTTATTTTACCGGTTAAAGCAATATGGCCGCTGTTAAAGGCGCCATCAATCTGATTAATTGCCAGCACACCGTCCCGTAAATCTATATCAACCGCCGCATTATCCAAAACCCAAGGCCCATAAGACAAGGATTTAGCCGTGGCCGTCATGGCGAGGTTTACATTATGCATCCACGCTGTATTAATGGCGTTCCGTGACCAGCGCACATCCTGTCTCTGCTGACGCGACTGCGCTCTGACCGTGCCTTTCCGTTTGTTTCCGTGCCCTGCCAGCTGCCCTAACGGCACATCATTCATCTGAAGTTTGGCTGTTATATCAGGTTTCTCGCCCGCCATATCGGCGCTTAACTCGCCCGTAAAGACAACAGGCCCGACATTGGCCTGTAATTCCGAAAGAGTGTAAATATCAGCATCTCTTTTCATACTGGCGAAGAAATCCAGATTCTTTTTAATCGCCACACCGCTTTTAAAAGAAGGATTATATATTCTGGCCAACTCCACATAATTAGGATGCTTCAGACGTACCGTCAGGCCACTCACGGTCGGCGCATGTAATATATCCGTTATAATACCGGTAGATTCCAATGTCCCTTTCATAGCTTTTAGATTGGCCGTAAAGGATAACTTTTCCGCCTGTCCTTTGAATTCGGAAATAATCTCGGCTCCACCCACTTTTTTAGAAATGCCACTTGTGTCGACATTAAAACCTTCCAATAAACCCTTTAAATCCTTCGTTGTCCCCTGCATGGAAAGATCAATGCTTTGCAAGCCTGGTACACTCCCCACGGTTCCGGCAATCAAAAGATTATTACCCTGCCCGTCAAGCAATTCCAGTGTTTGCAGATTCAGTTTATTGTACAGGAGCTTACCTTTTAGGTTAAAGGCCTGAAAATCCATTCCTTTCAGATGAAGGTTTTTTAAAGCCATTGTTAAGGACAGGTCAAACGGCAATCTCATTTTTTCGGACAAGGCAGAAATATCGGGCGTTTTATCAGCATGAGCCGTAGCCTTCCCCTGTGATGCCGCAATCTGAGCAAGCCAGGAATCAACATCCATGCCGTCACTTCCTGCGGCAACCCTCAGAAGATTACGACCATTGCTTGCACGGAGCTGATACGCGCCATTCAGAGAAAACTGTGTTTTATTGACCTTCACAACAGAGTCTTTAACTACAATCTCCTTCGGCTTCACCGCCCCTTCTGCAAACAGATTGACCTTGTCAAACAACAGCGCAGAGACAGGCTGTAGTTTATCCTGCGAAACAAAAGCAAGAGCCAGCTTTAATGGCTCTTCCACCTGTATCGTTGTTTTGAAAGCCAAACGGGGATCAGAGAGAGTAAGTGTCTTGTCTTGCTCTGACCGTGAAAGAGCAGCAAAAGACAAATCGGCGGAGAGTTCTATTTTTCCGCTTCCCGGCAAACCGGTATTGAACTGCGCCTCAACGGCTTTATCCTTCTTTTTACTCAGAGAAACCGTAACATCGTTAAAAGTCGTATCACCATGCCGTAAAGCCGCAAAAGCAAGCGCCGCTGTTCCTGTAAAGTTCACAGGCAATGTTATTGTTTCAGGCAGAAAAGACTGAATACCTTTTGTCATTTTTCCAGAGGGGGAAGACTCAGGCAGAAAAGCCTCAAGAGAGAGTTCCTCAATAACCTCCAGCTTTAAATCCACATCCAAAGGCGTGTCTTTTACCGCATTTTTTAAAATAGCGTGACCGGTTGCTTCACCTCCGGCAAAAGACAACGTCATATTTCTATAAGCCACAGCCTGTGATGTGGCCGTCAAAATACCGGCGGCCTTAAACGGCTTTTTCAAATAGGGTGAAGCCTGTTTGCCTGCAAAGCCCATCAAATCAGCCAGATTTTCTGTTTTAATGCCGGCTTCCCCTTGCACTTCCCAAGCCTTACCAAGCCCGACAACGCCAGAATAGTTTAAGGATGAACCAGACGAAGCAATATCAAGAACAGCCTGTATCGCAACAGAATCCGCACCCTTGCCAATACGCCCTGATTTTAGCTCTATTTCAGCCTTTTCACCGTTATAAACAAAGTGACCTTCCGCATTATAAGGACCAAACAGACTCTCCCCCTGCAAAGCCAAATAAATATCGGCTAAACTCACAGAACCACCAGAACGCTTATCCTGATATTGAAAAGAACCACCTTTAATCTTGATTTCATTCAAAGATATAGACTCCATAAACCCGGACTCTTCCTCTTTCGATACGGCCTGTGTCTTATCCTGTTTCAGCTTGTTCTTAAGTTCCGGTGTCATCCATGAAGGTGTTCCATCAACAGCAATATCCAAATGAACATTCGGTTCGACCAAAAGAACTCTGTTCACAACGACGTTGCCGCTCAACAAAGGCCAAAGCGCAACAGAAACCTCAACCTTCTCCAAAGACACAAGAGCGTCCCCCCCAACTACAGAAGGGGAGGAAACACTTAAATCTTCAATCAAAACACGCGGGAAAGGTATAAGCGCCAGCTCCAGAGCGCCATTAACCTCATAATTATGACCGGTTGCCTGATGAAGTTGCGTAATAATCTGCTGCTTATACTTGCTCCAATCCACAAAACCGGGTGCCACAAGCAAGGCCACCACCAGAAAAACAAGAACAGCACTCAATATAACGACAAACTTCTTCACTCTGATATACTCCCTATCAACTCTTTCTATGCGCTGTATCCTACTCAAGTTAGGCTTCAGAAAAAAGGAAACAAATATATTTTTTTGTGAAGGGTTTTAAAATCCCTTCCGTATAACCTGTTAGAAGCCCGTGTTGAAAACATAAAAACAGATAAGGAAAAAGCCATGAAAAACATTCAGAAACAAATGCTTCTCTCCGGATTGACAGCCATAATCCTAAGCTTTCCAACGACAGGACAAGCACATAACAGCACTCTAACAAACGCCCCGGAAGGAAAAATCACAGCGCCCTATACTTACAAAGCAGGCCCCGTTTTTGAACTGGCGGAACGTGATGACCGCCGTGGCGGTGGCAATAATGCTCATCATGACAATAAGAATCGTAGTAAAGATCGCCATCAAAATCGCGATCACCGGGAAGATCGTCGTGACAAGGCCGAAGATCACTATGACCGGCGAGAAGACTATCGGGACAAACGTGAGGACAAGCATGACCGCCGGGAAGATGTTCGGGATCACCGCGAAGACTACCGGGACAAACACGAGGACCGCCATGAAAACCGTCAGGAAAACCGGTCAGACAGGCGGGATAATTTTCAAGAACGTATCAAGAATATGCCTCCTGAACAGCAAGAAAAAATACGCGAAAGGCGCCAGAAACTCAAAGATGAGCTCATGAATTTATCACCCGAAGAACGCAAAACGCGTATGAATGAGCTACGTGAACAACGTCAGGAAAAACGCCAGGAGAAACATCAGGATCAAACCGGTAAATTCAAAGACCGCTGGGACAACGCGTCTGACGAAGACAAACAAAAATTCTGCCATAATGCCCAAGCCCGTTGTCAGGATGAAGGCAGTCAGTCTTGTGAAATAGCACGCAGAGCTTGCCAATAAAGGAGAAGACCAGTCGGTGAAAAATGACAATACCACTGATGAATCGTTAATAGACCGGATTGCCAACGGCGATGAAGAAGCGTTCACAATACTGGCAAAACGCCACATGAACCTTCTTTATGCCGTTGCCAGACGGATGAACAACAACAAGGAAGACGCCGAAGAGATAACGCAGGAAGCGCTTCTCCGTATCTGGTCTAAAGCGGCAACATGGAAAAAAGAGTCAGGAGCCGCCGTTACGACATGGCTATACAGGATCACTTATAATTTATGCATTGATGAGAAACGTAAAATGAAAAACAAGAGCACTGTAGAATTGTTTGATGATGAACCCGATAGAGTGAGCCTTTCTGCTGAAAAGAAAATACAGAACAAACAAACAGGGGAAATCGTAGAACAAGCCCTTACCGCCCTGCCCAAACGGCAAAGGGCTGCCTTGGTCTTTTGCCATTATCAGGGCCTAAGCAATGCTGAAGCCGCGACAGCGATGGGTGCAACGGTCAAGGCCGTAGAGGGTTTACTCGTCCGCGCCCGCAAAACATTACAGGCAGAACTGCAAAAATATGAAGGGGTGCTCTAACCATGGATATAAAGCGCTTTAAAAAAAATATGGAAATTTACGGTGCTGATTTCAGCCGTTGGAGTGATATCTCATCCGCTGACCTTGAAGCATTCATCGCCTCATCACAAGAAGCGCAATCTCTATACGAGAAGGCCAAAAAACTGGACAAGGTGCTGGATAGCTACAATATAGAAGACGCATCACCGGAACTGCTGGCCTCAGTGACAGAAAAGACCTCAAAAAAAACTGGCGGCAACGTCATTTATCCGCCCTCCTTCTTTCGCCGCAAACCCGTTTGGGCAGCCATGGCGGCCTCTGCTGCTGCCGTTTTCCTATTTTTTGCCGTTCCCCCACTACCGATAACACCTATGGCCCCTGTAGATACGGAAGCTGAACTTGATATCTTCCTGTCTGAAATACTCCTGCCTGTTGAAGAGGAGAGCGAAGATGTTCTCTCTTTCTTTAAATTCGCCGAAGACAACACAGCAACAGAAGAACAGGAGGTAGAAGACTTCCTAGACACACTTCTGCTTCCGGAAGAAACAAGCGAAGGCCCCGTCGATATATGGGATGCATTTTTGGCCCCGGACACAGAACGGTTATAGAGCGCTCTGTTTATTCGTCCTTATACCTTGCCTGAAAAGCCCTCACGGACTTAATAAAGTCCTTTAACGGCGGCAAAACAGTGTTTTGCAAGCTTCTCTTTTTGACCGCAGGCAAAGCGGTGGAAATATTTTGATAAACAGCATTCACCGTCTCCAGAAGAGACTCCACGCTGCTTTGTTTGTGCAGGAGCAGATTATTTGACTGTATGATGCGTTTTAACAACATGGGTACAATAGCCCGGATCGTGGGGTCGCTTTTATCCAGTTTAGATTGAAACATTTCCCGCGTAATAGGAATAAGCATGCAGTCCTCTGCCGCTTCTACCGTTGCCACCCGGTATTCATCAAAAACCAGCGCCATTTCACCAAAAATCTGACCCGCGCCCATATGGGCCAAGACCGTCTTCTTTCCTTCATCTTCTACATAAACGTCAACGCTGCCGGCCTGCACAAGATACGCGCAATCGCCCTGATCGCCTTCACGTACAATAACGGCTCCCTTAGAAACGAATTCCCTCTCCAGAATGACCGTATCCTTGCCTGAATTATTCGTAAACTCGCCCTGATCCGTCATGCCATATACTGACCGCCATTCGCGCTGATCGTCGCCCCTGTAATAAAAGACGCATTTTCAGAGCAAAGAAAGGAAACAATCTCCGCCATTTCATCCGGCTTACCCATGCGGGATACCGGTATTTGCCTGATGATCGAATCCAGAACTTCCTGTTTCATCATGGATGTCATATCCGTTTCAATATAACCGGGACATACGGCATTCACTGTAATGCCTTTCGCGGCGTTTTCCAGAGCCAGAGCCTTTGTAAAGCCAATCATCCCTGCCTTGGCCGCCGAGTAATTCACCTGCCCGAACTGCCCCTTCTGCCCGTTAATAGAGCTAATGTTAATAATCCGGCCATGACCACGCTCCCGCATACGCGGCACAATCGTCCGGCACATATGAAAGCAAGAGGTCAGGTTCGTCTCGATAACGTCATGCCAGTTTTCAAGCGGCATCTTGTGCAAAACACCATCCCGTGTTATCCCGGCATTATTCACCAGAACACCGATCGCGCCCATCTTGTCTTCAATTTCTTCGCAGTTCTTCTCGCAAGCATTGTAATTGGCGACATCAAACTTGAAGGCCTTACCTTTGCCCTCCGTTTCTTTTTCAAATTTGGCAGCAGCTTCATTGTTCCCGAAATAAACCGCTGCCACCGTATGGCCTTCATGGATTAAAGCCTGCGAAATAGCCAGACCTATACCGCGCGTACCACCCGTGACAACAGCAACGTTATTTTCCATACTCAACTCTCCTTTTTAACAAATAACCCGGTCATCCCCTCTAGGCTACCGATTTCAAATTCAGAGCACTATCGCGCTCTACGCACATGGCAATGCCCATACCACCACCGATACAAAGCGTTGCGAGTCCTTTTTGGACATCGCGGCGTGCCATTTCATGCAACAAAGTCACCAGAATTCTTGTCCCTGACGCCCCGATAGGGTGCCCCAAAGCAATAGCCCCGCCATTCACATTCACATTTTCCGGGTCAAGTCCCAGCTCTTTCATGACGCAGCAGGACTGCGCCGCAAAAGCTTCGTTGGACTCGACAAGGTCCAGATCTGATATGTCCCATCCCGCTTTTTCCAGCGCCTTACGTGACGCCGGGATCGGTCCGGTTCCCATCACAGACGGATCAACACCGGCCGTCGCCCATGATTTGATCGTCGCAAAAACCGGAAGCCCTCTTTTCTGCGCTTCACTAGCCCGCATCATCACAACAGCTGCGGCGCCGTCATTAATACCGGACGCATTCGCCGCTGTTACAGTACCGTCTTTTTTAAAGGCAGGACGCAACTTAGCCAGACCTTCTGCCGTAACACCGCTGCGGGGAAACTCGTCTTTATCTATAACGATCTCTTCTTTCCGTGTTTTAACGGTAACAGCCGCGATTTCAGCGGCAAACCTCCCGTCATTAATGGCTTGCTCTGCCTTTTGCTGTGAATGGGCCGCAAAATTATCCTGATCCTGACGCGTAATTTGCCATTTTTCAGCAATATTCTCTGCCGTAATCCCCATATGGTAATCATTGAAAATATCCCACAACCCGTCACGGATCATGGTATCCACCATTTCTACATTGCCGAACTTCACCCCTTCGCGCATGGAAATACAATGCGGAGAACGGCTCATACTTTCCTGCCCTCCGGCGACAACAATAGACGCATCATCATTGGCAATGGCCTGCATACCCAGAGCAATGGTCCTGATACCGGAACCGCAAACCTGATTAACCGTACAGGCCGTCTTATCTTCCGGGACACCTGCCGCTATCGCAGCCTGCCGTGCCGGGTTTTGTCCTACGCCAGCCGTTAAAACCTGCCCCATGATCACATCATCGACATCCGCAGCAGCCACATTTGAAGCTTCCAGAACCTGACGGATAATATGCGCACCCAGTTCATGGGCCTCCAGAGAACTCAGCCCGCCGCCCAATACACCAATAGCCGTCCGCTTTGCCGCCGTAATTACAATGGGGTCATCCTGTTCCATATTACTCTCCTGCTATTTTAAGATCGGATTATATTATTCAACATATAGGTCAGGAAAGCCAGCGAACAATAGGCTCCCAGACCTCTTTCCGGGCTTTATGTCCGGTCATCATACCAATATGCCCCATTGCCGGACTTAAAGAGTCGGCTTTCGGCAGTTTCTCCACCAAAGCCAGAGAGGATTCCGGCGGCACCAGACGGTCACTTGATGACGCCACAACCAAAGACTGAATATCGAGATTTTCCGGCACAATAAGCTGACCCGCGACATGCCACTCCCCTTTACCCGGTTTGTTTTCCCCGTACCAATCCAGAATACAACTCCGCGCCACTTGCCCCGGCAGATCCATCCCGTTATTCAGCCAGTCTTCCACAGAGACAAAAAGTCGTGCTTTATCACTTCCCTGATCCCAGCCGGAAAAATTGGAAAATTTACTCATGGTACGATCGGCATTCACCACCGCAAAAACAGACTGCACCCAGTTCACGGGCAAGCTATGATCTTTTTCAATCATCTGCAAAGCCAAAGCCGTGCCCAACCGTATCTGCGTTGTTAAACCGCGATCACCGGCATGAAAGTCCCACGGACTGGCAAGAAATACGATACGGCGCAATGAGTCACGGCAAAATGTTGCCGCCGCCGCCAATAACGTACCGCCCATGCAATAGCCCAGCGCATCAAAGGCACCGCCATGGTTTTGCTTCACAAATTCTATAGCCGGAACAATGCCGTTTTTCACAACACCCTCCATATCTGCCAGAGCTTCATCCTTCGCGGCCTGCCCCCAATCCAGCAAATAAACATCAAACCCCTGCGCCGCCAGCCACCGCACAAAAGAGCGCTCCGGCAATAAATCCAGAATTTCCGAACCGTTAATCATGGACGGCACAAGAAACAAGGCCTGACCGTTCTTTTTGTTCTTATCTGCTGCGCAAAAAAGCAATGAGGCTTCTCCCTGCGTCCAAACAGAGGGCAAAGGCTTCATGTTGCGCTGAAAAAAATGATCCTGATATTTTTTAACGCCATCCATCATGGCAATCATGCCTTTGGTCAGCTCCTGTTCTTCCATACCCTGAGAAAGCGGCTCATTCAGAACAACACCCACATGTACCGGCAAAGGCCGTAAAGCGCGATCCTGCATGTCATTCAACGTATTCATACAGCCATGCTAAGACCTGCGACAAAATTTATCCACAGAAACTCTTTTCGCAGCGCAAAAATTGTGCATAATGGGGGCAATTTTCACATACACAACGTCACAAAGGCAGGTGCAAAATGTCTACTGCGAAAAAGAAGCAGGATGGGCCAACCGTCATAAAGAAATATGCTAACCGCCGCTTGTATGATACGGGCCGGAGCAGCTATGTCACGCTTGATGATTTATGTATCATGGTCAAAGAAGGCCATGATTTTGTTGTTTACGATGCCAAATCAGGCAACGACCTGACCCGTCAGGTTCTGACGCAAATTATTGTTGATCAGGAAGGCAAAGAAGGCCAGAACCTTTTGCCTATACCCTTTCTACGGCAATTGATCGGTTTCTATGACGAAAACATGGACTCGCTGCTGCCAAATTATCTGGAGCAAACAATTGATACATTTACAAAAAATCAGGAACAATTCCGTGCACAAATGGGGCAACCTTTCGGCGGTATAATGAATCCAGTTTCTGCCATGGAAGAACTCGCAAAAAAAAACATGAGTATGTTTGAAAATGCTATGCAGGCATGGTCTCCGATCGCCGGACAGCAACAAGAGGCCTCTCAAAACGGCGCAGAGTCAGATACCGTCCATGAGTTGAAACAAACCATTGCTGCCATGAAAAAAGAAATAGAACGTCTGAACGGACGGGCATAACAAAAACCACTGAGGTCGTTATGCTGCCTATTGAGCAGCGACCATATCCTCTTCAGTGTCCGCGCCTTCTGTCTTCTTTTCTTCGGAAAACCGACGGAAAACATGATCTTTGGGCAACCAGACACGTTCAACCTGCGGAAAGCCAAACACATAACCCTGAATATGATGAACGCCATCCTCCTCCAGCATTTTAGCATCGGCCATGGTCTCCGCCCCTTCTCCCACGGTTTCTATATTCATACCATCCGCAAGAGATTGCAGCGTTTTAATAAATAAACGGTTCTGCCCCTGTTCCCTGTTCCTTACAAAATCCTGATCTATCTTAACCAGGTCAAGATCAAGGTCTTTGAGTTGTGAAAAAGAAGTATAACCCGAACCAAAATCATCCAGTGCCACACGACAACCTAGGTCCTGTAATGTCCTGACAATCCGCGTTGTTCTCGCCAGATCATCCATAACCGTACTTTCTGTGATCTCAACAATCAGGCGTCGCGCTACACTGGGTCGATCACGCAAAGAAACAACAAGCTCCCGCAACCAGTTTTTATTGGCCAGCGTCAAGTGAGAAACATTGACCGACAAACGAAGATCCGGAAATAAATTTAATTCCTGCACTGCTTTCCGCAACGCGAACTGATCCACCAATCGCCCCAGCCCCAACTTCTCAACAGCCGGATAGAACTGGGCAGCAGAATGCAATTGGCCATCCCGATCCAGCATACGGATCAAACATTCATGGAAAGAGACATCCTGCGTTTTTGAATTCACCACAGGCTGGAAAGCAAGCTTGACACGGTTTTCTTTCAATGCGCAGAGAAAGTCATCGCCCGATTTTAACAGCAGACGATTAGTGGAGCTATTGTCAGCCTCTTCATCATAAGAAACAAAACAACCGCGCCCCTTGTCTTTCGCAGACCTCAAAGCCATTTCTGCTTTGGTTAAAAGGGAAGCCGCATCCCGCACCCTTTTATGATCAACAGAAATGCCGCCAATAGAAACGCTGACACCGGCAGCTCCCGTACTCATCTGTAACGGTGTATTATAAAAATGATTCAACATATGCGTGGCTACAGCCACCATTTCATTCTGCAACGCCTTGGGAAAGAAAACACCAAACACATCACCATCAACACGTGTGACATAAGCGGCCTCTCCCGCAATTTGGCGCAATCTGGCACCTGTCTTTTCAATCACCTCATCGGCATAACGCGCGCCAAAAGCATCGTTCAGCATAGACAGCCTGTCTATACCAACAACAAGAAGATAGGCGCCTCTTTCCATTTTAGATGAATCCCCTTCCCGCAATTCTTCTATTTTGTGCTGCAAAGACAAGCGACCATAGTGAGTCATACCCGCATCGCTCACGGCTTCTGTTTCTAAAGCAGACTCTGCTTTCAATTGATCCCGATCAGAAAGCTTCAGAAAACCGCACAGTGTTTTGTGACCGGTTGCTTCATCTTCGTATAAAGTGGCTGTTTCTTCTATGTCGACCTGCGATCCATTAGCGCGTCGTAGCTTATAGAAAGATTCAGAATGCTCCATCATGACAGGACCATCTAAAATCTCATGAATCCAAGTTAAACGATGAGGTACCTGTTGGGGGTTAATCATTTGATGAAACTGACGGCTCGACAAAGGCAAATCCAGAGTCTCCGTCCCAAAAAGCTCACGCATGTCACCTTTCCACTGAAAGCGGTCTTCATTGGCATCCCAGATATAGGCTACCAAACCGTTTTTGGACAAGGTCGTGGATAGATGCTGAAACCAAACGTCTGACATAAATTAAAAACCCTCTCACATACTCGCCAATACATAATGCCTCTATAAAGTTAACAAAAGATAATCGAGGCTCTATTTTCAATTTACATCTCAAATGGTTACCAAGTGATTTACAATTTTAATAAAATTTGAAATAAATTTTTTCTATTAGACAAGCAGAAGTCAGGGAAAGCACACAGCCCCACCCACAAAGAAACATAAAATCAATTAGTTAGAAGCTATTTAGAGGCTATTTTTGTCCCCATAAGCATAGACAACAGACGATCTCTTGCATCCATGGCAATATCCATGCCTTGCAGCCCGCCTTCATGAGCAATCGTCGTAAAAAGTCCGTCACGGCTGAAAAAGACCAGAGAAGCCGAAGCGTTTTCCGTCTGGCCGATACAAGCTATTTCATAAGCGGAAAAACGGCTGCCCGCTGCTCCGTCATCAGCTACAGGAACGGCCGCAAAATCTCCCTGACAACGGGATTCTGTCTTTTTCAGATAGGCGCTTACATAACCGTCAAAGGCATCGTCGGATTCCATAACCTTCTGCTCAGCACTGCCAAATAATGCGCCCGTATCCCAGCTATAAGCAACAAACCCGGCTCCTGAAGAGGGAACCTCTTTCACTGAATCCGTAATTGTAATGCCGGCCTGACCTAGAAATTCCTGCATCTCAGGGGCAGAAATAAGCTGCCGGGCTTCTACAAAACTTTGTTCCTGAGCCTCTAAAGACTGAACGGAAGGCGCAGCAGAAACCGCCGGTTGCCTCTGTTGAATAGCAGGCTTGATATCAGAAGAAACCCGACTGTCTCCTGCTGCCGGTTTTATAGCCGAAAGGGAGCGTTGTAACGTATGGTTCTCACTCCGCATCTCAGACACCTGCTGAGCCAGCATATCTCTTTCCTGACGTATGGATTCAAACTCCACCGGCGGCGTTTGGAGAGCGGCATAACGCGCTTCTTCCAATTCTGATTGCATAGCAGTAACACGGCTTTGTGCATCCAGAACGGTGGTTTCATTGGCAGACAGCTCCTGCTCCAAAGAAGCAATACGCTGCTCATAGGTCGTAGTCTGCGTTTCCAGTGCCACAGTCGCCTGCGCCGCCGTGTTTTCCAGCTCCAACAGCTTGGCAATCTGCTCCTGCTCTGCGATTTCAGGATCAAACAGCATATACTCAATTTCCCGTTTTTCACGGGTGCACTGCGCCCTTGCCTGCTCGAGCTGCCCGCCCAGTCTTCGAATTTCCCTTTCGGATTCATTAAAACGGCGTGTGGCCTGCTCCAGATTCCAGTTATCCGTAGAAATACTCAACAGATGGTCTTCTTTGCCCTCATAAACACCTTGCACCTTCTGCGCCAAACGATCTCTTTCAGATTCAACAAGCCGCAACTGCTCTTCAACAGAACGAAGCTGCGAAACCTTTATGATTCCGTTTTGCGTGCCTGATACGCTTGAAATATCGCGGAGAGAAAGCCTCATGTCCGCATTCTCGGATTCCAGCTCATTAACACGGTCACGCAAGCGATTAATCGTAGCGGCCTCAGCCGAGGCAATCTGGCTTCTCTCATTTCCAGTGCCCTGAGCTTCCAACAAAGCTAACTGCCCGACATGTTTCTCGATTTCACTACGCAACCACTCATTTTCATCCCGCAACATGGCCATATCCTGATTCATGGACTGGTTAAGGGCAGCAGAAGCATTCGCCGTTGCTGTTTCTTCCTGACAGGATGACACAACAGCAGGAAGTGAAACCGTTTGCTGACGCAGGACTATATTTTCCTGTTCAAGGATCTGCATTTTCTCAGTCATTTCCGATACTATGCTGCTGCCTTCATCGTGGCTCATAAAGCGTTCTTCATAAGTCCGGCGTTCACGCTCCAATGCATTGCGCAACCTGACGTTCTCTTCACGCAGGGCTTGCGTATCCTGTGCAGAAAACACAGGGTCCGGGATATCACCCGATACCCCGGCAGGGGAATCCACAGGTGGTATTTCCTGAAATATGGGATCGGGATCCTTACCGGCAGCGGGCTCCGTTAAAACAGCAAGGCAGCTATTCAACTCCTGCAAACCCTGTGCCCAATCAGGCATGGCAAAAATATAATTCTCACCCGAAATATCAACAGTCAACTGACCGGAACGATTCATCGAATCATAAAAAGCATAATCCTGCCCCAATCGTACAACCAGAGCCTTCCCTGAAACGGGATGAACATCAAAAGAACGGTCCTGTTCAAAACCGGGCTTCAAAGTCACATAATAACTCTGGGTTTTGGAGAGAGCCTCCCTCTGGAAATCAATAGCAACAGAGCTTTCATCACGGGAGTTCCGGGCAAAGGTCAGAATAAGGTCACCACTATAACGGCGCGCCATGGCACAATATGAATCTGCCCCCTCTTTTTTTCCCGTAATTTTCGAAATAGCCCAATTGCTGCCCGGCTGCAAAGCCTGCCCTGAAGCCGCCTGTGATTCAGAAACAAACCCCACAAACGGTAAAACAAAACTACCGCTCACAAGCACCGACAACAAACATTTCCGTATATTCATGGTTCCCACTCCAGACAAATTAATATCAACCCTATCGCGACTATCCCCGTAAACAATACAAGCCCTGAACATCTAAATCAAAGCATGTTTGCTATATACGCCCCACATCCACAATCATAATGCCCTGTCCAATTCTATAAGAAGCACCATACCCCCTGTTTGAGGATCCCGGTACATCCGCCCGACGGGCCTTATTTTTTCCTCATTAAACTGTTCCAAAATGCTCAGAACCGCTGTTGAGAAGGTTCCTTGCAAGCTCAAAGAACGGTGCACAGAAAAATCCTGACCCGCCATCCAGATCAACTTTGTATTGCTGTGAGTCGCCCACACATCAAGAACCTCCCGCAAATTCGCACCGCGCATTGTCCGCCAGCGCTTTCGTATCGTCGCTGAATAAGCAGCATCTTTCTTCACCGTCGGTTCATGAGAAACCATAATATCACGTGGATTTGCTGCTATAACCGACCCGGCTGTTACAGAAGGGCCTGCCGCCGGTGCTATATCGTTCAAAGCCCGGGCAGCCTGATCTAACAGAGTACCCACCGCCTGTGTCGGCGCAGCAGCCTGTTTTTGAGCCACCGGTGTCACAGTCTTTTCGTTCGGCAGGGGAATAAGCTTTCCCTGTGAAGGCACTGAAGAAGCTTGTCTTGCCGAGGGTTTCTGTTTTGTTGGATTGTAGCAAGCCTCAATACGTTGCAAGCCATCCGCCATACCCAATAGGGAAAAAGACAAATCTTTTTTCCCTATCTTCAAATCCATCTGTTTCCCTTGCTTTAAAACGTCATAAAATCCCTCTAGTTCCTGCGTGTTGAGAATAAGGGTCACTTCATTAAAAGCCAAAGCAGACAATGTATGTTTAAAATCAGGGGCTATAGTCAAACCCACATCATAACGCTTGCCCACTTTAAAAGCCCGTTGGCGAAAGTCTATGGCAACCGCCCTCAATTTTTGACCGCCGCCGGAAAAACGAAACAGAAATCCGTTATCATATTGATTGACCATGACACAGGGTAAACCGCCGGTACTCTGTCCCGCCTTCACGCCGACAGATGAAGGGCCAACCAGCCAGGCACTGGTCGGAATAAACAGTGCTTTTTTCTGCGTTTCCGTCTCAGCCCGCACAGGATTCATACAGAGCACAAGAATAGCAGCCACAAGAACAAGAGGCGTAATAATCGCTGTTTTCGCTGTTTTCCCTGTTTTCGATGAGAATATCATCAACAGTCCATTCCCCGTATTTGATTATTTATTGGCTTTCTCCCTGATGTCATTAAACATAGAGAAATAATTATCGCAATAACTTTATGTATCAATCTTATGAATTACCCTGCCTCTTTTCAAGACCATGGGCCAGCGACGCCTCCAGAAAACCGTCAAGATCGCCATCAAGAACGGCAAAGGATGCCGTGTTTTCATAGCTTGTGCGTAAATCCTTGACCATCTGGTAAGGATGTAAAACATAAGAGCGTATCTGATGCCCCCACCCGATATCTCCTTTTGCACCATGTGCAGCGGCTTTTTCATCTTCGCGCCGTTGTAATTCCTGTTCGTAAAGCCGGGCACGCAACATATCCATGGCCTGCGCCCGGTTTTGGTGCTGCGACCTTTGGTTCTGACAGGCCACAGCAATGCCCGTCGGAAGGTGCGTTAGACGCACAGCACTATCGGTTTTGTTTACGTGCTGCCCGCCCGCACCACTGGAACGATACGTATCGACCCGTAAATCTTTGTCATCAATTTGGATGTCAATCGTGTCGTCAATAACAGGAGAGACTCCCACAGAGGCAAAACTTGTATGACGCCGCGCACTGGAATCAAAAGGCGATATCCGAACCAGCCGATGAACGCCAGTCTCTGTTTTCAGCCAACCATAGGCCTGATGGCCTTCTATCCTGAGTGTTGCCGATTTAATACCGGCCTCCTCTCCCTCGCTGATCTCCAGAAGAGACACCTTATAACCATGCTGCTCCGCCCAGCGCGTATACATGCGCAAGATCATCTGCGCCCAGTCCTGAGCTTCCGTACCGCCGGACCCGGCATGAACTTCCAAAAAAGCATCGTTTTCATCCGCTTCACCAGACAGCAGGCTTTGCAACTGGCGTTTTTCAGCTTTTGTTTTCAGGAGGGTCAGAAATTGCTCGGCTTCACGGACAATATCATCATCCCCTTCTTCCTCGCCAAGCTCTATCAAACCGACATTATCATTCAGACCGGTCTCAATTTCTGTCACAGCCTCTATCTTCTGCTCCAGAACGGTACGTTCTTTCATGATGGACTGCGCTTTATCCTGATCGTTCCAAAGCGCGGGATCTTCACAAAGAGCGTTCAGCTCTTCCTTTCTTCTGAGCGCAACATCCCAGTCAAAGATGCCTCCTCAGCAGAGCCAGCGCACTTTTTATATCGCTTACAACTGCTTCTGTTTCTGCGCGCATTTAGGCTGCTTTCATTAGCGTTTCGCAGGAGGTCAGGAAATTTAGCATTCCGGAAATAAAAGAGGAACGTGTTTCGGTGTTGGACACACCACTCATAAGATTATCATCGACATGAATGCTGTCATCCGCCCAAAAAGCACCGGCCTGCAAAGCGACATCCATCATGTCGTCCGGTCCCGCCACCGTCCGGCCTTTAATGTTATCCGACATAATCATAATATGTAGCGCGTCATCAAACACAACAACCGGTTTCGAAGAGGCTATAAAACTGCTAATAAAGCGCTTTGTATGAGCCGTCAGCTTTAGCTTATCCAGACTACGTTGTCCGCCGGGAATAAGCAGCACAGAGTAATCTGCGCCCAACGCCGTGCTCAAAACGGAATCGACAGCAAAATGATGTCCCCATGCCGTACCATTCCAGCCATTAAGAAGCCCCTGCTCCGAGCTGACAATACGAACATTGGCACCCGCATCCAGCAAAGCACGCTGTGATTCCGTCATGTCTTGTTCGCAAAAACCGTTTGCCGCCAAAACAGCGACTTTCATTCCCAATAAAGGCTTACTCATTATAATTACTCTCTGATTTTTTGTTTTTATTACGCGCAACAGCAAAAGACAATCGTGATTCCTGATCAAAATGTCAAGTTTTACATGCAACGCAGCATAAAGGGGTAGATACACCGGGCAACACATCAAATCGGCAAGTTTTTATTCTGCACCCGGAATTTTATTGACATATTTCGGCGGCCTGCCCTAATGTCAGATCGAAAAACATTATAGAAAACAAAGGAGCCGCAATGTTATTACAGATATTTGCAGGATGTACCGCGCTTGTTATTGCAAAAAAACTCTGGGCAACAGATGAAGGGGAAAAAGAACTCCCTTTTTTTGAGAGAATGGATGCGTTGCGTGAGACATCTAAAGACTCTTATTTTGTCTATAATTCACAAAAGTCAGCTTTGTATTTTGGAATAGGTGACTCCAAACTAATCGAAGAGGGTGATAAAAGAAAATACTCATACCGTA
>JAJFGQ010000008.1 GCA_021776075.1 Alphaproteobacteria bacterium | reverse complement strand
GCCGCAACCGCAACACCACCACTGCCCACCCGCAAGCCGTTACAATCCGCGTTGTCACAATTGCAGCAGCAGGATGATGAGGCCGGGAACGCAACGGAGGCATCTGTCGCCCGCATCAAAGCCCTTCAGGAAAGCAGGGCTGAGGATGATGCTGAGGAAGCGGTGGCTGAGGCGGCGTTAGAAGGCAAACCCGTTGAGTTCGATGCCACAGGCCGGATGATCCGCCCGGAGGCATCCGTCGCGCGTTCCGCAAGCCCTATCAATACGGAGGCCCTGATTGAACAGATCAAAGCACGGCAGGATGCGAATACCAAAAGCCTCGCCGAAACAGGCCGGATTGCGGAGAAAACACCGCCAAAACCGCGCCCCAAACCAGCATTGGAGCCGGAAAGAAAACCCGTGGAACTTGACGCCACAGGTCGGATGATACGGCCTGAAGCAGCACCGGACCCTGCGTCTGCTCCTGCGCCCTTGCCGGAAAGGAAGCCTGAAGCTGTTTCTTTTACGGAGGTTCCGGCTTATAAGAAAAAATGGTTTGAAAGCCGAAGGCCAGAAGACGAATGGAGTAAATGGGTTAATGTTTTGGAAAATGATCAACAGCTTTCACAAACTGAAAAACACATATTTCGGGATATTTTTGCCGCTGAAGGTGGTATGGAAATTGACAGGCCGGATTCAAGTAATCCTGCTAAGTCAGGTATTCGTCAAACTACTTTAAATACGTTGGTTCGTGATGGTCTTGTGCCTCGTATTTCTGCTAAACACGGCAAAGACCCGGATGTAAAAAAGCTTAATCAAACCGATTTGCAGGAAGCATACAAAGCCTATTTTGATGATATATTCAAAGGTCCCGGCAAAACTCAGGGCATCCCCGGTAGTAAAATTCTCGAGACGATCGGTGATAATGAAGTTGCTAGTGCCGCCGGGGATTATTTGTTTAGGGAAGGGAATCAAGGGACAGATATTGCACTAGCTTTACAGAAAGCTATCAATACAGGACTGCCACTAGACAAAAAAATTGAAGAAGATGATATTTTTGGTTCTGAAATTGCGCAAGGTTTGCGCGCGGTGGCCAAAGATACACAGGCTAAACGTATGTTTCTTGATGCTTTGGCAGATTTTCGTAACATTTTGAAATCTGGTGAAAAAGAGCGTAACGAGTATTTCCGGTTTAAATTTGGCCGCCGCTGATTATTTTTCGTCTTCGGTCAAGTGTTGGGAAAAAATGTCAATGTAGTCCCAATGTGATTCCAATCCAGAGGTTGAGCTATCGGGGTCATGAAGAGCTATACGTTGTATATTGCTCATATACGTTACCTGTTGCAGCCGCCAATAGGCAGGATGTTTCTCACGGGAAAAAATAAATTGTCCACGACGTGTAGACGGACCCTGAATATATTCTAATCCTTGCGTCCTTTCATGTGGTACTGATTCGGAATAGGTTTCAACATCGCCTTCAAATATGAAAGATAGAGTATTGATCTCGGTAATAATGCCCTCAAGCGTGACATAGCCGTATAAGGCTTCTTCCCCTCTATGGCCATCCCATCGCTCTTCCTGTTTGCCGGTAACGCGATAAGTGCCGTTATCGTCCGATATTTTAGCCCGACCAAAGACTTCATAGGCATGTATTGTGCCACCACTGGTTAAACCTGCTTCCGTAAATAAATGTTTACCCAATAGCAATTCCGCCTCCGCCTGATCGTGGATAACGGTTTTGGTTGGCGGCAGCGTGCTAACACAAGCCGTGAGGGACAAAAGCAGTATGACGGTGAGTAGTAATCTCATGCTTCGAGCCTATCCCTGGATTGCGGCGATATCAAGGAGAACCGAACGGGATTTTGACAGGTGACATGGATGAGGCGCTCAAAGACTTTCAAAGCGATAACGGTCTTAAAGTTGATGGGGTTCTCAGGCCCGGCGGAGAGACGGAGGACGCCATGCGGCAGGCTGAAAAATGCAGACAGATATCCATTGATCTTCAGAATTAGCGATTGGAATTGCAGGACAGAAGAGATAAATTTACAAGAGAAAGCGATAGACTTACGAGTTCTAAAAGAACCTTAGCGCAAGGAAAGGATGAGATGTTTAAGGAAGCAAGGAGAAGGCGCTTTACGCTTTTAAAAAGATTATGGATTCTATAGGGTGCTTTTGTTTTTACAATGTAGGATATTGAAGGGATATAAATATGAAACATCTATTGTTCAGTCCGTTTATTGTCTTAACGGCTTTGGTGATTTTTCCTGTGCAGGGTTATGCTTCTTGTACGGAGCCAAGACCGGATATTTTGTTTGAACAACCCGCCGCGCCTCATTCTTATTATAAGCCGGATGTTCCTGAGTGTCTGGAAGAGTTGCCCTTTCGCTATGGTTTGGAGAAACAGGAAAAAAAAGAATGCAGTTATGGGGCAAAAACCACCTACGAATTGAACAGGGATACCTATTTCCGGAAGCTGGATGATTTTGTTAGCGACGCGGAAAGGGTTATTGAAGAATCTGAGGATTATGCAAAAAAAGTAAAAGACTATGCGGAATGCGAAAAGGACACGCTGCCCGAATATGATCCTTACTAAAAGTCGATACGAATACCATCAACATCAACATTAAAACCAAAGGAAAGGAGCTTCAAAATGGGAGCACTTCAATCAATCATACCTATCATTCCCCTCGTGCGGGAGGGGCTAGGTCTTGTTACAAATACGTCTTCCAATGAGTCCGCCATTCGAAATCAGCAGATTCAGCAGCAACAGGCTTTGCAGAATTTGCAGGCAAAACAGAAACAGGATGCGCAGGATCGGGCAAAGGATAATGCTCTGGACGATGAGAGGGCCGCTGCTACGAACGAAAAAGCGGAACAGGACCGTCGCCAGGCCTTGCGTCGGGCTGTCGCTACGCAACGGGCGAAATTTGGTGTGCGCGGGACAGGCTCGTCCGGCGGGTCGGCCGAGGCCGTTCTTTTGGGACTTTTACAGGATGTGGACGAGGAAACGGCGCAGTCTGAACGTCTTGAAAATATCCGTCAGCGTACGCAGGAGTTGTCCGGTAACCGTCAGCGCAGTCTGAACGTTCTGGCACGAACGCAGCTTCAGGAAAAACAGAAGCTTAGTCGCTTATCGACTATTGATAAGACCTCCAATCGTGTTGGCTCCGGGCTGGATGCTCTGGAAACAATTGATAGTATTGCCGATGTCTTTTAACGCCGGCATATCCGGTTTTTATTGACATAGTGTCGTATTACCCCTATAGTGGGGCCGTACTCTTTTGTTATGCGTTTTTTTGAAAATGGAATGACAAAGGAGAATAAAGATGAAAATGACCCCCTTGCAAAAATTAGCGGCGACCGCTTTTTTGGCGACATCCTTCTTCATGACAGGGTGTGGCAGTAGTAGCCTCGATCAGGCACACGCACCCGTTGTGGATGATGGGATAACCATCGAGATGATCGAGAAGGGTAGTATTTTGCAAAATGAACCAGCCGGCCTGCATGAAGTCACCCTGAAAGCTGACAAGTGGAGCGGTGATTATGATTTGCACTGTATTGGGATGAAAGGCACCTCAGGTACACACGGCTATGGCGGCCTGGCTTGCGATTTTAAGTAGAGGCCGATATAACATCATAGAAATTCCCAAAACCCGCCCATTCGGCGGGTTTTTTTGTTGTCTAAACCAAAAGGAGAAATCATGACTATAGAACATATCAAAATGCCGGATGTGGCGCCGCTTGTGCGCTATGTTGCGGACGGCGTGCAAACGCAATTTCAATACCCGTTTCCTATTTTTGCGAGCGGTGATCTGACTGTTTATTTTGACGGTGCGCCGCAATTTAGCGGTTTTACCGTGGTTGGTGCCGGACAGACGGCGGGCGGTACGATTACGTTTGATACGCCACCCGGTAACGCGATTGTGATTATGCTGGAACGGCGCATGCCTTTGGAACGTCTGACGGACTTTCTGGAAGGCGGCGATTTTTCCGCGCAGGCAATCAATAACGAGTTTGATTTTCTGACGGCTGCGATACAGCAAGTGGGTCGCGATCAATCACCGATGCTGCGCTATACCGATGACGAAGCACCGGGCAAGGTTGACATGCCGACCAAGGCGCTCCGGAGTAATATGGTGCTGGGCTTTGACGGGAACGGCGATCCGATTGCTGTTTCTACAGAAGGCACGATGGCCTCGCCTGACTTTACGGCGCCGGGTACGGGGGCGGTCACGCGCACCGCCACGGATAAATTTTCCGACCTGATCTCAGTGAAGGATTTCGGCGCAATCGGCGACGGTGTGGCTGACGATACGCTGCCGATACAGCAAGCTCTGGCCGCGCATGATGAAGTGTTTCTACCCGCCGGGACATATTTGATTATGGCCCCGATAACGGTTGCGAAAAATCAGTCTTTATTCGGCGAAGGACAGAAGTCGATCCTCAAATGCAATACGACAAGTTTTAATGCGATTGAAGTGCCGGACGGTTTTTCTACGGTTCGGAATTTGCGGATTGAAAGCGGTGCCATCGGGATTAAATTGTTCGGAAGTATCGGCCCCTGTGTGCAAAACAGCATCACAGATATTGTGATTGATAGCGCCCTGACCGGTATTCAGCTTGACGGGCATAATGATACGAACAAGCCCTGCTACTGGAATAATTTTGACCGCATACTGATTGCCAAACCGATAACGCACGGTATTCATCTGACCAAAAGTGGGCTAGGCGATACGCCGAATGCGAACCGGTTCCACAAAATCCGGGTTTATTCCAACGGTGCTGCGACGACAGGTTCCGGCTTTTATATCGAACACGGAAAGCTGAATAACGCTTTTGTCGATTGCGAGGCTAATATGAACGGGCCAACGGCAGATAGTTGTTTCCGTGTCGGTGCGAATTCGGACAAGACGATCATCATGAATCTGCTATGCGAGTCCACAAATCAGGTGCCCAATGTAAAACTGGATGCCGGGTCGGTGGAAACGGCGATTATAAACCTGAATGCCCAGAGTGACGGTGCGGCGATTGCCGATAGTTCCAGCGGTAATTATGATGCGCTGAATGCCGGGTTTCCTGATAAGAACCGCCTGCGCAAGACGGTTGTAACGGATTTGAAAGCCACATTATTACGGCTTGATACGGAGCTGATTACGGCGGCGGGTACGACAACGCTGGATACCTCGCATTCTGTTCACTTGGTTGATGCCTCAGCCGGAGTGCAGACGATTGAATTGCCAACGATTTCCGACGCGGCGGGCGCGACGATGACAATCAAGAAAATCGACAATACGGCCAATATTATAACCATCACCGGTAACGGCGTTGAGCCTGGACCGGACGGCAAGGATTTAAGGCTTGGCGGTGAAAATGATTATCTCACGCTGCTATCCAATGGTGCCGAGTGGTTTATTATTGCCTCCAATCGGATGGCCGGAAATACTCGTTTTGCAGAAGCCAGCGGGATATACAATATCGACATGACGGTTGATACTTATCTGATCTCCAGTTTTGGTGGTGCCGTGACGGCGCAATTGCCCCCGGCCAACGCTGCGGAGGCGATAGGCCGTACCATCACAATCAAAAAGACTGATAATTCTGTGAATGCCGTGACTGTGACGGAGCAGGGCGGTGCAGGGCCGGATCAGTCAAACCATGTCTTGGGCGCTCAGAACGCGGCGATCACGATCGTGTCCAATGGCAGTCAGTGGTACGTCATCTCGATTCATCCATAGTTCATCCATAGAATGAAAGGACTCTCATGAATAAAGAAAAAATCGAAGACAAAACACGGCTGCAAATTGCAGTCTTTTTACCCGATGCGATTGCCAAGGCTTTAGCGTCTTATCACACATTTACCAAGGATGACTTTCCAACGGAGACAAAGGAGTTTTCCTCTCACCACAATGCCTGCAAAGTGGCTATTGCGCATATCGAACTTCTTATCAAGCTCGCACGCTGGGCTGATTTACCGGACGCGCAGGCCGAAGACGGTAACCAGCAAATTGTTCTGGCAGCGATGATGCAAGAAGCCGAGGACGATTTACGGGCCTATAAGGAAAAATACGAAGATGAGTAGTTTTTCTTTGACATAATTTTTATGTTTCTGCTATACATAGCCATCCAATTATTAATGGGAATGGCTATAAGCTTCTGGTTTTTTTAGACAGTTTAAAGAGAGGCGCATTATGTCGCAGGATATAAAACGGAAGAGCAGAAATGAGTTGCTGGGACTGGCTGAAGCATTTGTAAGCCGGACGAATGGCTGGCGCGGTATGAGCGCCGCCATTCCTCCCAAGCGGCCTTATGCCGGTGAGACGCCAACGATTTGTATTGAGGTGAATGGTACGGGTATCAGCTATACGATTGCCCTGAATCATGCGGCGAACAGCATGAGGATTTCCAATGGTACGCCGGAGCCTACGGTTTATAGCCTAAAGGAAGCAACGCTGGTGGATATTGAACGGACGCTGGTGCTTGATCTGACTACAAAAATGGCAACACGGGATTCTGACCCCCGTAACCGGTTGGGTCTTTAGAACTATTATTTCATACTGTCATTGCGAGGAGGCCGTAAGGACAACGTGGCAATCCAGATTTTCGGCCAGATTTTCGGCCAGATTTTTGGATTGCTTCATCCGCTTACGCGGATTCGCAATGACGGCAAATCATAAGCTTGACGGCATATCTTAGCGGTTGTTATGGTCCCCTTTCATAAAAAAAAGAGAGAGGGAGGACGCTATCATGTTAACGCGCTTATTCAACAAGCTTGTCAAAAACTTTCAAGAACGCCGGGAAATGTCCCGTTTGATTCTGGAAGTTGATCCCGCCGCTGTCGGAAAAGATCTGGAACGTATCCGGAATCGGTTAACCAGTTTGGTTAATGCGCTGGCTGATTGTCCGCTGGATTTAAGGCAGCAAATATCGCTCTTCACGGCTTATAGGGAGAAGGAAGGCGGCATTAACAGTTACGTGGATTATGTCGAGGCGATCGGGGCATTTTGTGAAAAGCATGAAGACCCGGCTCTTGGCAGTATCAGGACACGGGCGGGCTTGTTCATGGATGCTTTTGAAACTGTCGAGGACAGACCCAAAAAACTACTGCTTAAATTCCTCGAAATTCCGGCGGATGACCCTTTCAGGGATCAAATCAGAAAAGCCGGTCCGGGACCGGGGCAGGGCATGAGTCCTTCATAAGGAATAAAAATTAGTTTGTTTAAACCGGCCCCGCTTTTTGCGGGGCTTTTTTTATGCGGGGGGAGGAAAAGGAAAATGAATGACCAAGGACAATATTGTGGAATTCCAGCTGTTCCTCATACTATGGAACCGTCGGCAGAATATGACCACACCGGCGATCCATTTCCGTATGGCCGGGTGGTTGCAGAACGCGTGGGAAACAAAAGAAACGCGCTTGTTGTTGCAGGCCTTTCGGTCGAGTGGAAAAAGCACGATTGCGGGCTTGTTTGCTGCATGGCTTTTGCATAGCGATCCGGATTTGCGTATTCTTGTTCTGGCGGCTGATCTGGCGTTGGCGCGGAAGATGGTGCGTAATGTGAAGCGGATTATCGAGCGACACCCTTTAACAACCCATTTGAAGCCTGACCGGGCCGATCAGTGGGGCGCAGATCGATTCACCGTGAAGCGGCATCTGGAACTGCGTGATCCGTCCATGCTGGCGAGCGGTATGAGCGCCAATATGACCGGCAGCCGGGCGGACGTGGTGATTTCCGATGATGTGGAGGTCCCGAAGACCTGTGACACGGCTGAAAAGCGCGAAAACCTGCGTGAGCGGCTGGCGGAAATTGATTATGTGATGGTGCCGGGCGGCACACAGCTTTATATCGGCACACCCCATAGCTGGTACACGATTTACGCCCCGGAACCGCGTACGGAAACAGGCGAAGACAGGCCGTTTCTGGAGGCTTTTGAGCGTTTGGTTATTCCGGTGTGGGATGAAGAGGGCCAAAGCGCGTGGCCGGAGCGTTTTTCGGTAGAGGATATAGAGCGTATCCGCCGCTCAACGGGGCCGCAAAAATTTGCGTCCCAGATGTTGCTGCGGCCGGCCAATATCACGGAAGGGCGGCTCGACCCGGCGCAGTTGCAATTTTACGACGGCGGTTTGCAGTATTACCGGGAGATTAACCGGTTGGAACTGGAAGGGCGGCAGATGGTGTCGTGCAGTGCATGGTGGGACCCGGCTTTTGGCCACGCCGGTGGAGACCGGAGCGTTTTGGCCGTGGTCTTTACAGATGACGAAGGCGATTACTGGCTGCACCGGCTTGTGTATCTGAGTATTGATAAATTTGATCCGGATGACGAAGCAACGCAGCAATGCCGCGCCGTGGCATGGCAGGCAAGCCTGCTGAAAATTCCGTGTATTACGCTGGAAATTAACGGTCTTGGCCGTTTCCTTCCTGCGATTTTACGGCGGGAACTGGCAAAGAAAAAAGTAGCCTGTGCGGTACAGGAGGCCACTTCAACACGCCCGAAAAATATACGGATTCTGGAGGCTTTTGACGCCGTTCTGGCAGCCCGCGCTTTGCACATAAATGCAGAGATAAAGAAAACGCCGTTTATCACGGAAATGCAGGAATGGCAGCCTACTTCAAAAAACAGCCATGATGACGGTCTGGATGCCGTGGCGGGTGCGTTATCACTGGCGCCTGTGCGGTTGAAATATGACCGTTCCGGCACAATACAGCACACAATAAAAACAGATTTCGAGGTTTAGAGACATGACAGAAATTTCAGAAGAATTGGTCTGGTGGATCACGGTTGTTGATTTACCGGCTTTGGCGGGCCTTTTTTGGCTCATATGGCGGACTCGCCGTGAATCCGAAGTGGCCGTGCGCCATTTGCGGGATGTCGTGGAAACCCGCAACAGTCAGATGCGCGAAGCCTTATCCGCTTTCAAGCTGGAAGTGGCCAAAAGCTATGCCTCCATTTCCGATATGAAGGAACTGGAAACGCGGCTTGTCGGTCATTTGTTGCGGATTGAAGCCAAACTGGACTCTACAGCGATGAAAACAGAGGCCTTGCGCGCCGAACGGGCGTTGGAGGAGTAAAATCCGGCGGTTTTTTTGTTGTCATAACGAAAGCAAAATGCACGGATAATCATGACCCAACACCGTCATCCCGTTGACGAAGTGCTGCGCAGCAGTGAAAACGGGATCCATCAGACTTGTCTACTCTTTGTTATGGATCTCGGCCTGCGTCGGGATGACGGCTGAGAGTAAGAAAAAGGATTAAAATCATGAAAGACGATATAACGGATGCCGCTTCCTTTCACAGGGAGCTGGCAACAGACGTGCTTGCCCGGACGCTATGGGGTGAGGCACGGGGCGAAAGCTCTGCCGGAATGCAGGCTGTGGCCAGTGTCATACTGAACCGGGTGCGGATTGCAAAATCCCGTGGCGGTTACTGGTGGGGCGATACGATCATTCAGGTCTGTCAAAAGCCCTGGCAATTCAGTGCCTGGAATAAGGAAGACCCCAATTACAGAAAGCTTTTATCCGTGGATGAGAGCGACCGGCATTTTGCGCTTGCTTTGCGGATTGCACGGCTGGCCGTCGAAGGCCTTCTGGATGACCGGACGGAAGGTGCGACGCATTACCATGCGCCCGGCGTTATTCCGATGTGGACGAAAGGTGAAAAACCGGTGGCCGTTATTGGTCGCCATATTTTTTACCGTTTAGTTGAGGAGAAATAACACCCCCATCGTCATCCCGTTGGCATCATGCGTAGCATGATGGGCACGAACGGGACCCGGTATGTCAG
Source organism: Alphaproteobacteria bacterium (assembly GCA_021776075.1). Taxonomy (GTDB): domain Bacteria; phylum Pseudomonadota; class Alphaproteobacteria; order Micavibrionales; family Micavibrionaceae; genus JAJFGQ01. Next base: position 14,752 of record JAJFGQ010000008.1, on the reverse strand, counting down.
CGCATTTTTGTGCTGTCTTTTTTTTTGGATACCCGCCGTATAAGCCTGCCTATGCCAGGCCGCGGGTATGACGGTATGAGATGTTAGTTGAAGTGAAAAAACAGAAAGGAACTTAATCATGATACCTGCATTGCTTGCAAAAATTGGTATTCCCGTTCTGGCAGAATTGCTGTCGGGATCTTTGAAAAATGTGGATCACCCGGCGGCAAAAGGCGCTGTGAAAGCGCTGGATGTGCTGGATGATGCTTTAAGCCTGGGACAGATTCCACCCGAACAAATGGAAGAAGCCAACCGCCATGCCGAGAAAATGGCAGAGGTGCAATTCAAGGAGTTCGAGGTCAGCTTGTCTGAAATTAACAAGAGCCTGCGGGCCGAAGTGACCTCGAAGGATAAATATGTGAGGCGCATGCGTCCGACCTTCGGTTACTTGATGGCCTTTACGTGGGCGGCACAAATGTTCGGGCTGGCCTATGTTATCGTGTTTCGCACGGGGCAGGCGAGTCTGGTGCTGGAGGCGATGGAATCGCTCGGTACAATCTGGGCTGTTGGCCTGTCTGTTCTCGGTATCTATGTTTATAAGCGCAGCGAAGACAAGAAGCTTACACGTTGATCCGTCCTTTATGCAGTTCATGTTCTCGCCAAATCAGATAAATTCCGGCACCGATAATAATGGCGGCACCCAGTATTGTGGTGAAGGTCGGAATATCACCGAACAGGAGATAGCCCAACAAGGTGCCTAGCAAAATTTGCGTGTAGTGGAACGGGGCTATCACAGCCGTTTCCGGCGCGCGGGAAAAGCCGTAGCTAAATCCCATTGTACCGACGGTGGCAAGAATAGCGATCATGGCGAATAAAGGGAGGTCTGCAACGGGCGGCATTTCGAAATCATCCATGACGATAAGGCCGTTTACAATAGCGTTGAGCAAAAAAGGATAGAAGGCATATAAAGTCATGACGTTTTCATGCCCGACTTTGCGAACAACAATGCCGTTGATGCTGACCAGAAAGGCGGCAAAAAAGGTGAAAACAATACCGCTGTTATAGGTACCGAATTGCGGGCCCGCCAGTATAAGAACGCCGCCGAAACCGGCTACGGTCGCTATGGCACGGTGCCAGCCAATATGTTCTTTCAGGAGAACCGCGGACATAAGGCTCAGCATCATGGGTGATAAAAAGACAATGCCGTAGAAATCAGCCAGAGGAATGCGGCCCAGAGCATTTACGACGCAAATTGCTGTGAGGACAACGCATAGAGAGCGGGCAGCGTGCCAGCGCCAGTTTGGTGTTAAAAAACCGGACAAGCCGTGTCTGGCAAGAATCCAGCCGCCTGATAGGATAACGCCTGTTATGCTGCTCAGTGTTAAGATCAGAGGAACGCTATAGCTCTGTGTCAGCGTTTTCGAGATAGCATCAACGAAGACAAAAGCCGTCCAGCCGATTGTGACAATGATGATGGCTTCAATGGTTCGTTTGAAGGTGGCGTGATGGGCATTTATGTCTATGTCAGTTTGTAATACGCTCACGAATAACCTGTCTTTCTTCAATTTGTGTACCGGATGGCGCCAGTGTGAAAGCCGATTCTATCAGTTGTTCCGCCTTATCCATTTTGCCTTCATCCTGTCCGAAGATGACGGCGAGCGGTTTGTCTGCCGGGCCGACAATATCGCCCGGTGCGGCAATGGCGCTCAGGCCAACGGAATGGTCGATTGTATCTGTGGCCAGTCTGCGTCCGCCACCCAGTTCAATCACAGCCACTCCGATTTGCCGCGTATCAAGGCTTCTCACAACACCGCTTTCTCTGCTACGGACTTCCCGCATATGCGGGGCCAAAACCAGATGAGCGTCAAAATTTTCGACCAGATCCCCCGGTCCTCCCATATCCATGACCATACGGCCAAAGAAATCAGCTGCCCGGCCGTTTTTGTGATTTTTAGCCGCTATTTCAAGCGCTTCCTCCGCCGTATCGGCAAGTCCCCCTAACAACAGCATTTCCGCTGCCAGTCCTATCACAATTTCATAAAGCCGTTCGTCGATGGCTTCCCCGCGTAAAAATTCAACAGATTCCCGCATTTCTATGGCATTTCCTGCGGTATGGCCCAGAACCTGATTCATATCGGTCATGAGCGCCGTGCAGGGTAAGCCCGCACCGTTGGCGACACTGACCAGATTTTCAGCCAGTTCTTTGGCATCGTCGTAGGTCGCCATAAAAGCGCCGGAGCCGTATTTCACATCCATGACCAGCCCTTCCAGCCCGGCGGCCAGCTTTTTAGACAGGATGGAGGCGGTAATCAGGTCAAGGCTTTCCACAGTAGCGGTAACATCGCGGGTCGCGTAAATTCTGCGGTCCGCCGGGGCCAGATCATGTGTAGCCCCGCCAATGGCACAGCCCACATTTTTTGTGACGGCTTTAAACGTTTCAAGCGCCGGCTGGCTGACATAGCCGGGAATGGAATCCATTTTATCCAGCGTACCGCCGGTATGACCAAGGCCACGCCCGGAAATCATCGGCACATAAGCGCCGCAGGCTGCGACAATGGGGGCGAGCATCAGGCTCACTTTATCCCCGACGCCGCCGGTGGAGTGTTTATCCAGAACCGGGCCGTCAAGGCTTTCTTCCGTCCAGTCCATGGTTTCACCCGATCCGGCCATTGCCATGGTCAGGGTCACGCGTTCCTCAATATTCATACCGTTCAGTAAGGTCGCCATGCAAAAGGCAGCAATCTGACCTTCTCCAACCGTTTGGTCTGTGACACCTGTTATGAATTGCTGAATGTCGTCTGTTGTTAGCGTTTCTTTATCGCGTTTTTTACGGATAATTTCCTGTGGCAGCATGGGGCACCTTCCTTGTGGTCTTCTTTTATCACGAAGCTATAAGGACACCAAGCATTGTGCTAAAGCCCCGCATTCAAAACTTGTAAATATTTCCGTAACGCTATATTTATAGCAAGGTTTTTAAGGCGTGATGAGGGGGGGAAACAAAAGGACGATGTATTGTGACGTTTAACGTGATTAACAGAGAAGAAGTACGAGGGTGTTTGTCCGGCTATGCTGTCGGTGGTGACGGGATTATTGACGAACCCCTTCTGGCCCATCTCATGACGGCTCTTGAAAAACCTTTACTGCGGCGAGAAGAAAGCCTTCATCGCCTCGCAACGCTCCCATCGAATGCCCCGGCCTGGATGGTGAAAAAATGGGAGGGCGGCACAGTATTTTATGAGTTTTTTTCTGTCCCACACGAAAAAATCAGCCACATCCGCGACTGGATCAAGGGCGCGATGGTCAACGCCGCCCGCACAAGCTCCTGAAGCTCGCTACGGTGGAACAAGCCTACGAAGAAGCCGACAAAGCCATGAAACTACAAGCCGAGACCTTGCGCAACAAATTCGCGCAGAACACGCAATTTGAAGCGGAGGAAGTCAACAAAGATATTGAAACCGTGATGACGTTCGATGACGGCCACCGGATTGTGAGGATGCTGACTCCTGCATCTCTGAAAAAAGAAACAGCTTTCATGGGCCATTGCATCGGTCAGGGTGGTTATGATGACGCCGTGATCGGTGACGCCCGCCGTTTTTACTCCCTCCGCGATCCGCAGAACAAACCTCATGCGACGTTTGAGGTTGAAACTGAAAACAACAGGCTGCATCAATGCAAGGGCAAGAACAACACCTCGCCGGTGGAAAAATACTTCCCCTATGTGCAGGGTTTTGTGAAGCGGGAACGTTTTAAACTCACGGAAAAAACGCTCCATACCGGCCTGATTGAGCAGGATGGCGAGTATTACGATGTTTTCAATCTCCCTCCTGATTTTGCGGTGGATGGAGATTTGTCTTATTACACACAGGAAGGCATCAAACGTCCTTTTACCTTACCGGAGGGGTTAAAAGTGACTGGACATCTTAGCCTTTTCAGCTGCACCGGACTAACCGCTTTGCCAGAAGAGCTGGAAGTCAAAGGCATAATTTACACCGATTTCGGACATTTTAACGATGTTGCCTCCGCCCGCCGGGTCTTTGAAGAGAAATTCGGAACACCAGCACCGCAAACATCACAACGGCCTGTTACGACAGCTTTAGCTCTTTAGCCGGATATATAGTTATTCCCATTAAGAATAAGACATTGTCATGCCCGCTTTATGCGGGCATCCGGAAAAATAAAGTGCGCCGCTGTGCTATGCTCATAACCAGACCCCCGCCGTTCTTATCCTGCTATCGCAGGATCGCGGGGGTGACGTGATTGTCTTATTCTTAATGGGAATAACTATATATCCGTTATTCTGTCCCTTTTCCCGTCATCCCGAATGAATATGAGGGATCTGAGCCTGTATCAATGAAGAAATATCCCTCGGCTGTGCTCGGGATTGACGAGGAAGGAGATCGGGAGGGAAGGGCTCTAATATCAGGAAGGTTCGATTTTTTTATGGGCGATCATGATCGTGAAATGGGCCATTTTGCCGGGATTTGTAACAGATTCTATTTCTGTGCCTTCTTCAAATGTCATGTCTTCGAAATCGTCTCCGAAGGCATCTCTGTAGCGTGCTTCATTCCAGAAATTGATTAAATGGCCGGGTCTGTCTTTATATTCGGCGCTTATGATCGTACCGTCTGGCGCTTCTTCTTTGACGGTCATTTGTTCTTCGTCGTAATCACGGGGGTCTCTGGCGCTGACAACAAGCAAGCCACCGGATTTTAAGGCTTTAACGGCGGCGTCATTAAAGGCCGTAATCAGTCCGTTCTTGCCCCAAAGATGGAGTGTTCTGTGGCAAAAGACGGCATCATATCCCTCTGCGGGAATAGGCGCCGTTTGGAAAGGTCCGGAAATAGAATGTATCGGTGAATGCTCAGACCCGATCAGTTCCTTCACTTTTTCGGTGGCAATGCTTAACGCTTCTGCAGCTTGTTCAATGCCGGTGTAATTATGTCCCTGATTTATAAAAAACTCACCGTCACGGTAATAACCGGCACCAATTTCCAGTATATTGGAACGCGGGCGCGAACGCAGCTTTTTGGCAAGACGTTTGGCGCTCAGGCTCGGATCGTCACCCCAAAGGCGGCCCTCGTTTTTATAACGGCCACCCCAAAGGTCTGTTTTATTTTTATTCTTGTTGTTACTCATGTCGTGGCCGCTTTTCTAATGTTCTGTTCCGGTGGTGTTATCGCCACATTATCCCATGCCATTCTGAAAAGGTTGCGGTAGCCTTCGGCAAAGGGCATTTTTTGTATAATCATGATCTCCACATCGTTTTCTTTAAAATTCAAGAAGGCGAGCTTGTCATGGTAAGAGTAAAAGGATTTATCATTAAAAATCTTTTCCGGAAACCATTTGTATTGTGAATAAGCTGCTGCCGGAAAATTCCAGTCATTGTTCTTTGTAATAATGCGGACATCCATAATGCCTCTGTTTTCTGTCATGCGCTTTGTATGGTTTTCCCATTTTTCCGGTCCCATCCATTTGATCCAGTTTTCATGGTCAACATTGGATAAGAAGACTTCCACAGGGGTTTCTTTTGTGCCGTATTTTGTTGCTGTTTGGTAGACATCATCAAGAAAGGAGGAAAAGCCGTCTTCTCCCTTGAATGTCTGGATGTAGTCGCTTCTTGTGCGGATGCCTTCCAGGCCTATAAATTCCATCCCGCTATCTTCAAAGGCTTTCTGGATGGTTTGTAGTGTTGTGGCACGGGGGGTGCTTTGGCCGTTTTCAATGCTGCCAATGGAGGTTGCGGATATACCCGTGCGCTCAGCCAAGTCTGCTTGACTCCAGTTCAGGATACCGCGTGCTCCTCTTATTTGTGCCGTTGTAATCGCCATTTATCACGCCTTGTAGTACGTCTTGTATTGAGTGAGGCCGCGTCAGCCTTACAAAAAAACAAAGTTAAACCTTTAGCTTTGTGAAGTCTTTTACCGTAAAAAGCAATGGGAGCGCAAGAAAAAAATAATATTTCTTTTCCGTAAAAAAGCTTGACATGGCCATCAACTTGTGTAAAAGTCCCGTTTAACTTGAGAATAAACAAAGCCATAGGGCGGCTGTATCCATATCCAGTTTACAGTTCTCCCCACACACACATAACCCTGTGGCCGGGTATTTTCAAGTTACCCCACACACACAAATATTAGGCCTTCCGATACTCTTCGGAAGGTCTTTTTTTGTGTGTTTACAGGATGTTATAGGGAAATCATTGAAAGTAGCTCTTAAAGCTTGTTATTATTTACATAATGCTTTATTGTTTTCTAATCCTTTTTAAGAGGGTAAAGTATTGAAAACAAGAGGCTGTGTGTTTTGGCATATAACGTAGTAAATAAAGACGATATACGACTTTATCTTTCCAGCTTTGCGGCGGGGGAAGATGGTATTGATGAAACCCTCCTGACCCATCTCAGACAGCACTGGAAAAGCCTTTGCTCCGGCAGGAGGAGTGTTTACGCCAGATTACAGATATCCCATCAGATGCCCCGCAATGGCTGGTTCGTCAATGGAACACCGATGCCGTGTTTCATGAGTTTTTCCCCTACGACATCCCACACGACAAAATCAACCACATCCGCGACTGGATCAAGGGCGCGATGGTTAACGAGGCCGACTGGCTGAAAAATACGGATGAGAAAGGCCGCCCGCGCAAGCTCCTGAAACTCGCCACCATCGAACAGGCCTACGCAGAGGCCGACAAAGCCATGAAGCTGCAAGCCGAAACCTTGCGCAATAAATTAGGGTCCAGACTCAATTAATATGAACCGGACAACTTTCCTAAAAAACTGAATGAAGGTCGGCAACATAAGCAAAAAAACAATCTGCACATGTAATTATTGTCTGTGTTTTAGAGAGTTTTTGCGTAGAAGACTGCGCTGCATATGCATTTATTTATCCTGTCCACGCACTGGAATTCTCCAGAATCGCAGTCTTCTTTCCAAAAACCGTCAACTGTGAAGTTGGGTTTGTGACCTGTCCTCTCCATAATTTTTTTAATGTTTATTCTATTTCCTGCTTTCCATGCAGGCACGATAATTTCTGTGGCGTCGTTCTGCAACAATCCTTGTTCAATTTCTCGAACTAGCTTTGTGCCTATTCCTCGTCCTTGACATGTAGGGTCTGTCACTATTGTTTTTATAATGCCGATCCGCCCTTGTTTATCTGCGGCAAGCAGAGGATCTGGGATATTGTCCGCCTCTACTTTTAAGAAAGATGCCAAAGTATCTGCTTGGGCAATATACCCATAACCGAAGCCTATAATTTGACCGTTAAAATTCATGCATATTTTTATGACAGGATCAGTTTTGGTTTTCAGATCGGCAACAATGTCTTCATCATATCCCGGACATTTGAAGGCACGATTAGCTGTTTCTTTGATTTGTTCCTCAAGTTGAGGCAGTTCTGTTAACGTAATATTTCTTATATTAAAATCTTCCATAGTTTGAGTTTTACCAGAAGAAGTTTAGAAAACGAAAGCATTTTGGCTTAAAATTGTGGCTTCAAGGGACCAAACTCAATTAATCCAATAAGCAACTATGGCCGCCAGACAAAGCGCCGATAGATAGTTCTGCGCCAGCTTATCGTATCTTGTGGCGACCCTTCTAAAATCTTTTAAGCGGCATTATCATGGCTAGTGGTTCACCGCCCTTGATATCTGCAACTTGCCCACCTGTCAGATGAAAGGCAATAGGGCGGCAATACGGATCACTTAATGCGTGGATTTTGGTGTTACGGCCACCCCGCGATGACCCCACCGCCTGGTTTTTCTCCCCCCTTTTCCACCAGAAGCGCAGCGATGAGCTTGGACATGGGAACTATCCAGAGACATAAAATCAGGAATACCACATTGTTCGACCAACGCCTGAAATAGCTTTTGCCAGTGACCGCGTTTAGACCAACGGATACCAAGGCTCCGGTTTTTATTGACAGCGTCTAAAGCAACGCTGTATATTGCATTATGTCAATTAATAATTAAAGGAGTAAAGTGAGTTATATGGACAATGACTTAGGAGATGATACGATAGCGACATGTATTACAATGGCCCTTATTGCTACAGCCGTTGTCATTACAATGACTTCTGAAAGCGCGCTCAGTAAACAGGAAGCTTTTTCCCACCGTGTGAAAACAGAAATGAATGTGGGTACAAAAGCGTTTAATTATGCTGTTGATGCCACCGTGAAAGGGGACTGTTATGCCTCTCTTGCAACATCGGATGCGCAAAGAACGTGTAAGCTAATCACAAGTGACCTTGGTAAGGATAGACCGGAGCATTTGACTCCCACGCAGTTTCATAAGGCCAAAAGAATGTTTGAGAATAACAAACTATTCGGGGGACCTTGATTCTAACCGTTTATCAAAAAATGTACGCCGATGGCGGCTAAATAGCCCAGAAGAATGACAGGGGTCCATTTCAGGTGCGTCATAAAGGTGTACTGGCCACGGGCGACACCCATCAGGGCTACCCCGGCGGCAGAGCCAATGGAAAGAAGACTCCCCCCCACACCTGTTGTCAGTGTAATCAAAAGCCACTGGAAATGGTTCATTTCCGGGTCCATGGAGAGAACGGCAAACATGACAGGGATATTGTCTATGAGGGCTGACGCAAAGCCGAGCATAATATTGGTCATGCTAGGGCCCCATCCGTCATACATGGTATGCGAGGCCAGTTCCATATAACCGATAAAGGACAGTCCCCCGACACTAAAGATCACCCCGAAGAAGAAGAGGAGGGTATCCCATTCCGAGGCGGCGACTTGCTCCAGAATATCAAAATCTTCATCCCGGCCATGGCCGATCTTGCGAATGAAAAAGGCTGTGATCATCAGGAGAGACAGGCCCGTCATCATGCCCAGAAAAGGCGGTAATCCTAAAAACTGTTCAAAGCTAATGGCCATGGCAATGGTCGCGAGCCCCAGAAAAATGATGAATTTTGCACCACGTTTCATGTGTACATCATCTTTAACGGCCCAAGGCTGAACTTTGGGTACGAAAAAGCTCATAATAACAGACGGCACCAGAAAACAGGCCAGTGACGGCAGGAAAAGGGCAAAGAATTCAAAAAAGTCGGCTTTTTCAGCCTGCCAGACCATCAGGGTCGTGATGTCTCCGAACGGGCTGAACGCACCGCCTGCATTGGCCGCACAGACAACATTGACGAAGCTTATGGCTATGAATTTAGGGTTGTTCGCGCCGACAGCCATGATGACAGCGCCTAAAACAAGGGCTGTTGTTAAATTGTCGGCGATAGGGGAGAGGAAGAAGGCCATGAATCCCGTGACCCAGAAGAGCTGTCTTAGATTCATGCCTGACCGCACCAGTTTTGCCCGCAAGGTTGAAAAAACCCGGCGTTCCTGCAAGGCGCTGATATAGGTCATGGCGGCGAGAAGGAACAGCAATAAAGAGGCATATTCTTCCAGGCCGTGAGAGACGGCTGTGCGTAATGTGTGGTGGTCAACGCCGTAATCCTTGGCCATAAAACCAACGATAACCCAGATAATGCCGGCGCCCAGCATAACGGGTTTTGACTTACGTAAATGCGTACGTTCTTCAAACAGGACGGCAATATAGGACAGGACAAAGACGATCAGGCAAAGAATAGAGGCCGGATGGTCGATAAAGTTGGGCGTCACGGCGTGGGCTTCTTCTGCCGCTAATGCAGGAAAAGATAAAAAGGTCAAAGCGGCAAAAATAAAAGAAAACACATAAGTCATAGTCGTTTATTTTCGCAGATCGCCTACCATTGTCAACCTGTATCGCTTTGGTTTTTGTGAGGGGGGTGTTATCCTCTGCGCTGTCCTTTTGTGGAGACGGAGAGTAAAGCCATGACGAACAAAACCCCCATTACGATTGCACGCGGTGACGGTATTGGTCCGGAAATTATGGACGCAACGTTGCGTATTTTAGACGAAGCCGGTGCCGCGCTTGATCTGGATGAGATCGAGATTGGCCAGTCTGTTTATGAACGCGGGGTGCCGAGCGGGATTGAGGATGGCTCATGGGAGTCGCTCCGCCGGACGAAAATTTTTCTGAAAGCGCCGATTACGACCCCGCAGGGCGGTGGTTTTAAAAGCCTGAATGTAACGATCCGTAAATCGCTGGGGCTTTTTGCCAATGTGCGCCCTTGTGTGTCCTATGCGCCTTATGTGCAAACGCATCACCCCGATATGGATCTGGTGATTGTGCGCGAGAATGAGGAAGACCTTTATGGCGGGATCGAATACCGGCAGTCTCAGGATGTTATGGCCTCGTTGAAGCTGATTTCCCGGCCGGGAACGGAGCGGATCGTACGCTATGCTTTTGAATACGCCAAAGCTAACGGGCGGAAAAAAGTCACTTGCATGACCAAAGACAATATTATGAAACTCTCCGACGGGCTGTTTCACAAGGTGTTTGACGAGATCGGGGAAGAATACCCCGCTATTGAGCAGAACCACATGATTATAGATATCGGCGCGGCCAAGGTGGCTTCGGCACCTGATATGTTCGATGTAATCGTCCTTCCGAATTTATATGGTGATATTGTGTCCGACATCGCTGCGGAAGTCACGGGGTCCGTTGGGCTGGGCGGTTCAAGTAATGTCGGTGCGGATTTTGCGATGTTTGAAGCGGTTCACGGTTCTGCACCCGATATTGCCGGGCAGGGTATTGCCAATCCGTCGGGCTTGCTTCTCGGTGCCGTGATGATGCTCGTGCATGTGGGACAGGGCGAAGTCGCGGCCAAGATTCACAATGCGTGGCTTAAAACGCTTGAGGACGGCATTCATACCGGTGAAATTTTCCGTGAAGGTACCAGCCGGGAAAAAGTTGGTACGGAGGGCTTTACTAATGCCGTGATTGAACGGCTGGGAAGTATGCCGGGAACCTTCAGTGTCGCTAATTATAACGGCGTTCCGGCGGGCGGGATGCAATTGCCGCCGTTGAAGCCCCGGAAAGAAGAGCAAAAGGAACGTGTTGGGGTCGACCTGAACCTGAACTGGGGCGGAACAGCGGATGAACTGGCAGCGAAGATTTTGCCCTGTGTCGCCGATGGTATAGAGCTTTCCATGATCTCCAATCGTGGTGTGAAAGTCTGGCCGGACGGCTTGCCGGAAACTTTTTGTGCCGATAACTGGCGTTTACGGTTTTTGAGTAAAGGGGGGCCTGTAAAAACATCGCAGGTTCTGGCTTTAATGCAGCGCCTGAACGAAGCCGATATGAATTTTACCAAGGCTGTCATGCTGCATAACTTTGACGGTGAACCCGGCTTTACTGCTGCGCAGGGGGAGTGATTAATTCAGATATGAATTATTTACTCGTTATTTTAATTTGTATATGAATTAGTCTTGTCTCTGTTTTTTTTTAAGTGATTTAGGTGCAATGATGGTAGAAAATCCGGATGATAAACGTCTTTCTGAAGGTTCTTCTGAAGAAAAAAAAGTTAAAGAGACAATTGAAATTCGAAAGTTGAGTGCTGCTGCTGGTGGTGGGTTGCTCGGTTTTTCTATTGCTGGTCCTATTGGTGCCTTGGTAGGAACAGTTGTTACATCTGTAGTGGCAAGTGTTTTTTTGGATGACGATGACGAACAGGACAAGTCAGATATTGAGGGGGGGGGACGAATGAACTCTTTCTTTATTTCGAATATTGATCCAGCTTGGCAGATTCTAATCTTTTTGTTTATCGCTGTGAGCTTTTCAACGGCCTTTGGTGTCAAGCTTGCGTATTTTGTTTTTAAAGCTTTCTCTCTTATTTTGGCGGGGTGGCTGTTATATGTTGATATTGATACATTGTTACTAGCATGGCATGCTTATGATGCTGGAAGAGAGAGTTTTGTGGTGTTTGTATCTTCTCTTTATGAACAAAAAGCAGTTTTGATAGCCTTGCTCGCTGGATATGTAATAGTCATTGTGTGGGCAGTGCAAGAGTTTGTTGAAAAGCTTAACATTCCCCATGTTCTTAAAAAAATAGCCTCTCCCGTAGCCGTCCCCTTTGTGGCGTTTTTAAAAGCTAAGGGCATACTCTAAAAAGTTTTATTTTTACCGCTCTGGTTCTTCCCAGCAGCTTTGAGCGGCTTTCACGGTATTTTTGAGCAAACAGGCGATCGTCATGGGACCGACACCGCCGGGGACGGGGGTAATGGCGCGGGCTATGCCTTGTGTGCTATCGAAATCGACATCACCTAGCAGCCCCCCTTTATGTTCCCCCCCGCTGGGGGGGGGTGAAGGGGGGGGCACACGGTTAATGCCGACATCAATGACAATCGCGCCCGGTTTGATCCAGTCGCCTTTGACCATTTGTGCGCGGCCGACAGCGGCGATTAAGATATCTGCTTGTGAGCAGATACCGGGCAGGTCACGGGTTTTTGAATGGCATTGCGTCACGGTGCAGTTTTCGGCCAGCAGCAATTGCGCCATGGGCTTACCGAACAGGAGAGAGCGCCCGATGATAACGGCGTGGAGGCCGGTGAGGTCTTCCTGAACGCTTTTGATCAAGAGCAAGCTGCCTTGCGGGGTGCAGGGTGTCATCCCGGGAAGCCCGGCAACCAGCTTACCAATATTGGCGATGGTCAGGCCGTCAACATCCTTGGCCGGGTCAATTTCCTGGATAAGCTCATCTCCATTCAGGTGTGCCGGTAAAGGAAGTTGCAACAAGATGCCGTGAATATCCGTGTTGGTATTCAGGTTTTTAATGACGTGGCGGATCTCCTGCTGCGTGGCGTTTTCCGACATTCTGTGCTCGAAGCTTGTGATCCCGGTTTTTTCGCAGGCTTTGATTTTGTTACGGACATAGACCTGACTGGCCGGATCGTCACCAACCAGAATAACAGCCAGACCCGGCGCACAAGGGAGGGTTTTCACCTGCACAGCGATCTCATCCCGTAATTTTGCAGCGGCTTCCTTGCCGTCAATGATTTTTGTTTCCACGGCTTAATACACCAGAAGTCTAAGGATAATATTTTGCAGGAGGTAAATGCCAAAAATGATAATAATGGGCGTCAGGTCAATGCCGCCAATGGGGGGTATGTATTTACGAAGGGGTTTATAAACGGGATCCGTTACTTTTTCCAGCAGGCATATCAGATTGGCTGCCTTCGGATTGCGGATATTCACCACATCAAAGACAATGAGCCAGCTGATAATAACATTGGCAATGATGATGTAGATGTAGATATCAAGTGCTGTGATAAGAAGTTGTGCAATTAAACCCATGGTCTTAACCCTCATTTTTTTTATTCGCTATGCTTATCATAAGAGAAACAGAGTGTTAACCAAAATCTGTCATCATGAGGGTGGATAAAAGACACAATGAGGGCTGTTACCTATGATCGGGCTTGACGTTATTGCTATTTCCGGTTTGCTGACTTTGGCAGCGAATACTGTGCAATGTACGGTACCCAAAGCGCCGTCAGTGAAAATTACGCCGATTTCAAGGCCGATTGAATATGATTTTACACAGAGCAGTGAGGAATTGGGAAAGCTGAAATCCGGCACGATTAATCCTTATGCCGCCGGTGTGGACACCACAACGGGTGGTTTGCGGATGGATACGCCTGTGACGACGCTGGAAGTTAAATGGGGTATTGCAAAGTATGAGCGCCAGAACGTGGCCTGTTTTTGGTATGATCAGGTGAATGTGTCCATAAAATTACAGCCCCGAATTTTCGTTGCCAGTGATAATAAAGGCAAAAAGTGCAGGGAAGCCGTTTTGGGTCATGAATTAAAGCATGTGGAAGTCGACCGCGAAGTTATCAATAAATATTCACAGAATGTAGGGAAGGCGATTCAGAGCGCCGTGAATAATGCAGGCGCCATGGGGCCGTATAATGCGGTTGATATAGAAGCGATTCAGGAACAAATGGTGAGCCATATCAATAGCGCCGTGTCTTCTCAGGAACTGCTTCTGCACAAGGAAATGTCTTACCGCCAGAACGACATTGATTCTCTGGAAGAATATGAGCGTGTCAGCGCCATTTGCCGGGCAGAGAAAGAAAAAACGGCGAAGAAAAAGCGTAGGAGCCGTTATTAAGAGCATTGCCGCTATTCCTCATAATAGCTGCGCGACTGAAGATAATATTAATTCTGTCAATAAAAATCTTTCCATATCGTTTGTAGCTTGCTAGGGTGCGCCCTTCACATTGTTGGGGAAGGGAAAACTCTATGTCCGGTCTGGAATTTCCGGGCCTTGCGACGTTGCTGGTATTGGCATCGGCGCCGGCGGATTTGCCGTCTGTGTCGGTATCATGCGCTTCTATGGCAAGGCCTGTGATTGAAGTGACAACATCTGAAAACCCGGTGGCTTTTGATACGAAGAAGTCAAAGGAAGAACTGGCACAGCTTGATATTGATACGGTTTCGCCGTGGCCTGCTTCTTATCATACGGAAGTCGGGGGCGTGATGCAGGGGTTAATCTCTGTCAATCACAGGGTACGATTTAAAAAAGACACGGACCCTGAATCGGGACTGGGTTGTGTGTGGTTTGAAAACATTACCGTTGATATTCATATTGATCCGACCATTTACATTGCCCATGATTTTGAAGATCAGGAATGCTGGTTTCGTGAGGTTTTTACCCATGAGATCAAGCATGTGACAACGGACCGGACCTTGATGGATAAATATGCCGGGCAGCTTAGCGACGGCCTGAATATGATTTTTATGGAGCCTGCCGATTATGAAAGCGGCCCGGTGCCTGTCGAGGTTATGGGCGCCGTACAGGAAGAAATGCACAGCACCGTCCAATATGCACTGGGTGTGGTGTTTGCAAAAATGATGCGGGAACGCGCAGAACGGCAGCAGGGCGTTGATAATTTA